>CAZJTF010000259.1:0-10419 GCA_964548565.1 uncultured Planctomycetales bacterium | reverse complement strand
CCCTGCCGCTTCCCCTGCGTGGTCCACCCCGGCCGCACGAAAATGGCGGAGGCGACGCGATTTACGGCAAAGCGCCCGGTCGCCAGCGGGGAGGCGTGGCATGCACCGTCCGGATCGCGTGCTTATCGGACACGGCACCGCAGATCAGCGATATTTCACGCCGCAGCCGTACGGTTTCGTCTGGCTGGTCTCGACAGCCTTGCCGGCCATCAGATTGTCGATCGCGGCCGCCACGTAATTGACGGGCGTCTCCTTCGCGCCCTGCGGATCGTCGTCAATGGCCCCCTGATAAGCCAGCTTGCCGTCCGCGTCGATCACGAACATATGCGGCGTGGTCTTGGCCCCGTACATCCGCCCCACTTTCTGGTCGGTGTCGTGCAGCAGTGGATAGGTGATGCCGATCTGAGCCACGTAGACGCGGTTTTCTTCGGGCTTCGCGCCGGCGGTCGTATCGATTCCCAGCCACACCACCTTTTCCGCGTACTTCTTGTAGAGTTCCTGCATGCGAGCCTGCTTGTGGCAGCGACGGCTCACCGGACAGCCTTTGTTCACCCATTCCAGCACGACGATCTTGCCTTTGAAGTCCGAGAGCTTGAACGGTTTTCCGTATACGTCCTTGAGCTCGAAGTCCGGCGCGACCTGTCCGACCGTCGCCTGGGGTGCGTCATCGGCGGCCGCGAGGACGGCAGTCAAGGCGGAGCCTGCGGCAACGGCAGCAAGAACCGCGAGGTGGGACCGGGACAGCGTCATGGGTTCTCCTTTCGATGGTCTGGCGGCGCGTGGCGCCCGGCGCGTGCCGGATCACCCGCTGTACGTGATGGCTGCCCAGCGGCTTTCACCCGAACAAGAAACCGGCCCGCCGCCGAGCGAAGGCCTCGCTAGCTTAGGCGTGCGGCAGAGCCCCGGCAACCGGTCGGGGTTGGAAGCCCGAGTGCAGGCTGTCTATCATTTGTTGAAGCGGATACCCCGGGGGGGCCGCGGGAAGGGGATCCTGAGGCGGAGTCTCGAGGCCTATGCCTTCGAAAGATCTGCGAACCATAACCGATGACTGGCCCTACGAGCCGGGGCAGATCAACGTCCGAAAGATCCGCGGGGCGGACAACCGCATCAAGATCCAGATGCGCGTCGACCTGGGCGTCCTCCAGATGGAAGTCGAGGGCCGCCCGGACGGGCGCCGCCCGTACGAGCACGACTCACTCCTCGAGTACCATTCGGAGCGGCTCGAGGCTCATCAGCGACGGAACGGCACCGACCTGGGATTTGCACTGGACCCGGAGGAGTGCCGCGAAATCCGCGAAGAGGCTCTGCAGTACTACCAGCGGTATCTCGCGAATTTCGTTCTCGAGGAGTACGAGGCGGTGTCCCGCGACACGCGTCGCAACCTCGACGTGCTCGACATGTGCGCCAAGTACGCGAGCGAAGAAGACGACCGCTACGCCCTCGAGCAGTACCGCCCGTACATCATCATGATGCATTGCCGGAGCAAGGCGCTGGCGTGCATGAAGTCCGGCGCTTACAGGACGGCGCTCGCCCATGTGGAGTCCGGCCTGAAGAGCATCCGGGAAATCTACATTCGCTTCGGCGAGCCGAAGGCCTACCGCGTGAGCGGCGAGGCCCAGGTGCTCAAGGCGCTCCGCAAGGAGGTCCGCCGGCACCTTCCGACCGACCCAGTCCGCAAGATCCGACGTCAGCTCAACCGGGCCGTGGCGGAAGAGCGGTATGAAGAGGCCGCGCGGCTCCGCGACGAGCTTGAAACCCTGCTGCGCAAGCAATCCGACGCCGACTGAGTCGGGGTCGCCTGCGGCTCTGACCTGTCACCCTCCGTGCCATTTCAAACGGCAGCGGGCGGCTGGTTCCAGACGGACCAGTAATAGCGCAGATCCTTCATCATTCGCTGGAAGCTCAGAAAATCGATCGGCTTGGTCAGGAAGCTGTTTGCGTGGTTGGCGTAGGCTTTCTGGCGGTCGGCCTCGGTCTCGGAGGTCGTGAGCACCACGACGGGAATGCTGCGGAGGTCTGCGTCCGTCTTGATGCGGCGCAGGACCTCATGCCCGTCAACCTTCGGGAGTTTCAGGTCGAGCAGGATGATATCGGGCCGGCGTGCGCCGCCATAGGGTCCCCGGCGCGCGAGGTAGTCCAGCGCTTCGACGCCGTCACTGACGCGGTCGATCGTGATCGGCGCGTCCTTGTCCTGGAGCTGGAGCATCACCAGCTTCGCGTGGGCGTCGCTGTCCTCCACAAGCAAGAAGTGAAGCGGGCGTCTCTCCATCACGACTCCGAACTGGTTACTGATCACGAGCCGCGTCCAACGGCAGGGATGCCTCCCATCCCAGCATCCTTGCAGGTGTATCGTCCGGCGGGCCGGAAGAACATCGTTCTTTTTTGCCGGGGCGCAACTGCAGAGCTGAAAGACCCTTTCTGCGCGTAACCGCCGTCCCTGAATCGTACTCCCGCCGAGTTGCCGGCGCCGCAGCTGCGGGCGCGGCGTTTACCCCAATCCGGCAGGAGCCCTGCCGACGTGGAAGGCGAATCCGAGCTGCCGCAGCACCTCATGTGTCCCGATCTCCCCTCCACTACCGGTTCTCAGCGTACCCAGCCGGCCCTGCAGACCACGATACTAGGGCCCTGCCAGCCGCTCCCACAGGTCATCATAGCCAGCAATCCGAGGTCCCGGGCGGATCTGTCCGAGAAGTGGTCAGAGCGCCAGGGGGTGACGGCTAACCGGACGCGGGAGATATGTTCGACACGGCAGAACGGGCCACGTCCGATCATGCGCCCTGCTCGGGCGTGGCGGGTGCCCACCAGAAACGGTATGCGTCGCCGAGCAGCGTACGGGTCATGTGGATGATCTCCTGGGTATGGCCGCGGAAGTGCGGCACGGAGTCGAAGATCGCCTCCACCCCCGTCAACTCGAAGCCCTGGATTCGGCGTTTCCGCAGCAGTTCGTCCGGCGGGAGCCGCGACAGCACAGCGGAGGCCTCCTGCACCGTCTGCTCGAGCCGCGCGAGCAGCTCCGCCCTGGGGATGCCGCCCCGCTCGGCGAATTCCCCCGGGCGGTTACGGGTGTCCTCACCTCCGCCGAGGCCGACCACGATCCACTGCCGCAGGTTGCCCGCCAGGTGCAACACCAGGTTGCCGATGCAGTTCTGGGGTTGATCCGCCCGCCACCAGACCTGCTCGTCAGTGAGCTGGTTGAGGCAGTGCCTGATCCTCGTCATGGCTCCCGAGAGTTCCCCGCGGGCTGCCGCGTCAAGCGCGCCGGCAACCTGCTCCGCCGTGGGAAGCGATGAGCTCACCTGTCACCTCTCATTTTCGGCTTCGCGGTTCCAGGATTTCCAGTCGCCGGCGGCATCCCTCGTCCGGTATGATCGCCTTCATGCAGGCCGGCGGCATAGCACTCTACGGCGGGACGTTCAACCCCGTCCACATCGGGCACCTCGTTTCCGCCCGCGCCATCCAGGAGTATCTCGATCTCGCCCGTGTAATCTTCGTGCCCGCCGGGTACCCGCCCCACCGCTCGCCGCACGAGCTCGCGTCGCCGCAGGACCGCCTCGAGATGGTGCGCCGCGCGATCGCCGGGGAGCCGCACTTCGATGTGACGGATATCGAGCTGCGACAGGGAGGCATGACCTACTCGATGCGCTCGATCGAGGGCCTCCGCGCGACGCTGGGGCCGGGCGTGACGCTCTACTGGATCATCGGCGGTGACATGCTGATGGACCTGCGCAACTGGCAGCGGATTTCCGAGATGGCCCAGGTGTGCCGGATCGTGACGGCCGTCCGGGCGGGTGTCGCAATTCCGGACCTCTCCGCGCTCGCGGACGTACTCGCCCCCGACCAGATCGACCGGATCCGCAGCCTGATCGTCTCGACGCCGGCGATCGACATTTCCTCGACGGAGATCCGGTGGCGAATTCGCGAAGGGCGGTCGATCCGATTCCTCGTGCCGGACAGCGTGCGGGAATTCATCGAGCAGCGCGGGCTCTATAAGCCTCCCACGCGGTGACGGGCTCAACAGCCGTGCCCGGAGTCATTCTGTCATCTGCCGAACCTGTTGCTCGATGGCCTCCGCGACCTGCTCCACCGCTGCAGCAACCTCCGGGGAGGGGTCGCATTCCGGGGCAAAGTGTTTGCCGAAAAGGGCGTAGATGTGCACCTCGGGCGGCGGGCCATACAGCGCAGCCCCCAGGCGGAGCATCGCCCCGAGCGTCAATGTGTGGCTGTCCCGCAGCGTGCTTTCCAGACCCACCGGCTCCTTGTGGCCCAGCTCGAACCGGCGCCAGGTGCCGACGGGAGGTCCCTCCTCATCAAGCGCCGCATCGACAACGAGCAGAACCTCGGCGCCGTGCATGGCATCGAGCAGCGCCATGCCGCTGCCGGTCTCTTCCACGATCTGGACCCGGCACGCTCCCCGCCCGGCGAGGCGGCGCGCGACCAGCAGGCCGGCGGCGTCATCTCCGTGCCGCGGACGCCCGACGCCGACGACGCAGACTCTCACGGCCTGCGGTCCACGTGCAGCTTCAGGAAATGCGTGGCGCAGCTGATGCACGGGTCGTAGTTGCGGATCAGGTGCTCGCACCGGAGACTGAGCTCCTCGTCGGACCGATCTATCAGCTCCTGGGCGAGGGCCCGCAGGTCCTGCTCGATCTGGCCCTGATTTTGGCTGGTCGGCGGAATGATGTGCGCGGCGGTGATCATGCCGTGGGCATCCATCTCGTAGCGGTGCCAGAGGACGCCACGCGGCGCCTCCGTCGCGGCCGCCCCCACTCCGACCCGGGGGATGATGGGGACCCGGCTCCGGGGCGGCACCGTGTACTGCTCGATGATGCTGGTCGCGACCCCGAGGGCGTGCACGGTTTCGATCCCGCGGGCCGGCAGGCTCAGGAAACTATTGCGCCACGGGAGCTCGCGCCCCAGGGCCTTGCAGACGCGCGGCAGTAGTTCCGCCGCCCGCGGATGGAGCTTGTCCGCGTTGAGAGCCAGCCGTGCAAGTGGTCCGACGTGGTAGGCCCCCCGCCCTTTCACCACGGCGTGCAGCGCGTTCGAGTGAGCAACATGCCACTCCTCGATCACGTCGAGGTAGTCTTCGGCCGGAACGCGCATCCCCTTGCTGGAAGCGATCGGCCCGAGGTTCATCGGGTATTCGTTGTCAGGCTGGAGGGCAACGAACTCGTAGTCGCGATCGAAATCCGGATACTCCACCTTTTCGGCCACCATCATTGTCAGGTCGGCCATGTCATCGAGACCGGCTCTGAGCGCCGGCAGCAGCGCCTTGAGCGACTCCGGCGACGGCGCGCTGTAGAAGCCGCCCACGCAGACATTCACCGGATGCACCGCCCGCCCGCCGACGGCCGCCAGCACCTCGTTACCGAGCTTTTTGAGCTTGAGCGCGCGCTGCACGACCGGCCCGTAATCGGCCGCCATGCTGATCGCGCTCTCGTAGCCCAGGAAGTCGGGGAGGTGCAGGAGGAACATGTGCAGGACATGGCTCTCGATCCACTCGCCGCAGTAGAGCAGCGTGCGGAGCGTGCGGATGCCTGGATCGATCTGCCCCGCGATGCCCACCGCCTTCTCGAGCGCATGGCAGGAGCTCATCTGGTAAGCGACGGGGCAGATGCCGCAGATGCGCGCGGTGATATCCGGCACCTCCCGGTACTCGCGGTTCCGCAGGAAGGCCTCGTAGAACCGCGGCGGCTCGTAAATCTCGAGCCGGGCGTCAGTGACGCGGCCGTCGCGGGTGGCCAGGTGCAGCGCGCCCTCCCCTTCGACGCGGGCGAGGGCATTCACGCGGAGCGTCCGGCTTTCAAGCTGTCCTGTTGATTCGGTCATAGCGATCACCCGCCTGCTTGAACGGTTCGAGGTATCCATTAAAAGATCGGATCATCCGGGTCAGCTCGGGGCCGGTGATTCCCATTTTCAGGAAGCACTCAGCGAGGGCATCCATGTTGGGAGACTCCATCGGGCCGAAGCACCCATAGCACGGGCGGCCGACTCCGGGGCACAGCGCGCCGCAGCCCGCCTGGGTGATGGCGCCCAGGCACGGCTCGCCGTTGGCCACCAGGCGGCAGCCCAGGCCCCGCAGCTTGCACTCGATGCACACGGAGTGCGTCGGGATCACCGCCTTGCGCCCGACGAGAGTGGCTGCGATCAACTCGAGCAACTGGCGGTGGTTGACGGGGCAGCCGCGGAGCTCGAAGTCGACAAACACGTGCGCGGCGATGGGCGTGGCGGTATCGAGCGTGCGGATGTATTCCGGGTGCGCGTACACCGTCCGGTTGAACTCCTCGACGTCCGCCCAGTTGCGGAGGGCCTGAATCCCTCCGGAGGTCGCGCAGGCACCGATGGCGACGAGGAGCTTGCAGTCGCGCCGGATCCGGTGGATGCGTTCCTCCTCGTCCGGCGTGGAAATACTGCCTTCGACGAGGCCGATGTCGTAAGGCGGCGGGAGCTCGCGGCGACGGGCCTCGAGGAAGTAGGCGATCTCGACGGCGCCGACGAGTTCAAGAAGCTCGTCCTCGAGGTTCAGGAGCGAGAGCTGGCATCCGTCGCAGCTCGAGAACTTGTACACGGCCAGCTTGGGACGGTTCGCCCCGTAGACGGACTGGGTTCTGGGCACGTCAGACCTCCTCCTTCGCGAAGATGTCCGCGATCTCGCTGAGCGCGAAGACCGGTCCATCCTTGCAGACGAACTTGGGCCCGTACTGGCAGTGCCCGCACTGGCCGAACCCGCAATGCATGTTGCGCTCGAGACTGAGGTACACGCGTTCCGGCGGTACGTGGAGCTGCAGGAAGCCCCAGGCGGCGGCCCGATTGAGCATGCGCGGTCCGCAGACGAAGACCGTGGTTTTTTCGGCGCTCACCTTGATCCGCTGCAGCAGCCGCGTGACGACGCCGACGGGGCCGACCCAGCCGGCGGTGGCGTTATCGACGGTCACGAGCACGTCGATCGCGCTGTCTTCCGTCCACTGGTCGAGTTCCTCACGATAGAGCCGGTCTTCCGGCGTGCGGCAGCCGTACAGCAGCATCACCCGGCGGAAGCGGTCCCGGTTCTGCAGGAGCCAGTAGACCACCGGACGCAGGGGTGCGATGCCGATTCCTCCCGCGACCAGGACGACGTCTCCTTCCCGCAAATCCTCGAGCGGCCAGCCCCGCCCAAACGGCCCGCGCAGGCCGACCACGCCGCCCTCCCCCATCCGGCTGATGGCCCGCGTGACGGAGCCGACCACGCGGATCGTGTGCCCGATCGTCTCCGTCTCCTGGGGGTCGGAGCTGATCGAGATTGCGGCCTCGCCCACGCCGGGCACGTAGATCATGTTGAACTGCCCGGGAATCCACCGGTACAGCTCGCGGGCGGTGCGATCCTCGATGCACATGGTGAACGTCCGCGTGTTGAAGTTCTCTTCTCGCACGGCGACGATCTGCACGGGCACGGGGAACATCGTCTCGCTGCCGCAGATCGGCTCCGGCCGGGAAGGGGCGGTCTTGAGCTTCATCGTGTCACCTCTCTGATTCGCAGACCATCTCCGGATCGCAGGGAGATCGGGGGCGCAGGGATGGGCGTCTTCTCCTCCGGGGCGGGCTCGACCATCTGGTCCTTCCGAACGCGCGCCGCTTCGGCGGTGATGTCGAGACCCACCGGACACCAGGTGATACATCGCCCGCAGCCGACGCAGCCTTTGACGCCGAACTGCTCGTCCCAGGTGCTCAGCTTGTGCATCAGGTGGTGGCGGTGCCTGGCACGAATCGTGCTCCGCACCGGCCCGGCCGTCGTGTAGCTGAACTGGTGGGTGAAACACGACTCCCAGCGCCGGGAACGCGTCGCGACCTTGCCCGGCAGATCGTTCGAGTCGACGATGCTCGCGCAGAAGCAGGTCGGGCAGACCATGGTGCAGTTGCCGCAAGCCAGACAGTTCTTCGAGATCTCGGCCCAGACAGGGCTCTCAATACCGCGCTGGAGGGCTTCCGCCAGGCCGTTTGTCTCGAGTTGCCGGCCCATCTGCGTGCGTGACTGCTCCAGGCGCAGTTCTGCGAGTTCCAGTTCCGCGGAAGACGCCGGGCGCACCGGCAGCCTGCCAACAAGCTCGGCCCCGCGCGGAGAACCAACTTCGACCACGAACCCCGCCCGGAGCTCCGTCAGGGCGAGGTCGAAGCCGCTCTCCGCCACGGGACCGGTCCCCATTGAGTCGCAAAAACACGTTCCACTCGGCTTCGTGCAGTTGACGGCGATGAACATCGCCGCCTGCCGGGCCTGCGAGTAGTACGGGTTCGATTCGCAGCGGAATTTTCCGGGGTCGTGTGTGCCGAAAACGCGATCCAGGATGGCGATGGCGGCCAGTTCACACGGCCGAATGCCAAGGAAGGCGAGCTTGGGCGCTTCGGGAGGCCCCTCGTCGAGCACGAACCGGATGCCGTCGACATGCAGGCTGAACAGCGTCTGAACGGGCGGGAAAAACGCCCGTTTCGCACCGTCGGGCCCGAGGCCATGCTGGAAAAACAGCTCGGGGTCGCCCTCGGCCAACCGATAGTGCCCGGCGTTCTGATCATCGCCAATCCCGCGGGCAAGTTGCTGCGCGGATTCGATCGGGCGTTGCGACACGACACCGTCTACCAGCGTCGGCCCGAGCACGGTGTAGCCCTGCTCGCGAAGAATGGCGATCAGCGCCTCCAGACCCGGCTTTTCGAGGTACTGACGCTGCTCGGCTGTTCGAGCGCTGACCATACAACCACCCCTTTCAGACCGGCGGCGCTGGCTGAAAGCGCGCACCATCTCCGCCGCGGCACGGGTGCCGCATCCGCCGGGGACCAGGGACTACACACACAACTGCTTGCAACAACATACGACGATGACACAGGATCCGGGGTGTCCAGACCGCCGCGCCACCGGGAGTTTCCGGACTTGTAGTATGTGAAATATATCACAAGTGAACGTGAACACAAGCACAAAACTCCGAGAATCTCCCGAGTTTCGTCTGGATGGAAGTAGAGCTGGTGTCTCAACTTCGGACAAGTGAAGCAGGGCTGTCACCCGGGTGAGTCCGCCGAGGCACGCCCGCCGAGAATACCGCAGCGGCTTCCGCACATATCGCACTGGACCTGCTGAGCCCCAAGGCGTCCGCGCGCCAGCAGTGCCTCCCGCGCCTCCTCAGGGCAAATGGCGGCCGTCCAGTCACCCCGGCAACCATGCGCCCAGCGGGTCTTCGACATGCGTTCATCGCGGCTGAAATCCCGCAGCTTCACGAGTTCGCCGCTGTGAGCGGCAATTCGGGTGGCAATCACCGCTTCTTTGAGGTCCTCGATGGAGGGCAGGCCGAGGTGCTCCGCGCGGCTCATGCAGGTAACCGCGTCGGCTCCCGCAGCAATCGCGACGGCCGCGGCGATCGCGCCGGAGATGTGATCAAACCCCAGGGCAGTATCCGTGCACATGGGAAGCACCCGATACGGTACGCCGAGGCAGGCGCGCTTGGCGGCTTGTACGTAGAGGGGGATCTCATCGATGGCGGCGTGGCCGATCCCCTCCACCATCACCCGAACGTTGCGGTCGAGGGCGCGGGCCACGAGCTGGCCCATCGTTTCGAGTTCGATCTCGACCAAACGGTCGCAATGATCGCAGACGGTGGCCGGCCGGAAGCTCGTGCCGAGCGAGAGCGTGACGTCGTATGCGGCGCAAGCGTCCAGGACGCGGTCAAATTGCGCGTAGTACGGATTCTCCTCGCCGCGGCTGCGCATCCAGGCGGACATGATGCCGCCGCCCTTGCTGGTCATCGGAATGAGCCGCTGCGCGCCGGGCAGGAGCGCCAGGTGCTCACGGCGTAGGGACGCGTGCACGGTAATGACGTCCATGCCACGCTGCATCTGCTCGAGCAGGATCGAGACCGGCAGGTCCGGCGAGATCCGGCTGTAATCGGCGCCGGGAACACGGGCGGCCAGCTCGTAGCAGGTCACGGTGGAAACGAGTGTGCCGAGTTCCGCGGCCATGCGGCGATGCAGCGCGGGGATGTCACCGTAGAAGCTGTGATCCGTCACAACGTCGGCGCCGGCTGCCTCCGCAACCCGCGCTTTCTCGAACTCGACGTCGATGTCATCCTCAGCCGAGGAGGAGCCGATGCTCGCCAGGATGAGTGTGGGGCAGCCTTCGCCGCAGCGGCGGGGTTGAACGGCTCGCCGGGGATTGCCGATCGCGAAGGATCGCATGGCCGCGGCTCCGCGGAACGCGTCACTGGCTGCAGTGCGAAGCCTTCGGCGTTCGGCTGCATCCAGTCGGAACTGGCCAACAGAGGTGCACCGGCAGCTTCTGCCGGAGCAGTTCTTCCTGAAACCTACTGAGGATCGGGCAGGAGTGTCAAGCCTGCTGCCCCCCTGCTCACGCAGGGCAATCGCATCTTCCTGAGGCTCTCACCGCCGTCCTGGTCTCTGCTGACG
>CAZJTF010000258.1:0-10423 GCA_964548565.1 uncultured Planctomycetales bacterium | reverse complement strand
GCCCGCTTCCGCACGGGCTGGACGCCTCGGGCGGGCGGCCTCCCGCTCCTGGCGAGCGCGAGCCGGGGCGGGGCGCGTAGCCGGGCGCAGGCGTCCTCCGGGAGCCGCGAACCCGCTGTCCGCCGGGCGCGACGTGGCCTGACCCGCGTCGCCGCCGCGGGAGGCAGCGTATGCCGTCGCCAGGATCGCGGTTGCCGCCAGCAGATGTCGTGCGTTCATGCCTGCGCTCCTGAGTGCCCGGGTCCGCGGGTCATGCTGTCGGGAAGGTCAAGTTCGTCCAGGAGTTCCTCAATGTCGTTCCCGAGTTGCAGCAGCTCGTCCTCTTCCGAGAGGTTCGCCTGACTGGCGGACTCGACGGCTGCCTCAATGGATTCCAACTCGGTCCAGACGTCTCTGTGGAACGGGTCGTCCGCGAGGACGCGTGCCGACGCACGGACGAAGGTATCGACGCTGACCGATTCGATCATGTGGGTTGGCTGGCGCGATCGGCCGGCGTAATGGATCAAGCCGACAGACAGGAGGATCATCGCGGCGGCCGCCACAGGGGACCAGAAACGCTGGCCGGGGCCATCGGTGATGCGCCGGATCGGGGTGTCGCCCGGAGTTCGTCGCAAGGCAGCCCGCACCGACCGGCGGATCTGCTCCAGCAACCCGGCCGAGGCCTGCGGGTGCTCGACCTGCTCGAGAATTGTCTCATCGAGGGCCATACGGATGGCCCGGCGGGCCTTGACGAGGCTGGCCGCAGACGGACCGACATCGAGGGCGCCGGCCAAGGCGGCAAGCTCCGAATCGAGCTGGCGTTGCAGCTTGTCAATGTCCTGATTCATCTCTGTCTCGTTTTCCGCTGCATTTCCAGAGCCGTCCGCCAACGGCGGTCCCTCCTTTACGATGCTGTCGGGGGCGGGTCGCCCATCAGTTCGCGTAGCCTCGCGAGTCCGCGATGGCCCCTGGCCAGGGCCGTGCCGAGCGGCGTGCCCATCAGGTCGGCGATCTCCCGGAACGTCAGCTGGGAGAAATGCCGCAGCAGGATGACCTGGCGCTCTGGCTCGGGGAGCTGCCCGAGCGCTGATTGCAGGCGGTCGACCTGCTCCGCGGTGTCCATCCGGGCGCCCGGCGGGGCGGCCGCCTCATCGGGTACGCTGCTGAGGACGTCGCCGTCCTCGTCTGCCTCCCCCCTGCCTCGAGCCAGGCCGATGGACCGCCTCGTCCGCGAGCGCCGCACCCGGTCCCGCACCAGGTTCGTCGCGATCCGGAAAATCCAGGCGTCGAGCCGGTCGTCGTGCTCGTAATCCCGGATCATCCGAACCAGCCGGACGAACAGGTCCTGCAGCAGGTCGTCAGCGTCGTCGCGGGATCCGGTGAGCCGATAAAAGTAGCCGTACAGACGTGCGCTATACAGATCGACCAGCGTGTCAAAGGCCGCCGGATCCCGCCGTTTGGCGCGTGCGACCACATCTGCCAGTTTAGCAGCGTCCATAAACCGTCAGCTTATGAGATAAACGCAGCAGGGGCTATGAAATTGCCGGAAGCGAGGGGTCCCGCATCTGCCCGGGGCAAACCGATGTATCAGACTGGGTGGAATCACCCTGCTCCCACCTGCCCGGCGGGGAGGTATACTGCCCCGTTATCGGGGAGGGGAAGGCCTGTGGCCGCGCCTATGGGCGGCGGGGCGCCGGCTGGATCCGGCGAAGTCGACTGGAGACGTCATGACGCGTTTGCTCATCGTTCCCCTCTGCCTGGTCATCGCCCTGTCGGGGTGCGAAGATCCGGCTCACCAGCAGCGGATTACGCAGCGCGAAGAGAACCTCCGCTGGACGCTCAAGACCCTCGAGGAGATCGAGGGCAGGCGGGAGGAGAATCTCGCGGGAACGATGGATTTGGCAGGGGAGGATTTCCGTGAGCACGTGATCCGCTCGCTCGAGAACCCCGACAAGGTGGCGGACTGGATGGAGCAGGACTTCGACCGGTTCGAGGAGCGGCAGCCCATCTACCAGAAAGAGATCCAGGAACAGCTCGACGGCGACCCCGACAACATCAAGAAGACCCTGCCTGACGTGATCTGGTAGACCGAGCCCGCCACCCGCCACGGTTCAGCCCCGGCCGGCGGTACTGCAGCTCAAGACTTGCCCCAGCAGCAGATCTGAGGATGGTGCACGCCGCGGTAGCCCGCCGGTTACAATGGGTATTTCTCGGGAGGGTCATGCCATGATCCAGTGCAGCGAATGCGAGTTCTTTGTGCGCGGGCCCGGTGGCCAGGCCGGCTTCCGCTGTGACCCTTTCACCAACATCAAGGAACCCGAGTGCCTGCAGAAGTGGCAGCTGGTCAAGATCGACATGATGGTCCGCGCATACCAGGCGACCCTGGCTGTCTACAACCGTCTCGCCCCGATCCAGGAGAAGATGTTCCGCCAGATGGAGCGGGAAATGGACGACATGGACGAGGCGGAAAGCTGGAAACGTACGGATGACGATGAAGACAATCCGGCCGATCGTCTGCCGTAGGAGCCCGGATCATCCGCCGGCGGGACGTGTCGCTTTTCCGCGCGCCTGATCGACCGCCGTCCGTACGGCCGCAACGATGCGATCCTCGAGCCCCGGCGCCCACTTCGAGGGCCGTCCGTACACGATCATGGATGTGTCACCCTCGTAGCCGCCTTCCTTCAGGACCCGTTCCGAGGGAATGTACGCACACAGGTCGTTGCTGTATGCCGCCACCCACATGTTCTCGGCCCCCAGCTCGCGCTTGAGCCGCAGCGCGTAGTCAACGACCACCTCGCCCGCCAGCGCCACCATCGTCAGCTGACCGATCTGAACCGCCTGGATCGGGTACGCATAGGAGGCGGGCAGGCTCCTGCCTGCGTCCAGCTCCGCCAGGAAGCGCCGCGCCCGGGCGGCCGTCGAGCGGTGCGACGAGCGCGTCTCGGCCTGCAGTTCCGCCCGGGTGGGCAGATGATCGAAGGCCAGTTCGACACGCTGCATCGCGGCCTCGAGCGTCCCCGTGAGCGGACGCATCTCCGAGGAAAGCACGCGGTCCACTCCGTCCGCCAGCAGACGCCCGTACTTGCGGCACAGCTCGATCTTCCGGCGCGGCAGCGGATTCTGATCGGCGCCGCAGCCCGCTACGAACAGCGCTGCAGCCCCGGGGTGCTTTGCTTCCAGATCTGCCTGGGCAAAGCCTGCGTAATCGCCGCACCACTGGTAGAAATCCATGGTGGTGCAATGGCAGGCGTAGCCGAAGAGCACCGCCAGGAGGGAGCCGTCGGCTCCCTGCACCCGGAGCACCGGCACGTCGTGGTCCGTCGGCCCGCGGGCGACGTATCCTTCAACCACGTCCTTCTCGGGATTGTTGCGACGATTGACGGCGAATGTCGCCTCGCCCACACCCCATGCGAGCCTTGCAGGAGACAAGCGGGACGCCGCCTCCACCGCCGCCTGCACAACCAGGGGCTGCAACCGCACGGAGTAGCGATCGACGGCCGCCCGCTGCTCATCGTCGAGTGGATAGATATCCACGAGCGAACCGCGCAGCACCGGTCCGCAGTGCGTGTGGGAGGAGGTCAGGACAATGTTCTCGCGTGACACATTCAGGCGGGCGCCGATCTCCCGCGCGATGGCCTCCGCCAGTTCCGCGGGCAGGCCGAGGAGGTCGGTGGTAACGATCACCAGGCGCGATCCGCGCTCGTCCTGAAGCACCAGCGCCTTGGTATGCAGGTCGTGCAGTTTTTCCTGCACGGGCTTGTTACGCCCGCCGTAGCCGGCCGCCCAGAGCGGTTCATCCGGCGTGATGACAACGGCAGCGACACCCGCACGCCACCCCGACGCTTCCGCCGCCGCACCGAAGACGAACGGCGCCAGGAGTGCCGCAGCAGCCAGCCTCATGCTCATCCCCTCCGGTTCAGTGTGTCCGTGATGATGCGGCCATCGCGAAGGGTGACAACACGGCGACACCGCGCGGCGACGTCGGGCTCGTGCGTTACCATGATGATCGTCTTGCCTTCCCGGTGCAGTTCGTCGAAGACCTGCAGGATCATGTCACCGGTGGCGGTGTCGAGGTTACCGGTCGGCTCGTCCGCCAGGAGCAGCAGCGGATCGTTCACCAGGGCACGGGCGATGGCCACCCGCTGCTGCTGACCACCTGACAGTTCCATCGGGCGGTGATGAATCCGCTCCTCCAGGCCGACGCGCTCGATGAGGCGCATCGAACGCTCCCGCCGAACGTGCGGAGCCACGCCCTGGTAGAAGAGCGGCACTTCGAGGTTCTCGAGCACGGTCAGCTGCGGGATCAGGTTGAAGTTCTGGAACACGAAGCCCAGCCGCTGGCCGCGGATCTCGGAGAGCTGGTCATCGTCAAGGCGCGAGACATCCTGGCCGCCGAGCAGGTACTGCCCGGAGGTTGGACGATCCAGGCAGCCGATGAGGTTCATCATCGTGCTCTTGCCGGATCCGCTGTGCCCGCAGATGGCGACGTACTCGCCGCGCTGGAAAACGAGCGAAACGCCGCGCAAGGCGTGCACCTCCACGTCGGTGCCGGGCTTGGCGTAGATCTTCACCACGTTGCGCAGCTCGAGAATATTCTCGGTGTGCAGCTCCGGCCCGTTGTAGGCGTGGATGGGGGCACGAGACGGGGTCGTGGTCGTCGAGGAAGCTGGTGTCATGAAAACCGTTCCGGCTAGCGGGCGCTGCGCGGCGGGCGATCACCTCGGGGAGAACGCGAGCCGCTGCGTGACCCGCCGGAGGAGGAGCGATCGCCGGAGCCCTGCGGACGTGCCTCTCCGGAATCACCCGCCTCGGCGCGACCGGATTCACCCTGTTCAGATTTCGCCGGCTCCGCCCGCGGCGTCTCGGCCGCCGCAGCCGCAAGCGGCTTGACCTCGGCCTTCTCGGGGCCGATCGTCTCGGGCAGCATCAGCTTGAGTTCGTCGGAAACCGCGAGGCGGATCGTCTGGCCGGCCTTGAGGCCATCCTTGATTTCGACGTACTCGTTGCTGGCGAGGCCGATCGTCACCTCAACGGGACGCGAAGACTCCCCTTCCTGCAGAAAAACATAGTAGCGATTGCCCTTCCCGAAGACGCTCTGAACCGGCACCGCCAGAACGTTGGAGAGCTGGGCGAGCTGAACCTGCGCACGGGCCGTGATGCCCGGCTTGAGGTCCTTGAACGTGCCGTCGAGCAGAATCTCGGTCTCGTATTCCTTCAGGTTGGGATTCAGCCAGCGGTTCTGGGAATCCGCGAGCACCGCGATCTTGGAGACGGTGCCGGTGAAGCGCCGCCCTGTGAAGCCTTCGACTTCGATGACCGCGGGAAGCCCGACGTTGAGATGCTCCGTCTGCGCCTCGTGGACCCGGACCACGACCATCATGGAGCTGGTGTCGGGCAGTTCGATGAGAGACTGCCGCTCAAAGACGGAGGCACCGGTCATGATCTGCCGGTCCGAGCTGTGCCAGCTCCCGCTGCGAGCGTACACGACAAGACCATCCGCGGGGGCGAGAATCTTGGCTTTTGCCTTCTGGTCGCGCAGGCGGTCGAGCTTCTCTTTCAGGATCTGGAGCTCGCTCTTCTTGCCTGCCACGTCGGCCATGCTCTTGGCCTCGGACGCCTCGGCGGATTTCTTCTCGCGCTCCAGTTCCTTGCGCGCTTCGGTGACGTCCGACTCCTTCTCGCGGAGGTTCATCGGTATCGTGTACTTTTCGAGCACGTCCAGCGCGAGTTCGGCCTTTTTCAGCTCGAGCTGCGCTTCGAACGCCTTGAAGCGGTCGTTCTCGAGGTCGATGCGCGTCACGAAGCCCTGCTGGTACAGGTCGGTCGAGTCCTTGAGGTCTTCTTCCGCCCGCTTGAGGACGGATTTGCATTTCTCGAGCGCAAGGTTGGCCGTCTGCCGCAGCTCAACCGCGTCACCCTCCTTGTACTTCTTCTCGGCAATTTCGGCGATCTCGAGGGCGAGGGCAGCCTTGCGGATCTTGCTGGCGTTCTCGTCCTGCAGGATCTCCTGCTCCTTGACGGCGGCCTCGTAGGCGGCCTGGGCGTTCGCCTCCTTGATCTCGGTCTCGCGGATGCTCTCGTCGATGGCGTCGCTCGCGAGTTCGACGAGCAGGTCGCCCTTCTTGGCGTGAGTTCCTTCTTCAATAAGGTAAATGATCGTCGACTTGCCTTCGAGTTCGCAGCGGATGTCAATCGAGTTGGCGGCCTGCAGTTCGCCCTTCTCCTCCAGCAGGACGGGGAAGCTGCGCTGGGCGACCGTGTACAGGGTAATGTCCTGGATGGGCGACGGACGCAGCAGGCGTCCCGCGGACGTGAAAGCAATCACGCCGATCAGGACCACGATGGCCACGGTCCAGACGTTCCGGGGGATCCGCCGGAGGCGGGACATGGGCCGACTTGTCGGCCAGGCGTCCGAGGCGGCGCCGGGCGAGGCGACAGGAGCGGCGGTCAGCGTCATCTGGGTATCCGGAGGGCTCACGCCGTCATATCCTTTCCGCACGAATAGGCACAGCCGGATTGTACCGTTTTTCAGCCCCCCTGGCCAGCCGGGGCGGAGAGGTCGGCCGGGGGCGTGCCTGAATTCGTGAGCGCCCACTGCCCGGAATCGTCGATCCGCAGTGTCTCGGTATCGCGCCGGAACGCGAGAATTGCCAGTCGTAACGCGGACTGCGCACGGGCGAGCTGGTTTCGGGCATCCAGCAGCTCGTTTTCGGCATCCACGATTTCGCGGTTGCTGACGATGCCCTTGTCGAACTGAATGCGGGCACCCTGACGACGGCGGATCGCCAGGTTGCGGTTGATGATCTGAATCTCGAGGGTCGCCTGGGCTTGCTCCACCTCGCGGAGGGCTCGCCGCACCTGCAGGCGGACCTGGTCGCGGTTCTCCTCGTACGTGCGTTCCGCCCGGCGTTTCTGAATCAACGAACTTCGCAGCGCATTCCGCTCGGCGACGCGGTCCAGCGGCAGACCGAGGTTCAAACCCGCGCGCCAGGTGGTGCGTTCGGTGTTGTACTTCCAGGTGCCCAGCCGGTTCGGATCGGCGTCCATACGTACACTGCCGGTCGCGTCCAGGTCCGGCAGCAGGTTGTTTTCGGCGATCTTGACCCCGCGGGCGGCGTCGTCGATGCGGTCCTGCGTGTTGAGCAGATCCAGGCGGAAACGGAGCGCGAGTTCGACCGCCTTGTCCTCGGACACTGCCGGAGGCAGCAGCGCGTCTTCGAGCGTCTGCACATGCTCGAGAGACGCCGCGCCCGGTTGCAGGCCGGCGGGGTCGGGCGGGTACGGCACGTCGATCGGTTCACCGGTAGGCATGCCGATGCGGATTTTGAAGCGGTCCAGCGTGTTTTCGTAATTCGCCTCGGCCGCGACCAGGCTGGTCAGTCCCTTCAGCCGGTCCTGGTCGGCACGCTGGACTTCGAGTTGGATGCGCCGGCCGGCCCGCCAGAGGCCGCGGGCACGCTCCACTTCCTGCTCGAAGACCTTCACGCTCTCGCGGGCGTTGTCGATCTGCTGGCGGAGTTGCTGCAAGTTGAGGAAGTCCCCGGCGATCTCGACCGCGAGATTCCGCCGGAACCGTTCGAAGTTCCGCACCGCGTAGATCAGGTCGCGTTCCGCCTGGAATCGCGACTCATAGGCCACGAGGCCCGCGCCCCGCAGCAGCGGGATATCCGCCTGGAGGATCATCGCCCCTGTCTCGGCGGACGTGATGTGATGGGTCAGGTCGCGCATCAGCGTGTCGATAACCTGGGCCGTCACCTGGCCGCCAAGAGGAAGCCGCTGCTGCACACCGACGTTTGCCACGACCGACATGGCGTGATCAAAGTCGCGGATCTGGCCGTAATTGGCGTATTGCGTCTCGATGTTGCTCACGAAGCGCGGCGTCCAGAGGTGCCGCTCGAGTGTCAGGGCGAGCGCGGAGAGATACAGATCTTCCTTGGCGAACTGGAACTCGCGCGAGTGCTGGAAGGCGTAGGCCAGCGAGTCCGAGAGCGTCAGCGTTTTGCGTGAGGGACGCGTCGCGATCGCGGCATCGGTAAACGAGAGCGCCGGCTGGGTCGTGGCGACCAGCTCCTGTGGCGGTGTGACCTCGGGGAGCGGCTGGAGTTCCGGGGGCGTCGGAAGCGCAGTCTCGCCAGGCCCCATCCCGCCCATGGGTCGCGCGGTCGCCTCGATGGGAGGCGTGGGAGGCGCCAGGGGCGACGGCCCGCTCTCCGTGAGGTCCGCCGGAGCACTGGTTGCGGGGCGGGTGTCGGCGGGACGGGTGGCACTTGGCAGTTCGGCCTGTGTCAGGTCCACGGGGCGCGGAACGAATTCGTATGCCCTGTCGTCCGGTCGGACCGGCACGTGTTCCTGATCAATCCGGGAATCGTGGGTTTCGCCGAGGGCTTGCAACTGCCGCTTTTCAATGAGGTTGTATACCTGGCGGTCGGCACTGTCCACGAACCACTGGCACCCGCCCATCGTCAGAAGAAGGCACGCGGCGGATCTGCGCAGATTGTGGCTCGCGGTGAGCAGCATCGTGCGTGCTCCGGTTGTACGTACGTATCGGACGAAGCGGGATTCTAACCGGATTGCATCGGGATCGAAAGCCACGCGCTGCCGCAGCGGCACTGTTGTCGGCGACACGCGGGAGGCTCCGGATGTTACATTGAAAGGAACCTTGCTGGAGAGAGATGATCCAGCATCGCCACGGCATCGCGGCATCGGGGTTGACGAGGGCGCGGCGGGGATGTATCTCGCTGGTCAAGAGCGGGCCGGCACCGGCCCAGGCCGGGGCTGCAACAACCACGACGCAGAGCGGCTGGCTCCGCCTGCGGCCATCGGGCTTGCGGCCCGCGTGGATCTAACGCCAGGGGCGTCAACGTGTCTCATTCTGAGCAGGCGGCCTGTGCCGGTCTGCTCTTTTCCCGGACGTCGGGCGCGCGCCCGACGTTCGCTGCATGAGGCAAAAAGGAGAAACGTATGCGATGTGGACGCTGGATTTTGCCCGCCGCTCTCATCTGCGGGGTGATGGCCCCGGCGATGGCTCAAGTGGTGGACACCGTCAGCGCTCAGAAGAAGCTGTTGAGCAAGCGGGCGGCCGAGGCTGATGCCTACCGGAAGCTGGCCGAGGCGATCAAGGGGCTCCAGATCACCTCGGACACGTCTGTCCGCGACTTTGTCGCTGAAAGCGATGAAATCCGCGCGGCCATGGACGCCTTCATCAAGGGCGTGCGGCTCGGCGCGCCGCGCTGGTACGAGGACCTCTCCTGTGAGGTGCCGGCGGAGGTGACGGTCGAAAAAATCGTGCAGGAGATCAAGGAGATCCACACCCGCCACTATAAAGGCAACAAGATCAAGGCCAAAGATATCGAGCAGATCACGAACCGTGCCGAACGGAACGTGATTCGCGTGGTGGGAATGGGTGCCCCCCGTGAAGATTTGCCGCCGGAGCTGCCCGAGGGCGTGGCCGAGCAACTCGGCGGGCCGCCGATTCCGCCGGAGCCGCCGATTCCGGATCTCTGGAAGGCGATCGGGACCCAGGGGCGGCTGATGGCCATTCGCGCCGCGGGAGTGGATGCCAAGCGCAAGCTGGTGGAGCGGATTCTGGGCCTGCGGGTCACATCCGACACGTTGGTGAAGGATTTCGTGGCCGAGTCGGACCAGATCCAGGCGGCCGCGCGGGGGACAATCATCGGAGCGTCGATCGTCCGCACGTACCTGCACGATGACGAGCCGATCGCCGAGGTGACGGTCGCGGTGCCGGTCGAGAAGGTCGTCTCGACTATTAAGGAACTGCACACCCGCTGCGGAACGTGCGGCAACGTGAAGGTCACGGATATCTCCGAGATCACCAAGACCATCAAGACCGACATGTTCGAGGCGACGGGCATGGGCGTCCCTCCCGCGCGGACGATCCGGCAATACAACGCGCGGATCCAGCAGCCCGAGGCGCGGATTCCTGACTGGGCTGCCGCTCCGATCACCACGACCGGCCACGGCGTTCCGCCGGAGGAGAAGGCAGGGACGCCGCAGGGCAAGCTGCTGGCGGCCCGGGCCGCCGAGACCGACGCCAAGCGCCGGCTGGCCGAGCAGATTCACGGACTGCGGATTTCGTCGAACACGACGGTCCGCGATTTCGTTGCCGAGCACGACGAGATCCGCGCGCTCATGGATGCGGTGCTGGTGGGAGCCACCGTCGATAAGACCACGTTCGCCGGGGACGGCACCGCCGAAGTGACGGTAAGCGTGCCGGGCATGCAGGTCTGGAGCGTGCTGCGTGACCAGATGCGGGCCGGTCAGATGGCCAGCGCCCGGTAGCCTTCGGGCAAGGAGAAACCCATGATTCGCATGATTCTGTCGCTTGCCGTCCTGGCGGCCCCGGCTGTTCTGCTGCTCTCGAGCGGCTGCAGCGAGGAAAAGATCACAACGATCGAACGGCGCGAAACGATCCAGGAATCCGAGC
>CAZJTF010000257.1:0-10509 GCA_964548565.1 uncultured Planctomycetales bacterium | reverse complement strand
GTTCGGCAACCCGGCTCTCCGTTCCGTTCCGCAATCCGAAATCCGCAATCCGCAACGCCCCTGTCACCTGTCACCATGTCACCGCGCAGGCCCACTTCTTGCAGAGGTGGCATCGTACCACTCGGGTCGCATATCATCTGCCCCACCGCCACGCGGCTGCCGGCCAGGAGCGAGTCTGCCTCCTGCACCGGATGCGGTGCCCGGCGGAAACGCGCTGCAGACGAAGAGGAGATCTCCATGTCCGTGGAAGCGGCCATTCGCGTGTTTGACCAGAAGCGCCAGGAGTACCTCACGGATCTGCTCGCGTTCCTGCGGTTTCAGACGATTTCCGCCCAGTCGCAATATGCCCACGAACTCGTGCGGTGTGCGGAATGGATCCGCGAACGACTGGCCCGCGCTGACCTGCATCCTGAGGTCATGGACACCGGCGGCCACCCGGTTGTTGTCGCGGATACCGGGCCGGTCCCTGGCAAGCCGACCGTCCTGGTCTACGGCCACTACGACGTCCAGCCGCTCGGCGACGAAATGCTCTGGGATTCGCCCGGGTTCGAGCCGACCATCCGCGACGGCGCGATCTTCGCCCGTGGCAGCGCCGACGACAAGGGCCAGGTGATGACACATCTGGCGGCAATGCAGTGCTGGAAGGCAACCGGTGCGCCGTGGACGGTCCGCGTCAAGTTCCTGCTCGAGGGCGAGGAGGAAATCGGCTCGCGCCACCTGGGCACCTTCCTGCAGGCCAACCGCGAACGACTGGCGTGCGATTACGTCGTCCTGTCCGACACGAGCAAGTTCGACAACGACACGCCCGCGGTGGCGTACGCCTCGCGCGGCCTGGTCTACAAGCATCTGTACGTGGACGGACCATCCAAGGACCTGCACAGCGGCCACTATGGCGGCGCCGTGGCGAACCCTGGCAACATCCTCGCACGGATCATCGCCTCGCTCCATGACGAGCAGAATCGCGTGACGATTCCCGGCTTCTATGACGACGTCGTGCCTCTCACCCCGCAGGAACGCGAGAGCTTCGCCCGGTACGGGATGTCCGACGCGGATCTGCTCGCCCAGACCGGGAGCCCTGCTCCATGGGGCGAAGAGGGATACACCTCTGCCGAGCGATGCGGCGCGCGTCCCACGCTCGACGTGAACGGAATCTACGGTGGCTACAGCGGCGAGGGCGCGTCCACGATCATCCCTTCGCGCGTCTCGGCGAAGGTTTCCATGCGTCTCGTCGCGAATCAGGACCCGAAGAAGATCTCGGACGCCTTTGACGAGGCCGTCCGCCGCGCCTGCCCGCCTTCCGTCCGGCTGCGAATCGAAGGCTCCGGCGGAGCGGCGGCATACATGGCCCCGCTCGACTCCCCCGGCATGCGGGCAGCGGCCCGTGCCCTTGAGGAGAGCTATGGCAAGCCCCCGGTCTTCGCGCGCGAAGGCGGTACACTGCCGATTCTGCCGATGTTCCGGCAGGTCCTCGGCGCCGACAGCATCATGCTCGGATTCGCCGCTCCCGACTGTAATCTCCACAGCCCGAACGAGTTCTTCCACGTCCGCGACTTCGAAACCGGCACGCGCTGCGTCCTGCGTTTCCTGGCCGCCATGGCGAAATAGCAGGGATGACCCTGCAAACGCTCGTTCGCCACCGTGCACGTCCGCGCATGGCGCGTGCCAACAGTGCACGCGTGACGGGCTGATTTCTCCGGCAAGCAAGAATTGAGCACCGTCGCGATCTTCGTACAGATCGCCCAAGGCCCGATAATGAACGCCACAATTCGCACCCGTCACCCGCCAAACCCCCTGCCTTGCAGGATCGGGCCGGAATTCGCGTGGACGTCCACCGCCTCCTGGCCGATGTATGCAACGGATGCTCCCGGCGCGGTGCGAAATCGCTTGACGTCCCCGTGCCGGATGTGACAGACTGTACGGGTCCGACGCTGCTCACAGGGCCGGCGACCGAACGTGTTGTTCGAGACTCCGAGTGCCGAGAGCGAGCACGGAGACAGGATATGAACCGAATGCGTCAGGGCGTGCTTGTTTTAGCCACCAGCTGCGTGCTTCTGTGTGCTGGCACCGCGCAGGCGGAACTCTACAAGGACATCGCCCGCGGCCTGGCACTGTTTGATTTCGGCTTCTCCGGCGAGCGCAACCTTCTGGGCGACGGCATTACCGTCAACGCCAACGCCTTCTGGAACAACCGCCGCTTCGACTTTGGTATCGCCGATCTGACGCTCACCGGCGCGCTCCGCGGCTCCGCCGGTTACACCATGCGAGGCATTCCCAAGGTGGATTTCTCGCTCAACTCCGCGGGATCGCCACTCAGCTACACCTTCAACATCAACAACGGCATCCAGGATGTGACCGCAACCGGCTCGGCTTTGATCAACATCGATACGACGATCAACGCACTGGGTTTCTACGACGCCAGCGTACAGATCTCAAACCGCGGCGATTTTGCCACGGACGGCTTCCTCGTTGTTGATTCCGGCACCCTCGACTACGACATCGGACCGATCAATATCTCCGGCAATATCCTGATCGATGCCGCCGCGGCCCTGACGGAGCCGTTCTTTGCGGCAGCCGGGACCGAAAACCCGTTTTCAAAGCTCACCGGCCGCGCGACGAAGGCGGCCGAGTACGGCAAGACCGCCGAGCAGTTGCGGGCACGCATCCAGGCCGGCGAACTGTTGAGTGACGAAGAAGTGGCGACTCTCGTGAACAGCTCGATCCTCGCGGCCATTCTGGGTGGAGAGCCGACGGGCAACCTGTTCGATCAGGTTCTCATGCCCACCAACCTGCTGGAACTGACCGACGGGCAATCTCCGCTGTTCTCGGTCGCACAGGTCCCCGAGCCGGCCACTCTCGCGCTGCTGGCAGCCGCGGCCATGGCCCTGAATCGTCGCAGACGGTCCCGCTGAAGCGAGCAGACCTCCGACGCGGATTTCGGACCGTTCAAGCCCCCGCACGCCAGTCCTGGACGTTGCGGGGGTCGGTCTTTTTACAGCCCCGATCCCGAACACACTGATAGCGCTGTCGCGCGGCGCCTCTCAAGGTTTCTCGGCCAACCGCATGACGACCTTGGAGGCGTTCGAGACGCTGCTTCAGATCGACGATCTCCGCCTGCTTCTCCCACGGAGCCCTCGATCTCGGGATCCAGTGCGTCCGCGCATGCAGATTCTCGTCCTCAGGCGTGAGCCTCACAGAACCCGGCGTCCCGATGCCCAACCTCCGGTTGCGCCTTGAGAGACATCCCCGCTCCCCGCCCTCTCCACCGAACGCGAAGCCATGCCGACCCCGTCGGAACGGACAGTCCCGACCTGAACCCGACGGAACCGACCATTTACGGAGCACCGGAGTCGTGGACAGACAAAAAGACGGTGCAAAGCCTGGAAAACGCTTGAGCGGCCCGATGTCATCACATACGCTGCACAATGGCGGTGTGCCATGCGTACCGCACAAATCTGATCGCCACATTTGACATCCAGACACATGTCGACGTGTTGAAAGGCGGCGTTGCCCGCCCGCAGTTGACTGCCTCCCGGATGTGATCACTACATCCTCGCAGACCACACGCGACACTGTCGCCCACACTGGATCCTGGAGGGGTCGATGCGCAGCCGACAAGACCGTCACTGGAAAATCGCGCCGTTGACAATCGGGCTGGCCCTGCTGGCGGCTCAGGGCGTCTCACCCGGATCCGTGCGCGCCTCCATCCTCTTCGTCGACAGTCGCGTGCCCACATGCGGAGACGGGACGAGCTGGGCAACCGCCTGCAAGTACCTGCAGGACGCGCTGGCGACGGCGCGTGCATCGAACGGCGTGGTCACCGAAATCTGGGTGGCCGCTGGAACATACCTGCCGGACCGCACGTGCAGTCACCCGGAGGGTACGTCGAGCCGTGCCGCCACGTTCCAACTGGTGAGTCACGTTGCACTGCGCGGCGGCTTCACCGGAAGCGAAGATCCTGCCTCCTTTGACCCGCGCCGTCGCGCTTTTGCAGTCGCGGAAACGATCTTGTCTGGAGACCTGACCCGCAATGATACGTCCCCCTTTGCCAATAACGAGGAGAATTGCTTCCACGTTGTCACGGCGGATTCCGTAGACACGACGGCTGTGCTCGACGGCTTCACAATCTCGGGCGGCAACGCAAACAGAGCCGACGCGGAGTCGTCGGGTGGCGGCATACTGATCCGCAACAGCAGCCCGCGGGTGGCGAATTGCAGCTTTCGCGGTAACGCCGCGGCAGCTTTCGGCGGCGCGCTGTCCGCTGATTCCGCGGTGACACTCTCGGAATGCCTTTTTCACAACAACACGGCTCTTTCCGGTGGTGCTATCGCCTGCGCCGGCACGGGGACGGCATACGTGTCCAACTGCCGCTTGCTCGGTAACTCCGCCCAGGATGGTGGCGCGGTCATTGTGAGGAGCAGCGCGTCCCCGCACCTGGTGAACTGTGTATTCAGCGGGAACTCCGCCTCACAACTCGGAGGCGCCGTTAGCCTTCTGGACACCAGCCGCCCCATCCTGACCAATTGCGCACTTCGTGCGAATACGGCAGCAGAGGGTGGGGCCGTCTACTCAGCTCAGACCAGTCAGGCAACGCTGGCCAATTGTATTGTCTGGGGGAACCTCGACGGGCAGGGTGGTGCGACCGCAGCATTTGGCGGCCAGGCCCCTGCGGTGAGCTATAGCTGTATTGGCGGCGGCTGGGATGGGTTCCGAAACATCGCCAACGATCCGCTTTTTCAGAATCCAGATGGCCCGGATGGAACCGCCGGCACACTCGACGACAACCTGAGGCTGCAGGGCAGCTCCCCGTGCATCGACGCCGGCAACAACGGTCGGGTTCCCCCCGATGCAGCCGACGTGGACGAAGACGGCGATCGGGATGAATCCGTCCCCCTCGATCTCGATGAACTGCGTCGCTTCATGGATGACGCAGACACTCCGGACAGGGGCCGAGGACAGTTCCCGATCGTTGACATGGGCCCGCACGAGGTGCAGGGCCTGATCGTCAGCGCTCACCGCATCGTGATCCCCGAAGCTGAAACGGCGGTGCTCACCGTCGCACTCCCGTCAGATCCGGCAGCGGTTGTTGACGTTACAGTCTCTCGCATCGCCGGCGATCCTGACGTGGACGTACAGGGCCCCCCGGTGTTGACGTTCGACTCGAGCAATTATGCGGCGCCGCAGGAGGTGAAGCTGACTGCCCACCCGGACGCTGATTACCTGAACGGCCGCGCGACGATCCGCCTCTTCGCCGCGGGCTATCCAGCCGGGGAAGTTCTGGCTGTCGAAGATGACGACCAGGTCCCCCCTGCGACACTATTCGTGAACCGCTCCGCCAACGGAGCCGACAACGGCGGTACCTGGACTGATGCGTTCCGGGATCTTCAAGACGCGCTCGAGTTGGCGTCGACGTGCAACGAAGCCGTGACCGAAATTTGGGTAGCGGCAGGCGTGTATCGACCGGATCGCGCGAGCGGCGATGCCTCGCAGACATTTCAACTCGTCAGCGGCGTCGCGGTATACGGAGGCTTCAAAGGCAGTGAGAGCGATCGGGGACAGCGCAGCCCCGACCCGATCACGAACCCTACCCTGCTCAGCGGCGATCTTGCAGGCGACGATAGACCCGATTGGGCCAACAATACCGAAAACAGCTATCACATCGTCACTGGCAGTGGCACAGACATTTCGGCTGTCCTGGACGGCTTTATCGTGGCAGGCGGCAACGCCGATGCCCAGTACACTTTGGATAACGGCGGGGCCGGACTGCTCAACGCTCAGGGCAATCCGACCGTCAGAAACTGCCTCTTCGCCTTGAACGCTTCCACATGGGGCGCCGGCATGCTCAACAACGGGTACAGCAGCCCCGTCGTCACGCATTGCGCGTTTGCGCAGAACCATGCCCGCTGGGGTGCCGGCCTCTACAACCACGCGTTCAGCTCACCGATCATCAACGACTGCACCTTCCAGGGCAATGTCGCCGAATGGAGTGGAGGTATTGCAAACGAGTGGTATGCGAGCCCCGCCGTTCTCCGGTGCGTCTTCAGCGAAAACATCGGCTCCGCGATGGGAAACACGGGGTACTGCGCGCCGACGGTGAGCCATAGCACGTTCAGCGGCAACACGGCAGCCTTGGGCGGCGGGATGCATAACGCGGACCACAGCAACCCGCTGGTGGCAGACTGCACCTTTACGCAGAATCGGGCAACCCTATCTACCGGAGGCGCTCTCGCCCATTTCGGGAGCAGTTCAGCCACGCTGACGCGCTGCACCTTCATCGGCAACTCCGCCCAGACGTACGGCGGAGGCGTCAGCGTCGACCACAGCGCGCCGACGTTCATCAACTGCTTCTTCCTGGGAAACACGACCGTTCAGGGCGGCGGCGGGCTCTTCAACCACACGAGCAGCCCCTTGTTGGTGAATTGCGTGTTCAGCGGGAACGGTGCGGATTTCGCTGCCGCGATCCACAACCACGTGAGCAACACCTCTATCATCGGCTGTACGCTCAGCGGCAATTCCGCGCGCGCCGGGGGCGGCGTGTCGAGCTGGTATAGTACACCGGTATTCATCAACACAATCCTGTGGGGCAACTGGGACCAGGGCGGAAGCGGCCAAAGCGCTCAGATTCGCAATAACAGTGGCACCGCCTCCATCAGCTACTGCATGATCCAGGGCTGGACCGGCAGCCTGGGCGGCACTGGAAACTGCGGCAGCAATCCCCTGCTGTTCGATGCGGACGGCAAGGACGGAACTCTCGGCACGGTGGATGACGACCTCCGCCTGCGACCGGGATCGCCGGCGGCCGATCACGGCCTGACCAGCGGCATCCCCGCCGATGTTTCCGACATCGATCAGGATGGGAACACAACCGAACCCGTACCGACTGATATCCGCGGTTACCCGCGTGTGCTCGGCGCGACTGTCGACATCGGAGCGTACGAGTTCAGTCACGCGGAAACGCTCGACCTCGATTTGGATGACGACATTGACTTCGATGACGTGATTGCGTTCAGGAAGTGTGCCACCGGCCCAACCGTCTCCTACGTCGGACACGTTCCCGCAGGCTGCACGGCGATTGCCGATCCACAAGGCAGGATCTCACCGGATTCCGACCGGGACGGCGATGTGGACATGGATGACTTCGGTGTTTTCCAGGCGTGCTGGACCGGCCCGCATCGGCCTGTCGACCCGCTCTGCGAGCCGTGAGCGGAACGTGTGATCACCCGCCGGTGACTATGAACTCCTGCTCGAGCCAGCCGTCACCGTCCCGGGCACGGACTCGCAACGTATGCTTTCCTTTTGGGACGACGCGATCGGCCGAGCCATCCTCCGATCCGAGCACGTACGGTGGCGCCTCGCAGCGGTTCACGAACGTGCCATCCAGGTAAAACTCAACCGGTCCAAGCGGAACTCCTTCAAGCCACGGCCGGATTCGCTCGTAGGAATGCCATGTCTCATCCGGCGCCTCCGGTCGCGACAGGTAGATCCCCTTGCTGCAGCGCGGGCGCTGCTCCGCATCGTGATTCCACCACTCACGCACAGCTTCGCTGCTGGCGAGGAGCCGCATGCACCGGCGTTCACGCGGACTGCCGAGGATCCGCGCGTCTGCCTGGTAAATGTAAATGCCCGGAGCCCCCTGCTCGTACACCTGCCGTACGCGCCAGAGGAAGGGTCCTGGAAATGCCGGGCCCCAGGCGATCCCGTCGAGCGCCGGCAGGAGGCGACATGCCGTTTCACGGACGGCCTCGAAATACGGCTCCATCGGAATATGCAGGTGCCGTCCCTGGATGTTGCTCGGGCAGAGGTAGTCGACCAGCCCTTCGCGCGCCCATGTGGCAGCGTCGAACCGTTCGTGGAGCCGCACGCCCGTGCCCGGAAAACGCACGAGAATCGGGATGCGCCGTCCGCGCTGCCGGCCGAATTCGTCCGCCAGCGTGCGGAGTTCGCGTAGCAAGAGAGTTGCCGTCTCCGGCGCGTCGATGCCCTCCGGGTACCTGCAGAAGTCGATGGAAATGCCCGGCGAACCGATCTCCAGCGCCTCCGCGTACAGTGACAGGACGTACTGGCGCACGTCGGGCAGTTCGTAGCGGAGCGTATTGCCTCGGCGCCAGTCCGGATGCATCTTCGAGATGTCTCCCTGCAGGGGCGTGCCAACGTAGCAGGCACCGGCCCCGAAATTCGCGTGGAGGTTCAGGCCGAGTTCAGCCGCGTAACGCAGCTCCGTGCCGAGCGTGTTGGTGTACTGCTGCATACGGCCGACGTTGTCCGTGCGCGGCTGGGTCTCGCCGGGAACGGGGTCGCCGATCGTGCTGAAAAAGAGCGGATCGGTCCTCCGCGACTCGTAAACAACCTTCATCCCGATACGCCCGATCTGCGTGTCGACGAGCGCAACGCGCGCATCGGCGAAGGCGGCCAGAGGCAGCCGGTGCTGCAGCGGCTCCTGCACGTCTTCATTGAATGCCCACGAGTACGGCTCCCAGTAGGTGGCCACAAACCGATCCGACTGGCCCTCAGACGGCGCGTCGAGCTGCTTCACGAGCGCCTGCGTCAGCGGCACCAGGCGCACATAGCTGAGATCCGCCCGAGCGGGCCCGTGATGATCGTGCGGCTGGCGAATCACCAGGTGCTGACGGTCGAGAGTGGTCCATTTCCAGAGCACTTCCTCGCATGCACGGCTCGACTGCAGCCGGTCAACTGCCTCCTCGCCCGACAGTCGCATCCGAACCGCCCCGCTGCCCGTGCCCAGGGTGGTGCAGACAAAGATGGCGTATGTACCACGCAGATCCAGCGGATAGGTGAGCTGCCGAAGTGCCGCCCCGCCGGAGGTCTGCCCCGCCAGGCGCCCGGGACCGCCGGAACTCGGCGGGATGAAGGTCCAGCCCTCTTTGCGGGGTGACTCCGCTCGCATCACCGCATCCGCCTGCAGGACGGCGGTCCAGTCGGATACGGTCACGACATCGGTGTTGTCGGCAGTCACGCGTGTGGTGTAGGTCGCGCATGACCCCGACGACGCTTCGATCTGAATCCGCAAGTCTACGTTGACGCGCCCGTCCACCTCCGCTCCGGGAAAGGGCTGAAAAACCAGCGTGCGCATCAGGCCCGCCGCGCGTCGTTCCGTGACCCGCCCCTCCTGCATCCAGGCGTGCCAACGATCGGCGTCCGCGAGTTCAAGGGCCGTCTCGGAGATGAGCGGGCGCACACGTGCAGGCCGCCACCGCTCCTCGCCCGCAGGCGACCAACTGCAGCGGAGCGTTACGGCATCGCCGGCCGTATCCGGAACCGGGTATGTCACGTGCACATACCGTGTGACGGGGTCAATGTGGACTGTCAGAGAATCAGGCTGTGTTGTTTGAGCTGCCGCCAGGGGGGAAGCGAGCAGCCATGCGAAAGACGGGAGCAGACGTTTCGGGGAGAATGTCATGCGACCGTTGTACCCGCCCCCAGCCGCCCAGGCCAGCCGAACCGCGCGAATCGCGGCGCGGTTTCCTGTTCGCTACTCGCCCCTCGCTATTTCACGAGATACCGGTCGAGCCACTCCAGCACCAGGGCCCGCATTTCCGGCGTCTCCTCGTGCACACTGTCAAACAATTCGACGCGGCAGTCTTCCGGCTGGCCATAGCGCGCGTAGAGACTCTCCAGGTGGGCCCTGACGCGTTCTACACCTTCCGGGGGAGTCAACGGGTCCCGCCGCCCGTTCAGGCTGAGGCGCGGCCGGGGCACGATTAATTCATTGATCCCGGCCGTGTCGAAGTGCTTCAGCAGCCGTGGCACATAGTAGTACAGCCCGTGCAGACTGAGCCCGCGGCTCGCGATCAGGGCATCGAAGTCGGTGAGACAGCACAGGTCGATGCAGCAGCGGATGCGTTCGTCGATGGCGGCCAGCCACCACGACTTCGTTGAGCCCATCGAGATGCCGAACGTGCCGATTCGGCCTGTGTCCACGTCCTCACGGTTGCAGAGGTAATTGAGCGCCTGCCATTCATCAAAGAGCATCATGCCGAACAGAACCTGGCCCTGCCACAGCATCTGCTTGAATGTGTCGGCCTCGCCGCGCCGGCCGTCTTCCATGTCATGCCGACGCCCGCCGAAACACCAGCTGTCGATCGCCAGAGCGATGATGCCTTTTTCGGCGAACACCGGCGCATAAGCGGGCAACACATCGCGCCCGGTGAGCAGCTCGTTCTTGCCCGTGTCATAGTCGCCGCCGTGCCAGTGCATGTAAATGACAGCCGGCGCGGGACTGCACGCACCATGCGGCAGCAGCAGGAGCGCAGGGACGGGCTCAATCCCGTTCAAATCGAGCTCCAGGTGCTCGACGACGTACCCCTCGCGCTGCTCGCGCTCGAGCGTCCGCGCAGTCGGCAGCCGCGCCTCAGGCAAATCACCCAGGAGGGCTCGCAGCTCATGCCGACGCTGTGCCTGCCAGGCGGCGAAATCCTCCGGCCGTTGCGAACCATCTGCATGCCGGTTGTGAGTTCTCACTTTTTACTCCGGGCGCAGCCCGCCGAGTTCCAT
>CAZJTF010000256.1:845-10509 GCA_964548565.1 uncultured Planctomycetales bacterium | reverse complement strand
ACCCCGAGGCCAGCCCGGGCCCGCATGACGCCACCTACCTGTTCGACTGCTTCATCGACATGATGCAAAGCGGCCGGGCCCCCACCGCCCAGGAAATGGCGGCCGCCCAGGCCCGGCTCGAAGGTAAGAACGCCTGAGGCGTTTTGACATCCCGCTGCTCCCCCCGGACAGGCGGCGCCGGCGCCCCCACCCTCTCGCGCGCAGCCCGGGTGATGCCCCGCATCTGCCGCCGAAGGTTCATTCCGCGGCGTTCCCTCCGGACGAGGTGACACGTATTTCAGCGAGTGTCACAACTGTGTCACCTGGGTGAAGAATACGCGAAAAAACAGCGTAAATCGCGGAAAATGCGCGAAATCCCGCTGGATCGCGGAGTGGATCCCCGATATCATGCCGGACCTGCATCTCGGGGTTTTGTGTAGATCAGGGGGTTCCGCGGAAATGCGTGAAAGACATGCGCTGTGCGTCTGCCTGCTGCTTGCTGCTTCGACCGGAGCGCTGGGCGTACCGACGGTGACGATCCTCGATGCGTCCTCGAACGCGGCGGTCGATATCGTCCTGGGTCGCCACCTGCACGGGCCTTCGCAGGCGTGGTCGCGCAGCCACCAGGGATCGGCATTCGCTGATCTCGCACTCGAGCAGTCCGGGCGGCTGCCGGCTGCACCCTGGCATTACTCGGTCTCGGCCCTCGCCCGGGTCGGACCCGTCGCCGCGCCGGATCTCGGCATGCATTTCACACCCAGTTTCGGCCTGCTGGCCCTGACGGAGGACTGCGGACGGGGGCAGGCCCGCTCCGCCGCCGACGCGACGTGGCTCCTCGGCACCGGCAGCGAACCCGTACCCTTCGAACTGGCGGCCTGGTCAGAAATGGGTCACGTCAGCGGCTTTGTGCTCCATGACATGAGGACCGGAGAGCTGCTCCTGTCCTCCGGGCGGATCGAGAGTGGGATTCACATGCCCGGCGTCCTCGATCCGTTCGGGCAGTACCGCTTGACGGCAACCACGCTTGCCGATTTCGGGAGCGGAGACGGCTCCGCCGGCTTCGTTTTCGGAACCAGCGCCTCGGTGCAGTACGCCGAGCACCTGAAGGCGCCCGTGCCGGAACCTGCGTCGGGGCTCCTGCTGGGCGCGGGCACGCTCGTAGCGGCACGCAGACTCGCACGCCGCCGGCACACGCCGGTTGTGACTGCCGGATGATGAAAACGCCGGCCTACGACCAGGCCGATGCGTCGGGGATGGACAGGGCCTTCTCGTAATCCTCGATTTTTCCGCCGTCGAGGCACACCTCGATCGCACGCCGCCCTTCCGGATCGAGATCCGGCTCATTGAGGTACGGTCGCAGCTCCCGCACGAAGAAATCGGTGAGGATCTTCGCGCCGGCGTCGTAGCCGTCCTCGCCGACCTCCGTCTGGAGGTGGGTCTTGAGGAACCAGGGTGTGAGCTGCGTCCCTTCGAACTGCATGTAGTCCATGCACCAGCCCAGGAGCGGACACCGCGCCGCCGAGAGCTGCCCTTCGCGGAACCGTGCCACGCCGCGGCGGGCGAGGTACTCGCGGACGATCCACTCCGCCATGAATCCGACCTTCCACGCCCCCAGGTACTGGTTCGGGATGAGGGCGTAGCGCGTGCCCGGCGTCGACCGGATCTGCCGCAGCAGCAGGTTGGCCTGGTCCACGCGGCGACCGGTCGCGAACGGCCAGTACGATCCGACGCCTTCGCTCGCCATCCCCTCGCTGTCGCTGATGCTGGGGTTCGAGTGGCCGCGCGGTGCGACGAGCCGCCACAGCCAGGCGAGCGCCGGCGGCAGGAAATGCACCAGCCCGACGATCCCATAGGTGGGTTTCTCGCGCGTGCACGGCGGCGTCCGGATGCCGAAGCTCCGCACATCCACCTCAACGGCCCCGTCGATGATCCCCGGGACCATCCGCCGCGGCAGAATCACGCGCGGATTCGGGCATCGCTTGCCTGGAGCGTCTTCCGTGTGCTCCCAGATGAGGCACGTCGAACGCGGCGCCGCGTACAAGTTCAGAAACACGAGCGGTTCGGGTGGATCTACACAGAGTTTTTCGTAGTGCGGATCCACTCCGTAGTGGTTGATGTGATCGACACGAAGGAACCACGCCTGCTCGGCATCGGTGACGACGAGCTTCCGGTGTGCCTGCTGGAGATCCGGGTGACACAGCGCCATGTCGTCCGTGACCGGGCGCAGCGTGCACGCCTGGTTCAGGACAAGGTAACGCCGCTCTCCGGTGACGATGTTTTCGCCGAGCAGCAGCCGGCCGTCCGGCTCGCGGTGGGCGTATTCGAGCATCTCGCTCTTGCCGCCGCCGCTCGCCCCCTCATGCATGATGGTGAGGATGTTGTCGTAAGGGGTGACGACCTGCACCGTACTCCCGTGGGCGGTGATCCACCCTTCTTCCTCACCGATCGAGAGCAACACGCCGTAGACGCCCTTCTTGGCGCTCGGTCCGGGGTACAAATTCAGCGAAAACAGCTCGTGCAGGCCCGACTCGCGGTTGTGGACGACGATCTGCCGACCCCTGCAATGTGTATGACGGAAAGGCGGGGCGAGGTAGATGATGGCGCGGGGCTTGAAACCCTCCGGCACCTCTCCACAGGCGACCATCCCCTGCAGGTCGGCCAGCGCCGTCGCGAAGAACGCGGCGTTCGTCGGGGCGATCAGGAGCGCGTCGTAACCCAGGTGATTGCTGCCGGCCATGAACGGCAGCAGCAGCAGGTCCTGCTGGCCGAGCCAATCCAGGATGTGCCGGCGGAGATCCTGGAACGAGCCGGAAAACCGCTCGTCGAAGCGCGGCTTGTCACTGGGTCCGGCATCGGCGACCACCATGCAGTCGGGATCGCGCCGGCGCATGTACGCGTCGGTGTAGTTCACGCCCACGCCGTTCCGGCACCGCACCACCGTCGCCTCGCGGACGCGCCCGATCCCCGGCACGTCGTACTCCACCTCAAAGGTGTCCGCATCGCCCCCCCCGAGGGCGAGTTTGATGAGCTCCTGTCGGCTGCAGGGAACGCGGACGCGCGGCGCTTGCTCGAGCATCGATTGGACATCTTCAGGCAGCCGCAGCCGCTCCCATACCCGCGCAACAGTCTCTGACACCTGCAACTCCTTTTCTGGCCACGCCCCCACCACGGCTCCATCGATGAACCCTGCGTCACAACCGCGCATAGACCATCGTCGGGATGGATCCACGGAGAGCAGAAGGCCCGAGGGTCGAACGATCCTATGCTAGCGGCAGCCGGGCCTCGGAGCAATGTGGGGCGGCTGCCCTGCTTCTGGGAAAACGCCCGGCCGTCCCTTCACGCGGAGGTGTACGGATACCCGGACGGAGAGAGGCTGGGGGAAAGCCCCGGGGGTTCGTTGATGCTCCATCCGAGCATCCCGGCCGCACTGCCGTCGGCCCTCTCCAAGTCCGCCTGGCGGTGCCTTGAAGGGGCACGGCCCGACAGTATAGTGCGCCCATGACGCCGGCCCGCCGCGAATGGATCATCAGGATCGTTGTCTTCGCCTGCTCCTTCGCGTTTCGGCTGATCTATATCTACGACATCTCCGACAGCCCGACGTTCAGCGTCCCCATCCACGACGCGCAGAACTACGACCTCTACGCACGCAGGATCGTCGCCGGCGCGGGGCTGGACGAGCAGATGTTCTGGCAACCGTTCGCCTATCCCCTGCTGCTGGCGGGCATCTATGCGATATCGGACGGTTCCATGCTCGCCGCGCGGATCGTCCACGCCCTGGTTGGGTCGATAACCTGCGCGCTCATCTACGTCCTGGCCGCCCGCTCCTTCAACAGAACAGCCGGGCTCCTTGCCTCCGCCCTGTTCACCCTCAACGGCCCGATCCTGTTCTACGAGACGGAGCCGGTTGCGAACGTCTGGGCTGCCTTTTTCGCAGCACTCCTCATCCTGCTCTTCTTGAGGGCGGCAGAGTCACCGGCCCTCTGGCTCGCAGGCCTGCTGGGCATCTGCAGCGGCCTGGCCGTGCTGGTGCGACCGACGTTCATCCCCTTCGTCTTCGTGACGGGCGTCTGGCTCGGTTGGACTCTGCTCCGCCGTGGCCGCAGCCCACGTAACACGGCCACCGCATTGGGCATTGCCGCCGCGGGGTTCCTCATCGTCGCAACGCCGCTGGCCATCCTCACGCATTCCGTGACGGGAAAGCTGACCATCCTGCCCGCGAGCGGCGGAATGAATCTGTTCATGGGCAACAACCCCCGTTCCGTGGAAACCGAGGCCGCCACCGGCTGGGAGTATGTGAGCCTGCGACGCGTGCCGGCCAGGGAAGGTGTGCATGGCATCTGGGATGAGGATCAGTTCTTCGCGCGGCGAGCCCGCGGCTACATCATCGAGAACCCGTTTGCGTTCACGTCGGGTATGCTTCGTAAGACGTTGCAGTTCTTCGCGTCGCGCGAGATCCCCAGCTACGAGGACCCGTGCGTCGAGCGTCGCTGGTCGTGGATCCTCTCGGCCCTGGTGTGGGAGGTGGACGGTTTCGGGTTTCCATTCGGCATTCTCCTGCCCCTCGGAGCCGCCGGTTACGTGCTCTACGGACGCAGACTGCCTCGACCTGTGACGCTTTTCCTGCTTCTGGATGCCGCCGCCATTATTCTCGTGCACGTCATGGGCCGGTATCGCACGCCTTTCGTGAGCATCTGGTGCATCCCCGCGGCCGCCGGAGTACTCGGGCTGGTGGAAGCGCTGGCGAATCGCCGCTGGCGTCATCTTCTGCCCGCCGGAGCGGTCGCCGTTGCCGCCGCGGCGCTCTCCACGCTTCCCGGCCCGTTCCGGCTGGAGAAGCTGAACGCCGAGGCGGAGATGCACCTGAGCATGGGCTACTACGCCCAGCAGCGTTTCGGGGATCCGTCGCGTGCGCTGCGCGCGTATCAGCAGGCAATCGCGCTGGACCCCGGCAATCCCGCCGCGCATTTCAACGCCGGGATCGCGCTGAGCGAACTCCGACGTCCGGTCGATGCCATGCAATCGTACCGGCAGGCGATCAGCCTCGCGCCGCAGTACCCGGAATTCCACTACAACCTCGCGAATACCCTCGTCGCCGCGGGTCAGCCGGACGAGGCAATTCAGCACTATGAAGAGGCGGTCCGACTGGATCCGACTTCCGCCTCGGCCCATTACAACCTGGCGTACGTCCTCACCGACCGCGGCCGGAAGGATGAGGCCATCGAGCACTACCGCGCGGCGCTGCGCCTGCGGCCGGGCTGGATGGAAGCGGGCGTGAATCTCGCGATGCTGCTCGAGGAAAAAGACCGGCTCGGTGAGACGTTCGACACGTGGATGGAGGTCGTCACGAGAAATCCACGCAACCCGGACCTGCGGTGCCGGTTCGGAGACTTCCTGCTGCGCCGGGGTCGGCCCCGCGAGGCGGCCGCACAGTACCAACAGGCCCTCCGGCTCAACCCGCGGAGCGGCTGGGCGGCAGAACGTCTCGCGGAGATAGCGGGCTCGCCCAGGGCGTCCCGGCCCTCGTGAACGACGACGGCGGCTCGTTTATTTCCGGACCCGCCACGCCTTGCCCCCACCCTGAATCTCATCGAGCCATTTCAGGATTTGAATCGTACGTTTAGGGAAACAATCCGGCTTCCGGGGCGTCTGTATTTCAGAGGCTGTTTTCCGCTTGACGGGGTAAACGAAATGGGACACACGTGGGAGATGGACGTCGCACGGTCTCGCATGGAGATCGACGTCCTCGTCTGGCGATGTAAAGACTGCGGCTGCCTGCAGATCAAGAATGGCGGCCTGGAAGTACCGAGCGTCTACCGAGTTCCCGGGCGACTCAACAACCCGTTCCGACCTCTGGTTGAAGAGCCCGCCTGCGAAGCACCGCAGGCCGCGGCGCAGAAACCGAAGAACCCGCTCCTGGCAACGGGGTGAGGCGCTCGCACCAACCGTTATCGGGCGGCAACGCCGCAGGCGAATTCTGACGCTCCGCGGGCACGCCCGCCTGCCGGGTATCAGGCGCCGGGCTTGCGGGTCGAGACGGGCTCATCCGCTGGTTGGGTGCCCATGGCTTCCGCCTCCAAGGGCACCAGGGGAAATCTCCGCCCCAGGGCCGGGGAAACGGACGCATCGTAACAGGTGCGGCAGAGGTGCTCGCCGCTTTTGAGATAGTACACCTTTCGACTGACGCGCCCGCAGGCCTGGCAGATCCCGCCCATGCACGGCGGGTACATGCGTCCGTCCGGCGCGCGGCTCTTGCGGAGGTACTCCGCAAACGCGCGCTGCTGCCGCCAACGGAACCAGGCGATCTTCAGGAGTACCCACAGCACCAGCGCGATGCAGAGAGCCGCGCCCACGCAGAAAAAGCCGGTGATCAGGAGGATCAGGTTCAGTCCGAGCGTCTTCGGATCGACCATGGCGCGCGGCTCCGCTAACCGGCCCCCTCCTCTCTTGTCGTGACGACCATCTTTCTGACCGCTTTCAATGCTTGGCCCCGACTTGCGGAGGTTGGACGGGTCTGGATCGGCGTAGAGCATTGACCCCGCAGCCGCACGCAAACGTGGAAGGGGCCAGGAACCGCAGCGATTCCTGGCCCCTTTTTCGATGGTTGTAGCAGCCTTCCGGGGCCGCCACCGCACGTCTGGGTACGGCGGGATTAGAAGCCGCCCATGCCACCCATTCCGCCCATGCCACCCATTCCGCCGTGGCCATGGCCGCCCGGAGCAGGTTTCTTGTCTTCCTTAATCTCGCTCACGACCGCATCGGTCGTCAGGAGCAGGCTCGCGATCGAGGCGGCGTTCTGCAGAGCGACACGCTCCACCTTACGCGGCACGATCACGCCCATCTTGATCAGGTCACCATACTCACCGGTCAGGGCGTTGTAGCCGAAGTTCTTGTCCTTGTTCTCCAGCACCCTCTGGGCGACGATCGAGCCGTCCAGCCCGGCGTTCTCGGCGATCTGCTTGATGGGAGCGAAGAGAGCGCGCCGGATGATGTCCACGCCCGTCTTCTGATCGCCCTGCAGTTCCTTGGCGAGCTTCTCGAGTGCCCCCAGGCACCGCAACGGAGCCACGCCGCCGCCCGGCAGAATGCCTTCTTCGACGGCCGCACGGCAGGCGTGCATCGCATCCTCGACGCGGGCCTTCTTCTCTTTCATTTCGACTTCGGTCGCGGCGCCCACGTTGATCTGGGCCACGCCACCCGCCAGCTTCGCAAGGCGCTCCTCGAGCTTCTCACGGTCGTAATCGCTGGTGGTGTTGTCGATCTCGTTCTTGATCTGCGCGATACGACCCTTGATGGCGTCGGTCGAGCCGGCGCCTTCGATGATCGTGGTGTTGTCCTTGTCGATCGTGACCTTCTTGGCCTGGCCGAGGTCCTTCAGGTCAACCGACTCGAGGTTGATGCCGAGATCCTCGAAGATCGCCCGACCACCGGTCAGGATCGCGATGTCCTCGAGCATGGCCTTGCGCCGGTCGCCGAAACCCGGGGCCTTGACCGCAGCGCACTGCAGCGTGCCGCGCAGCTTGTTGACCACGAGCGTCGCCAGCGCCTCACCCTCGACCTCCTCGGCGATGATGAGCAGCGGACGCCCCGCCTTGGCGACCTTCTCGAGCAGTGGGATCAGATCCTTGATGGCGGAAATCTTCTTCTCGTGGATCAGGACGTAAGGCTTGTCGAGGACGACTTCCATCGACTCGAAGTTGTTGACGAAATGCGGTGAGAGGTAGCCCTTGTCGAACTGCATGCCTTCGACGAGCTCGACCTGCGTCTCGAGGCCCTTGCCCTCTTCGACGGTGATCACGCCGTCCTTGCCCACCTTATCCATCGCCTGCGCGATCTTCTCGCCGATCTCGCGGTCCTGGTTGGCGGCACAGGTGCCGACCTGCGCGATCTGATCGGTGCCCTTCACGTTGGTCGCCATCCGGCCGAGCTCTTCGACGACGGCAATCACGGCCGCCTCGATGCCTCGCTTGAGATCCATGGCATTCGCGCCGGCAGCCACGTTCTTGAGACCCTCATCATAAATGGCCTCGGCATAGATCGTCGCAGTGGTGGTGCCGTCGCCGGCGACGGTCGAGGTCTTGCTGGCGACCTCCTTGACCATCTGGGCGCCCATGTTCTCATACGGCTCGTCCAGTTCGATCTCCTTGGCGACGGTGACGCCGTCCTTGGTGACCGTCGGCGAACCGAACGACTTCTCGAGCACGACGTTGCGGCCACACGGGCCGAGCGTCACCTTGACCGCGCGGGCGAGTTGCTTCACGCCCCGGCGGATCGCCTCGCGCGCTTCCATTTCGTACGCAATTTTCTTGGCTGCCATATTGGACACACTCCTTCCAGTGTCTAAACGTTATCGCTGGTCGCGACGGACCATTCTGCGGGGGTGTATGTGAGCAAAGTGCTCACCTTCTGAAGCTCGATGGTCGACAGAACCCCCTCGTGAACTGCCCGGTCAAGCACCTGCCGGATACACAGACGCCTCTGTTCGTAATCCTTGCCCTCGAAGCTGGGGGAGATGACGTGCCCTGAGACGTGCCCGTTGGGCAAAGTCTCCAGGTCGGCCATGGAATCGCGCAGCCCCTCAAGAATGAGCTTTTCGAGCTTGTCCTGCAACTTTGACATACGGCTCTCCCAGCGCCACCACCCGCTCACCCGCTTCGAGAACGCTCTTTGCGTTCGCCTTGAGGGCATCACCCCTGATCTTCATGCGCCCAATCTGCCGCAAGCGCCCGGATGCCGTCAGGAGCCGCTTCAAGCGAGCATCCGCCGTGAAACGAAGATCATTCCTCCAGACGACGGCGAGCTCATTGACCGCGTTGCTGAGTGCGGAATCATCGGACCCCGGGAATCCAACGAGCAAGCGAACGCGCTTGAGAAGATCCCTGAGGTCGTGCCCACAATCCTGGTTTCCGGATCTCAACCACAGCAGTGCCCTCAGAATCGACTCCGCCGCCCGCCCCGCCAGGTAGATACACCCGACCCAGCAGCCCGCATCATATAGCCGTTGTGCATCCTGAAGGCGCAGTAACGCACCTTCCCGATAGTCCTCCGCTCCCAGATGCGACGGGCTGGGCTGCGCCATCGAACTTTAGTCGCCGCCCACGATGGCAAGGATGTCCGCCTCGTCAATGATCAGGAATTCCTCGCCGTCCACCTTGATCTCAGTGCCGGCGTAGCTGCTGAAGATGACCTCGTTGCCCCTCTGGACCTGCAACTCGCTGCGCTTGCCCGTGTCGAGGAGCTTGCCGTCCCCCACCGCCTGCACGATCCCGCGCCGCGGCTTTTCCTTGGCGGTGTCCGGAAGGACGATTCCGCCGGCGGTCTTGGACTCCGCCTCTACCCGCTTGATCAGCACCTTGTCGCCGAGGGGACGAATCTTCAGCTTGGCCATCGTTGGCTCCTTTCAAATCGAAGTCACATTCCACACAGCCGCAGCCCTGCAGCCGGGTCAACGTCCTTGCGCGGACTCTTCCACGCGGCAGAGCCGACGCCACGGCATCAGCAAGGCCAGTGCCAGCGGCTCCAGCGTGACCGCGGGAGCTGCAAGCCTCGTCTGTGCAGCTATTTAGCATCGGGGATGCGAGCGGACGGACAGGCCGATGCGCCTGCCAGAATCGGACCGGTAAACCCCTGCTCTGTCAGAATGGCATTTTGGCCGGTGGGTCATCAACGTCGAAATGGCGTTTCCAGC
>CAZJTF010000256.1:0-835 GCA_964548565.1 uncultured Planctomycetales bacterium | reverse complement strand
GGTCTGGCAGACTGGTGCTGCCCGGCCGGACAGTACCTACGGCAGCCTTCGCACGGCAGTCCAGCACACCCGGAGCCAGCCCAACGCCCGTCCGGGGTGGAGGGCCGCACCGGACCTTTCCGGGGCCGCTGCGTCCGCGTGCACCGACAATTCGACGATCTTCAGGTGGTTTCGCACGGCTCCGAACAGCCAGTCCAAGGCACTCCAGACACCGGCCAGACCGAGTCCCTGCCGTGTTTCCATGATCTTGTTGTAATCGCGACGCCAGCAGGCCTTCGTGCCGCAAAACGGGTCCCGAATCCGCTCCCGCATGAGCAGGCTCAGCAGCCGAGCCAAAAAGCGGCAGCCAAACCGCCGGGGCGACCGCTCCGACGAGTCGCCCGCATACACCGCCCGTGAACCGTGGATGAACTCACCCCGCCCGCTGGTGATCGCGTCGAAAAACGCCGGCAGTTCCTCGGGCATGAGCCCCTGGGACGCGTCGAAGGTGATGAAGACGTCGCCTCGGCCCACGGCAAAGCCCGCGCGGCAGGCGGCACCCTTTCCCTGACCGGGACCGCTCACCAGTCGAATCCGCCGGTGTGGATGCGTCACCATGGCGGTGCGGACCCGCTCGGGCGTCCGGTCCGTGGACTGGTCGTCCACAAAGATAATCTCCGTACCCGCACCCATCTCCGGAATCCGTGCGACCAGGCCCTCGATGGTGTCCTCCTGGTTTCTACACGGCACGACAACCGAACACAGGTATCGTTCCGGCGTTTCCGGCGGGATGATGGGGCGCGCGACCATGCAGGATAGCAGGCCCAGCGAACGGAGGCCCGGCAGCCGCCCCAGG
>CAZJTF010000255.1:0-10543 GCA_964548565.1 uncultured Planctomycetales bacterium | reverse complement strand
CGCTCGTTCAGGCCGGCTTCCCTGGCAATCTCATCGGCTGCAGCCGGCGCCATGCCCGCCATCGTGTCGAAGAGTCGCGTCCGATGCCCGATCGACAGCATGAACCCAATGGCGGAGGCGTTCATCGTGTCGAGCATCTTCTGTCCAAATGCTTCTGATCGTGCCTGATCGAGGACCTGTGTGGCCATCCTGCTCTCCTCTTGGGGGACTGAAAAAACCAGGGTCCCGATGCGCCGGCGCACCGGTTCATGGGGGTCACTGCCTGATTGTGGGAGGAACCTGTCGCCTGCCTGGCCCGACCCGGTGAAAACCGGGAAGAGATACTATGCACATGTCTCGCGGTTAAATGCAAGCCGGCGCAGGGACAAGATCCATGCATGCGAGGGCGGCACTCCAAGATGTTCCGCCAGTGTGGCGCGGACGTCTCTGGGACGCAGCGCAGCAGTAGATCTCGACAGGTGGCGAGGGAATACAGAACCTCCCACGTAAGTCGGCCTGGATTCGCCCGGGCGCGGGCGCCTGCCGGCAGCGGAACTCGACGGCAGCAGTGCGGGCCCGGCCAAGGGTGATGCGGCTGCGGAAGAGCTTGGCTGCCCAAGCGTTACGGCCGTGGCGTTCTTTCTGGAATTCACCGGGCCGCCTGGCCGGCGGACGTGGTATAATGCGGACACTCATCAGAACATCCGGGACCCACAGATGGAGGCAGCAGCGGCTACAAGGATTGCGTCGATCACCCGCTGTTGGGCGGTACGGATGATGCTCTGTCTGTTTCTGCTGGTGAGCGGGGGAGTGGCGGCGCCTGACGTGGTGATGCTCGACCCTCCCGGCGATGCGGTGATGCGAAGGGTAACCCCGCCGACGGGCGGCATCCTCGAGACGACGAACGATAAGCTGCCAGACATCCTCTCGTGCCGAATCGGCAACTGGCAGCCAGACCAGCCCCCATACGATCTCTTTGCAGGACAGTGGCTCCCCGGAGCGGGGTTCCTGAGGATCGAGGTGACGTTCCTCGGACGGGTGAACCCCCCGGGTGAGGCCGGCCGGGAGCTCTTCAGCTACGGGCCGAGCCCCGTTCTGGGCTACATTGACATCGACGTGGACATCGATGCCGACACCGGCGGCGAACTCGGCACGCCGGGGGACACGTACCTGGGCAATATTGCCCGATTTGGCGGGCGCCCGACCAATCCCATTTACGCGAGACGCGCCGCGCGGGACGGCAGGGTGTTCGATTGTGACCCGGACCTGCTGCTACCGGTGGAGCGCAGCGGCGAGGAGTTTCACATCGCCCTGAACGACTCCCGCGTGCTCGGGATCGAGAAATCCAATCCGAAACATTCTGCTTTTCTGCCGGGCGATCGATGGATCCTCTTCGGCAAGTTCTTTCATCGTGCCCACGGTTACGAACCATTCAGTTTCGCCTGTTGCGAGGGGGAGTCGGGCAGTTACGAACCGGATGTCCAGCTAGAATTCCGGCATGACGCGACGCTGGACGTGACGACGGTCAGCCTGGTGTATCCGCTCACCAATGATGCCTCGGCGGCCATGCTGGGCAGCCCGTATGTCGAGTTGCTGGACGGCGACGCCTCCAATCAAAACAGCATTCACGAAGCGCTGGATGACCTGCAGTTCGGCGTCCTGCATGCCCCGCAAAGCTGGATGAGCGATCCGGAGTATCCAATCATCGCGCGATGGGGCTCCAAGAATCCCACCCTGTTCCTTGACGCGGCGTCCTGGCGTGCGAATCTGCTCGTGGGCACCTGCACATCGCCGGGCAGCGGTCTGTGCGGGTGGACGGATGTTCTTCCCAACGTCGTACCGGGTGATTTCAACGGAGACGGACAGGTGGGGTGCCAGGACGTCGCGATGTTCGACGCGTACCTGGCGGCGAACGACGGGAGTGCTTTTGATGGGGACGCCCAGGTCAACGGGAGCATCGTCCTGGTTGACTTCGGCCACAACTTCAGCCTCTACGACGTGAACTACGACGGCGCGGTCGACGCCACCGATCGGGTGTACGTGCAGTTAAGCCTGACCACCCGGCCGGACTTCGACCGTGACGGTGATGTGGACATGGACGACTTCGGCGTCCTGCAGGCCTGCATCGGCGGAGACGCGAACTCGGAGCCGTGCCGCTGTGCCGACCTTGATCGCAGCGGCCGCATTGATGCAGCGGATATCGCGCTGTTCCGGCCATGCGCACAGGGAGCAGGCGTCGTCGTGAGCCCAAACGTGGGGTGTACGCCGTGATCAACCACCGCATGACACAACGCAGTGCATGCCGGTTGCGGGCGGGAACCGCGCGGGCCGTGACGTTGATCGAGCTGCTCGTCGTCGTGGCAATTATCAGCCTTCTGGCATCGATCCTGCTGCTCTCGCTCGGCCGGGTGCGGGCCTCGAGCAAAAATTTCGAATGCAAGAACAAGCTCAAGACCGTCGGGTTCGATTTCCTGCAGTTCGCCGAGGAGCTCTCGCACCCATATCGCGGCGACAGTGAGCAACTGGGGCGCGGCGGGTTTTACATCAACGACTTCCAGGAGCGGGTCTACCGGATCAGCGAGTTCTGGCCGAACGCGGGGTACCGGATGGAATCGTACCGCCCGCAGGATCAGCCGCTGATCTGCCCGGCGGGGCCGCAGGAGCTGCAGCGCCGGCCCCGTGTGCGGTGCGAAAACTACGCGGTCTGGCCGGTAGCGAATGTCAGCACCGCCTTTAACATGCGGCTGTACAAGGCGAGCGTCGTCACGGCCGGGCGACCGGTGCTCCGGCCCGTCCGCCTGTCGAGCAGGATTCTCGCGCACCCGGGCGTCCCGCTCGCGTTCGACGTCGACGGCCAGGCGGCGGCGAGCAGGAGGATTCTGCCGTACTACTCCGCGCCTCCCGCCGGGGATACTGGCCTGTACGCATCCGGCCTTTTCTGGTTCCCCGCCCTCCGCCACCAGGGGCGGGTGAATGCGGCGTTCGTCGGCGGGTACGTTCTTTCGTCGCGTCAGCCGGAGCGCGATTCGGGCTGGGACTGGAATCACCAGCCGCCGCCGGAATGAGCCGGCCGGACGAGCACCGTTTATGCAGCTGCGCTACAAGTTCCTGTTGATGGCGCTTGCCTACCTGCTTTCGCTGGTAGCAAACGTTGCACTGTCCGCCTGGTGCATCCTCGTTTACTTCGACTCGGCCTTCGGTGACTTCGAGCAGGCACTGGCGCGGCAGGAGCAGATCGAGCAGGTGCGCGGCAGCGTGCGGCAACAGATGAATGCCCTCGCGCAGCCGACGCCGCCGGACGAGCGCCGGCGGCTCTACGCGGACGCGCAGGAGGAGATCGAGGCAGGCCTCACCCGGCTCTTCGGGGAACTCGAACTGCCAGAGGACGTGCGGAATGCGGTCGAGGCGGCCGCCCGGGCAAAGGACGCTTCGGCCGAGCAGAGCCTGCCGGGGGATGCCGGACAGGTGCTCACCGAGCGCGAACTGCATGCGTTTCGCGTGCTGGATCAGCAGCTTGGAAATGCGAGCCGGGCGTACAGCAGCCAGCGGGGAACATCTGTTCGCGAGGCCGCCGCGGTCGAGCGGCAGGTCATCACCATTCTCACGTTCAATGCCGCGGTCGGGGGCCTGCTCTGCGTGGGCGGACTGGTTGCACTGCGCCGCTGGGTCATGCAGCCGGTCAGGGATTTGCGCGTCGCCACACAGGAGATCTCGCACGGGCACTTTGACTACCGGGTGCAACCACGATCCGAGGACGAACTCGGGCTGCTGGCGCGCGAAGTCAACCAGATGTGCGCGACCATCGTGGATATGCAGAAGCGGCTCGTGGACCGCGAGCGGCTCGCGGCCGCCGGGGAGATGGTGACGCGCGTGGCCCACAACATTCGCAACCCCCTTTCCGGAATTCGCGTGCTGGCGGAAGCAACGGCTGAGCGGGTCACCGAAGATCCCGAGGCACTCGATTACCAGCAACGGATCATCGGAACGATTGACCGGTTCGAGCACTGGCTGCGGGACCTGCAGCAATCGGTCGCACCGCTCGAACTCGAGCCGGTCCGCGTCGATATCCGGGAACTGCTCCAGGGGGTCGCCACGGCGGTCGACGGGATGCTGATGGGCCGGAAGGTCAGCCTCCACCTCGACATTTCGCCTGAGGTGCAATGGGTGTCGGTAGATCCTCTGCACTTCGAGCAGGCGCTCGCCGCGATGCTCACGAATGCGGTACAGGCCTCGCCCCCCGGCGAGCAGGTGACGCTTTCGGTGCGCCCGGCGGGGCGGACTCCGTCGGAGTGGGAGCTCACGGTCGAGGATCACGGGCCGGGCATCGCGCCGGAGTTGCGCGAGAAGATCTTCTCTCCCTACTTCACCACCAAGTCCGACGGAACCGGGCTCGGGCTGCCGATCGCGCAGAAAGTGGTAAGATTGCACGGAGGAGAGCTTCGGCTGGAATCGGAGGTGGGCCGCGGGACCCGCTTCATTGCTGTGCTTCCGGGACGACTGGCCGGACAGACCCATGGCCGACATCCTGATCATTGATGACGAGGAGAACATCGCCTTCTCGCTCAAGCTGGCGCTGAGCCGGTCAGGCCACACCTGCCGGATCGCCTCGACGGGGCGCGACGCGATGGAGCGGCTCGGAGAGCACCCGCCGGATATCGCGCTGCTGGACATCCAGCTGCCCGACGCGAGCGGGCTCGACCTCCTGCCGCGGATTCGCGAAGCGGGACCCGATGTCGGCGTCATCGTTCTGACGGCGTTCGGGACGGTGTCATCGGCGGTCGCGGCGATGAAGGCCGGCGCGATGGACTTCCTGCAGAAGCCGCTCTCCACGGAGACCGTGCAACTCGCCGTCGAGAGGTGCCTGGAGGGTCGGCGCCTGCGGCGGCGCCTGAGCGCCTACGAGGAGGCCCAGCGGTACGAAGGCGGGTCCATCGAGGTGGTCGGGCAGTCACCCGAGATGCTGCAGGTGCTCTCCACGGCCGACAAGATCGCCGCCATGCCCGAGGAACCCGGCGCGACCCTCACCAGCATCCTGCTCACCGGAGAAACCGGGACCGGCAAAGAGGTCATCGCACGGTACATCCACGCCCGCAGCGCCCGCGCGGGTAACCCCTTCCTGCACGTCAACTGCACGGCGATCCCGCAGAGCCTGTTCGAGTCGGAGCTGTTCGGACACGAATCCGGCACATTCACTGATGCGAAAACGCCGAAAAAAGGCCTGCTGGAGACGGCGCACGAGGGCACGCTGTTCCTGGACGAAGTGGGTGACATGCCGCTCGCCATCCAGGCCAAGCTGCTGACGGCCATCGAGAGCGGGCGGTTCCGACGACTCGGGGCGACGACCGAACGGGTCGCGAACGTACGGGTCATCGCCGCCACGAACACGCCGCTGCTCCGCCGGGTGCGGGAGGGGCAGTTCCGCGAGGATCTCTATTACCGGCTGACGGTCTTCACGATCGATCTTCCGCCCCTGCGGAGCCGCGGGGATGACCTGTTCCTGCTGACGCAGCATTTCCTGCAGAAATATTGCCGCCAGCAGCACCGGCCTGTGCCCGCGCTCTCGGACGAAACGCGCCGGTGCATGCAGTCGTACGACTGGCCGGGAAATGTGCGGGAACTGGCGAACGTCCTTCAGCGGGCAGTGCTTCTCGGCGAGGGGTCCGTACTCGAGCCCGGCCTGCTGGGCCTGCAATCAGCGGAGGCCGATCCCCAGACCGGACCGGACGCGGAGTTCGATTTCGCGCGCAGAGACTGCAGCATGCGGGCGGTCGAGCAGCGCCTGCTCACAGCAGCGCTCGACAAAACCGGTGGCAACATTTCCGAGGCTGCCCGGCTGCTGGGGCTGACACGGGGATCGCTGCGTCACCGGCTCGAGAAGTTTCACATCCCGATTCCTCCGACCGGCGAAGGGTGACAGGACCGTCTACACGCGCCACGGTGTCGCGCCTGGCTGGAAAATCAGCCAACTGGCTGCCCGCAGCCAAAGGTCCGGAGCAGGCTTCCACAGGTTATCGGCCCCAAGTCCTTGCCCTGATTAAGCCTGTGATTTTGGGCATTTCAGCATCGCTTTTGGCACGACTCCTGCTACTTCATGAGACGTGCGGCCCTCGTCGTCGTACGCGCCGGCCGCGAGCCCTTCACTCCTGCACGCATGGGGCCGGCGTGCGGAAATCGACAAGGAGTTTCCGGTCGCGGGCGACCTCCTCCGGCTCGCGGCAGGCGACTCCGGGTTTTGTGCGTTCGGTACGGAAGGAGCCACCATGGTCAGAGAGTTTGTCTGCGACCTGGAGCCGGCGGGGCGGAGCATCCGGACGGCAAACCGGGAAGGGGATCGTTTCGGGCGCCCCCGTTCGCCGCGGCACTTCTCAGTGGACGTGAACGGGGCATGGGTGCGTTTCTCGCTGGACGACGGGTACTCGCGCCACCTGTTCATGCCCTACGAAGGCGGAAAGGTTTACGAGAAGCCGGTCACGGAAGCGCTGCTCCGTACCGTGGCGGGCGCGCGGTGTTTCGTCGACGTTGGTGCGAACGTCGGCTGGTACGCGTGCGTTGCAGCGAAACACATGCCCAACGATGCAACGGTCTACGCCTTCGAAATGGACCGCTTCAACTACGATCTTCTGGTCGAGAACGTCCGGTTGAACGGATGCACGGGTATCCACTGCATTCACGCCGCGGCGGCAGGCCGAGTCGGCACCGTGCGATACAAGCGTCAGTGTGCGGCTCCGAGCACCATGCACCGGATTGTTCCAGAAAGCAGCGCAGACCTCGTGGTGGTCGAGGCGATCACACTGGACCGCTTCTTCGAGTGCGGCCGGATCAAACCGGATGTGATCAAGATCGACGTCGAGGGCGCGGAGGCGATGGTGCTTCGCGGAATGACGCGCCTGCTGCAGGAAACCGGCCCCGCACTGTTCCTTGAAATTCATCCCCGGCATCTCGCACAGTTCGGCACGAGCCCGCTCGAACTGGTGGCCTTCCTGAGGGAAAGAGATTACCGGCTGTACGAGATCCCGCAGATGCGTGGCTTCGGCGCCGGTCAGCCGCTGCGCCGAATCGCCGGTGATGACGTGCCGGAGAGCAACGCGATGCTCCTGGCGATGCGCGGGGCGCTGCCGGAGGGCATCCGGACGTTTGGCTGATCGTCCGCCGGTTCAGCCGGCACCCGCGGCATGGCGTCTTGCGGAGTGGTTACTCAAAAAAGCTGGCGCCGGTGAACGTACCGGCGCCAGCTTCGTTTTGAGGGCGAGTTCCTTTTCAGGCCGTGCGGCTTACGGCTCGCAAGCGGTCCACGGAATGCTCGGGCCGCTCACGCACTTCTGAAACGCAACGAAATCCGACTCGCCGATCGCACCGTCACCACCGCGATCGAAGCACTGGCAGTAGGGAACATTCGCCGGTAGCGGGCCGGATTGTCCGGTGTAGCAGAGCTGGAACGCGCCGAAGTCGTCCATGTCGACATCAAGGTCGTCGTCGGCGTCGGCCCAGATCGTGTTGCAGGTGGTCCCGAAGCTCAGGCCATCGGCGTGGCCGCCCGGGGAGCCCTCGGTGGCGTTACTGATCTCCCAGACGGCGGTCATCATCTGGGATGCCGGGCCGGGGGCGGATACGGAATCCTGAATCCACTCGGCCGCGTTGCCGTTGGTGTACACGACCTTGGAGGCAAGCTCGGTACCCGTCTCGTCGCCGTCGAGCAGGCGGATCGTGCAGTCGGCGGCGCCGGTGAACCAGCCGCTGAACTGGTAGCTGCGGCCCGGCTCGACCAGGATCGTCTGCCATGCCCTGAAGGTGCCGCCCCCTGTCGAGGCCATCGTGCCGTAGTGACCGCCGGCCGGGCTGGGGCAACTCGGCGGAGCCGGCGCGTTCCCGTCGCGGTTCATCAGGCGGTCCACGATCCAACCGGTAGGGATGCCGCCGACATTGGTGGACGGGGGGCCGCAATCCAGCTCCGCAAACGGATCCTCGAACCCGCCGTTGACGAACTGCCTGGCCGCAACACCGACGGCCGCCGGGAGCGAGCTGACGCAGCCGCCGAGTTTCACAAAGAGGTCGTACCTGCCGACCATGACGCCGGTCATGTCGAAATCGCAAGTGATCTGGGTGGGGCTGTTCACGACGACGTTGGTGCCGATCTTGCCGCCCAGGATGACCGTCGGGTTGCCACTGAAACCAGTGCCCGTGATCGTCGCGTGCATCACGCCGTCATTGGCCGCCGTCGTCGGCGAGATACTGGTGATCTCGCCCGCGGGCGTGGTGCAAACCTCGAGTTGCAGCTTGTCGGCATGTGTCGCACGCTGGCCCGTGTCGCGCCCGGAGACGTGCCACTCAGCGGTCATGCTGCTCCCGACGGGCGGAGTATCCGGCAGGGTCACGTAGTTGAACTTCCAGTCGTAGTTCTTCCGGGTTGTGGAGGAATAGATCTGCGTCGTTGCAAGCAGCGGCCCGCCGGGAGCTCCGTCACGCAGGTTCAGGCTGACGATCGTCGGGCCGGTGCCCGCGAAGAAGCCGCTCAGCGTGTACTTGGTGCCGGGGACGCTGGTGAACGTCTGGTACCCGTTGGCGTTCCCGTATTCGCCGGAGCCGCGGATACTGGCGATCGTCGCGTACTGGCTGCCATCCGGCGCCGGGCACGACGGCAGGAAGTCGAGCGGGGAGCCACCGGCGAAGCCGTTCAGCTTCAGCAGACCCTCAAAACCCCAGTTGTTAGACTCGACAACCAGCCAGCCATCCGGGCGGACGTCAATGGGCGTCCCACAGTTCGCAACTGCGGGGATTTCGAAGCTGCCGTTGGTGAAGCCGCCCAGCTGCACGGTAAAAGCGCCCGGCAGGACGATCGGGGCGCACGGGGCCTGGGAGTAGATCAGGTCGTACTCGTCGGCCGCGGCATCCGCGGGGATGTTGAACGTCGCAACCGCCTGCGTATCACTGTTGACGATGACGCTGGTGGCGTTGATTGTCCTCGCACCGCCGTACTGAACGAGCTGAGCCGTCGGCGTCCCGGCAAAGCCGGTGCCGGCGAGCGTGACCGCGACGGTCTCGCCGCGGGCACCCACGGACGGGGTGAGGGGGCTGTAGTTCGGGTTGCCCGTCACGTACATGTTCATCGTGGGCTGATTCGTGCAGACCGTCTCGACCTGGAAGCTGGCGTTATCGAAGTGGAATGCATTGTTGCTGGCGGTGGCGGCCTCGAATTGGATGCGCGGCTGGATCTGGGCGGTGGTCGGCGTCACGGTGAGGCTGACCTCTTCCCACCGGTACATCGCTTTGTTCTTCTTGACGACGATCACCTGCTTGATGGGCGTGAAGAAAAACGTTCCCGAGCCGGCGTACACCGAGAAATAGGCGCGCACGCCCGCCGCCGTGTCCGAGGTCCCGAGGTAGAACTGAGCGTTCAGGCGATACGTTGTGCCGGGGGTCACATTGATGGTCTGATAAACGCTGCCGCCACCGGCGGGGCCGCTGATCTGGAAACCGGCGTAGTTGGTGTCGCCCGCGTGGGCATCGCCACAGGGGGGGATGTGGAAGTCGCCGTTGACGCGCGCCGGGGCAGAGCCTTCCTGCGTCCACCCCGGAATGCTGCCGGCGAGCTGATTTCGGACGCCGCAGTCCTGGACGGCGGGCGGATCTGAGAAGCTGGGGTTGACGAGGAGGTTCTGGCCGAAGGCCGCGCCCGCGAGAGCCGCTACCACCACAATAACGCCGAAATGCCGCATGTTTCTCCTCCGCAGGTGTGAGTCCCGAGTCGGGAAACGACAGGGGTGACGCCTATTCGTCAGGCCGCATTATAACCGGGAGAACACGGCTCCGGGGAGTTGGGTTACGGGGCGGACCGAAACCCCACCCGCTCTCGCCTCAGCCGGACTTGTATGACCTCCCGCGCCCTCCTTTTTTTGAGCTTCTATCGGAACGGAATGGGTAGTGCCAGTTTACGCCGATTTGAGCAGAGTGTCAAGATTCTCTTTACAGGGACCGAAAACGAGTGTAGACTATACGTGCGCGGTTTTTCCGCACCATGGGAGCACATCCGTGGAGCACACACTGAGACGCTCAGGTTTCGGACGGCGGGGTGGCTTTACCCTCATTGAAGTCCTCGTCGTGGTTGCCATTATTGCGTTGCTGGTGGCCATTTTGCTGCCGGCGCTGAGCCGCGCCCGGGCACAAGCGCGCAACGGCCAGTGCCTGAGCAACTTACACCAGTTCATGGTGGCAGTTTCAGCTTATTCCGTGACGTACAGGGACGTCATCCCGCGAGGCGGCAACCAGTTCGAAATCAACTGGCAGCAGTTGGTCGCCTCATCCATTGAGAAGGCCCGGTACCGATACGTCAACGACATGCCGATCGACAAAATGGACATTTTCCACTGCCCGGAGCGAAGCCGTACCATGCCGCGGCTGTTCCTGGACTACTCGGTGAATGCCTTGAACCGGGTTGGCCCGGTGGACTCCCTGGGCCGGCCGAATCCCTCCGCCGGCATGTGGGTGGAGCAGAAATACGGGAAAATTACCCAGTACAAGTTCCCGGCCCGAGTGGTTTACCTGGCCGACGCCGAGAAGGAGGGCGTCG
>CAZJTF010000254.1:0-10572 GCA_964548565.1 uncultured Planctomycetales bacterium | reverse complement strand
CTATAGGCTGGCCTCCCGCCGCTGTTAAAGGTGTTTGGTGTTCGCTTGTTTAAGGACTAATGGCAGAGCCGTATTCCTGAGAGCATTGCTCCGGGCTTGGTCATTCAGCACAAATTTCGCAGAGCCCTGCGGGAGCAGTCCAGGCAGAGTGGTACTGAAGTGGGATTCCATGTCAACAAGGTCAAGAGGATGTCCTATCGCCATCACCGGCGGCTCAGCTGTGAAATCCCTACTTCCTACCCGCAGGAAGGAGGACAGCCCGCTGTACGTCGAGTAGCCTGGAAATGGATGCGAACCTGCCTGGCGCGTGTCAAACGTGCCGCGGTAGGTGACGGTGTCGTCGAGCTGCACGAAATCCAGCAGGCCAAGCGGGTCGGTGATTTGTGTGACGCGGCCCTGCGTGACGTAGGTGAGGATTTCCGCGCGGGCGAAAAGTGGCGTGAGAAGGAGGCACAGCGCGGAGAAGGCGAACCGGCGGGTCTTCATGATGGCACTCCTGGTGTTCCGCCTGTGGGGGCGGGAGCCCAAACAAGTCTGAACTCCCGACAGCTATATGCACACTAACAGCACCAGGTGGCGCGGTCAAGGTGGTTCCGATAACATGACGGAGGCTTACGGTAACTCCTTGACCGACGAAGTGTCTGCTGACAGCTGGTTGCGGTGTCGAGCGACACGATCGTTCGCCGTCACGGTGGCGCCCTATGGTGCGGTTGGATAGATGTGAATGCGCCGGGAGAGCCTGGACAGCATGACACGGTGCTCGTCCATCGGGCCCGCTCGATTACGACTCGCTCAACTGCGGTCGCTCGAGCTGCTGTAACGACATCAGGAACTGCTCCAGGCGGTCGTACACCGTGGGCAGGAGGCGGCGTCCTCCGAAGATAACTTCGTAGTAGGCGTGCACGAGGGCCGGAGCGTCCGCCAGGGCGGGGTAGCTGGCCGCGAGTTCGTCGGCGAATTCCGCCGGCGTCTGGTCCCGGCGGCGCTGCAGGCCGAGGTCTTCGAGTTTGCGGCAGTATCGCTCGTAGAACTCGGCGGCGCCGATCTGCCGCGTTCGCAGCCGGTCCAGCCGCTGCTTCATCCGCCGGCTGAGCCAGATGGCCACCACCGTCACGACGTACCCGAGCAGCGCGACGAGCGTCACCACCAGCAGGCTGAACACCCAGTAAATCAGGCGTTCCCGCCAGTTCAACTGGAGCCGCCATCCGAACAACTCGCGGATGAACGCCCAGACTCCCGCCAGCATCGTGTCTTCCGAGGCGGCCGGTCGTGTCAGCCACGCCTCGAATCGGTTGAACAACTCGCGCCGCCGGTCCGCGTCGTAGGTGACGACCCCGGTTGCCCACTGGAATTGCAGGTAATCGAAGTAGCGCGTCAGCCCGTCGAGGAAGGGACGTTTGGCGATCTGCTCCGACTGGGCAGCGGGCGTGGAGTCGCACGTGACCCAGTCCATGCCGGGAATGTACACCTCGACCCACGAATGAGCGTGCTTCTGCCGCACGATATAGAAGTGGCCGACCGGGTTGTAGTCGGTGCCCAGGTAGCCCGAGACCACGCGCGCGGGAACCCCGCTGAGCTGGCACATCACCGCCATGGCGGAGGCGAAGTATTCGCAGTGCCCGCGCCGGCTTTCGAGCAGGAAGTGCCCGACGGGCTCCGTCCCTGGGCGCAGCGTCGGCGGCTCCAGTGTGTAGCTGAACTCGGAGGACCGGAGATAGCCTTCCACCCGCTTGACGAAAGACCAGTGCTCCTGCGGTGTGCTGCCGGGCTCGCCGGCCACCCTGCGAATCAGGTTCATGATCTCGCGTTCGCGCGGCAGCGACGGGCGGGGGCGCAGAACGTCCGGCTGGGATGCGTGCTCATCCTTGCGTTCGAGTTCGAGTGCGGCGATCACGCTCTCCGAGAGGCGAACCGGCGAGGTGATCGTGTACTGCATCCCGCGCGGCGGCATTCGCTGGACCTGCAGAACCTGGTCCTCGATCCACTTGCGAACCTCCGGCTCACGGATGCCGGCATCAAACTGCAGTTCGAGCGCCGGGTACGTGGTGAACAGGAAGTTCACGTCGGTCGGCTCGAGCCGGTAGTGCTGGACGACCATGGGGGTGTCGTCGCCCGGCGGGAACTGCGGCAGGATATCGATCGTCCCGTCGAGATTACCGCGGCGGGTCGCCAGCCGGCGCGAACCGATGCCGCGCCCGCTGATACGCTTCCACTCCCAGGTGAACGAGGGGCTCTCCGCGCCGTACTGGTCGAGCACCGTGCCGCGGAAGTACATCGGCTCGCCGATCGGGTCGCCGTGCTCCGGATCGGTTTCGATCACCACGCGCATCACCGGACGGTCGGACTCCGTGATCGGGCCGATGGTGCTGAAGTTGAGAGAACTCGCGAAGCCAGTGATCACCTTTCCGCCGCCCGGGCCTTCGAGACGACCGAACATACCGGCCCCGACCCGCGGGAAGAGCAGGAAGATCGCGATCCCCGCCACAACGCCGGAGACGACAGCGGTGAGGACCGTCCCCCGGAGGGGGTGTGCCAGCGCGTCGCCGGCGGGTTCCACGGACGGGAGCGGATGGATCGCGCGGTTCTTCGCCTCGATGCGTTCAGACTCCACCCGCAGGAAGAAGCGGATCAGACCGTCGATGCCAAAGATGAGGAAGATCGTGACCGCCGCGGGAAACAGCAGGTTTCCGCTGACGATCGCCACGACAACCAGCAGCAGGAGCGTGAGCACGAACACCTGGGCGTCGTCCCGCAGCGTGCGCTTCTGCAGGAGCTTGCAGATGCACACGAGGATCATGAAATGCGACAGCGCGACGACGGGGATCGCGATCAGCCAGGAGTATTCGAACACCAGGAACACGAACGCGGCGATGATGAACAGCCGGCTCATGATCGGCCCGATCAGCGGGCGGTCGCGGTGGACGGTGGTGAGCCAGCCGACCAGCACGCCCGCCAGCGTCAGCAGCAGGTAAATCGGCGTCCCTTCCGCCAGCGAGAGCAGCAGGACCGTCGTCAGCAGCAGAATCGCTTCGGCACCGAAGAGTCGCGCGCGCTCCATCAGCGGGCCCTCCGGTCCAGGACGGCCTCACGCGACATGTCGAAGAGATTGTCGAAGCCTTCCATGGCGGGGGAAACCAGCATGACCGCTTCCGCCCGCCCGGCCAGAAAGCGGATCACGCTCCCATGCGTGGCGTTCGGACGTGTCGTGCACACGAGGCAGCGGGCGTGCCAGCTGCTGCGGATCTGCGGGATGAGCTGATCGAGCGTCTCGCGACAGCCCGGCGTGATCAGCGCCAGTTCGTGCAGCAGCCGCTGGCGCTGTGGTCGACCGGCGGCCGGCGGGATGACCAGCGGTACCGCGGCTCGACAGATGATGCCGACGCGGTGTCCCCGCTCGATCCCTTCGCAGATGGCGGTCGCGGCGGCGCTCAGGAGTCGTTCCACGTCGGCGTCCGGCTCTTCCGTGGGCTTTCGGCGCGCCGGGCGCGGCGTTTCCGCTGCGTCTTCAGGCCAGGGGTCCAGCAGCACAATGAGCTGCGTCGGGCGAACGGGCAGCATCTCGCGGACGACGAGCTCGCCGGTTCGGGCGGAGCGTCGCCAGTGAACGAGACGGGGGTTGTCGCCTTCGCGGTATTCGCGGAGGCCGAAAAACTCGTCCTGCCCGTCGTGCAGTTCGTTTCGCGTGGCCGAGCCCGAGTACCGCCGGTCTTTCCAAGGGTCGCGCCGGAACCGTCCGACGGCCGGGTAGATGATGATGTCGGCCGGGCTGTCGGTGTCGACCACCGCGGAGAAGAGGCCGAACGGGAAGCGCGACATCACGCGCACCGCCTTCAGCGAGGCGCGGCCGCGACAGGGCAGAACAGCGGTCAGTTCGATGCGCTGTTCACCCCGGGCAGGCAGTACCGGGATGAATCCGTAGGGCAGTGAGCTGCGGACCTCGGGATTGCCTCCCTCGTGGATCACGAGCGACCAGGCCGCTCCCCATCGGCGGCGGTTCCGAACAATGTACACAAGTTTGAAGGGACGGCCCGCCACGACAGCATTCGGAACGACGCGCTCCACGTCAACGGAGCGGATCATCCACATCGGGGCGGCCACGTTGAAGAGCACCACGCCGACGCTGATGCCGAAGAGCAGGAAAAGCAGATTGGCTTCGCTGTTGAGTGCCGCGACGCCCACCAGCAGGATGACCGCCATCGTCAGCGCGCCGCTGAACGTCACGTTCGTGCCGAGCAGGACGGAGCTGCGCCGAGGGGCAGGGGGCGCTGCCTCCGCCGGCGGTATGCTGGTTGCAGGCAGGGCGGTCATCGGCTGCGTCACTCAGGCACACTCACGTTACGCAGAATCTCGCCGAGGAGCTGCTCCCCGGTGACGGCATGTCCACCGTGCAGGTAGCTCTTGGTCACCACGCGGTGCGCACACACGGCCACGAAGAGCGACTTGATGTCGTCGGGTACCACGTAGTCGCGTCCGGCCAGGAGTGCCGCCGCCTGCGCCGCGCGGATCAGCGACAGTGTTCCGCGGGGCGAGACGCCGACCTCGAGATGCTCGTGGTCGCGCGTGACCTCGACAAGATCGAGCGCGTACGCGACCAGGCTGTCCTCGATGCGGACATCCGTCACGCGGTCCTGGATCGCAATCAGCTCCTCGCGGCACATCACCGGCTGGAGCTGCTCGAGCGCGACGGTGCTGGGGCGTTCGCGGATGATGCGGCTCTCCACTTCGCGCGAGGGGTAGCCAATGCGGATCCGCAGCGCGAACCGGTCGAGCTGGTTCTCCGGCAGGAAGTACGTGCCTTCGAACTCGAACGGGTTCTGCGTGGCGATCACGAGGAACGGCTGTTCGAGCCGCATCGTCCGTCCGTCCACGCTCACCTGGGCTTCGTTCATCGCCTCGAGCAGGGCGGACTGTGTCCGCGGCGTGGTGCGGTTGATTTCGTCGGCCAGGATGACGTTCGAAAAAATGGGTCCGCGCTTGAACTCGAACGTGGCGGTCTTCGCGTCGTAAATACTGACCCCCAGGATGTCGGACGGCAGCAGGTCGGGTGTGAGCTGGATCCGGGAGAAGCTCAGATCGAGGCTCCGCGCGAGCGTCCGCGCGAGCACCGTCTTTCCAACCCCGGGGACGTCCTCGATCAGGAGGTGCCCCCGGCTCATGAGGCCGACCAGCACCTGGGTGACGGCGGCCGGCTTGCCCAGGAAGACCCGATCGATGTTCGCTCGCAGTTCGGCAAGACGCGTGAGGAGCGGATCTTTCTCCAGAAGGGCCGTTTCGGGCACAGGCATATGTATCTCCAGACACCCCACTCGGCAGGACCCACACATTATATCGGAAGCTGGGGGGCGGCCCACCTGCCCCGCAGCCCTCTTTTCGGGCCATCGGGCGTTTCTCCGCCACCTGACCGGGTTACAATATGGCAGAGTCGCAGAATCCCCCCACGCAGGTGAAAGGCATGATCCACGTGATAACATCGCGCTGCCAGCCGCTCTGTGCCGTCGTCTCAGTGCTGATGGTCGCGTCTTCCGTCCAGGCCGCCCAACCCGAGTGGGCGAACCCCCAATGGGCGCGGGAGGATGTGGACTGGCGGATGCCCGGGGGCCTGCGGGTGAAGGGTGTGCTCTACCCGCCGGGCAAGCAGCCGCTGCTGCGATCGAAGCCCGGCGACCCGCGTCACCGATCACGCGTTGCACGGGGACAGGGACCGCTCGCAGCCGGGCTCAATCCCGCCCTGGTCGGCATCATCCAGTCGCCGCCGGTCGCCGGGTTCGTTCCGTACATCGCCGTCACCGCCACGGATGACCGGGATGAGCCGCTCGCGACGGCCGCCATCCCGCAGTCCTCGGTCACGGGTAACTACTTCATCGCCAACCCCGAAACGAACTACGCGATCGGGCTCTTCGACACGGGTGCGTCGACGACCGTGCTCGGCAACGACACCGCCCAACGACTGGGGCTGTACTCCGGGGGCGTCGTGACGAGCAACCCGGTGCAGATCTCCGGCGTGAGCGGCTCGGTCACGGGCCACTGCAGCGAACCGCTCGGACTCTTCATCGGCGGCCTGCAATCCATCGATGCCGGGACGATGGTGCTCTCGCTGAACAGCCTGCTCGGCGAGTCGAACGTGTCAGCCGCCGTGTTGCCGCCGCCGACCGCCGGTGCTGCCTCGGTGACAGCGATCGGCGCCTCAATGGCCGTATTCCTGGCGGCGGACGTGCGCAACAGCCAGCCGGTGACGCGGGTCCGCGACGGCGTGACGTACACCGCGCCGACGATCCACCTGTACAACGATCTGAACGACCGCGCGATTCCGGAGTACCCGAACCTGCTGCCGCTGGAGCTGCGACCCGAAGGCGGATTCGGCGTGGATTACTATCCGTGCGTTGAAGTCTTCCCGGGCGATTGTCCCGGCGGGGCGGACAACCCGACGATCCCGTCGATGGTCAGCATGCTGGGCTTTCCACTGCAGAGCCTCTTCTTCGTGAGCTCCTCGAGCGGCGTTGACCTGCACGACAACGGGCGCACGTCGCTCGTGAACGACGCGTTCATGGTCGACACGGGCGCGCAGGTGACGGTCATCGGCTCCGGCGTCGGAGCGCGTCTGGCCCTCAACCCGAGCAAGCCTGATTTCCAGGTTGAAGTGCAGGGCGTCAACGGCGAGATCGTCTACAAGCCCGGCTTCTTCATCGACCTCATTGAAATGCCCGCGCTGGGCGAGATTCTCAGCTTCTCTCACGTGCCCGTCGTCCTTCTCGATGTCGCCAGTCCTGAAGGCGGCAACCTCGACGGCATCATCGGCATGAACCTGTTCGAGCAGTACGATTTCGTGCTGCGTGGCGGCGGGCTGTTCAACCAGGGCGCTCCTGAACTGCTCTTCCAGCGCGTGCGGCTCGACTGGCCGGCCGATTTCGACGGCGACGAGGACGTGGATGCGGCCGATGTCGCCTTCTTCACTGCGTGCGGCAGCGGGGCGGAGCGTCCGATCGCCCCCGGCTGCGAGGCGGCGGATCTGGATGGCGACCAGGATGCCGATATGGACGACTTCGGAATCCTCCAGCGGTGCTTTGCCGGCCCCGATGTGACTCCTCCGCCGACCTGCGGCTCCTGAAGCCGCCCGGACCAGTCATGCTCGTGAGGCAGTCCGCGGCGCCGGAAGGGGGCCGCGCCTCCGGTGGATTCCGCGCGTCACGGCCCGGTCCGGCCTCGTTTGCGTGGCATTTTCAAACGGATGCATTTCGTTTACCATCCGAAATCGACCGCGGGTCGGGGTCGGAACCTCGGCAGCTGCATGTTCGGGCAGGCAGGCGGAACAACTCGGATCTGGTTCAAGGGACAGGCGCAACGATGGCTGACACAGCAACTCTCAAGATCGGCGAACAGACGGTCCAGCTTCCGGTCGTGGTGGGCACCGAGCAAGAGGTGGGCGTCGACATCAGCGAACTCCGCTCGAAGACCGGCGCGATCACCCTGGACGACGGCTACGGCAACACCGGTTCCTGCCTGAGCAGCATCACGTTCATCGACGGCGAGAAGGGCATCCTCCGCTATCGGGGTTACAACATCGAGGAACTGGCGGAGAAATCGACCTTCGTCGAGACCGCCTATCTGATTATCTTCGGCGAACTGCCGACGCCCGAGCAGCTTGCGGAAATGCGGTCGCTCCTCACCGAGCACGAATTCATCCACGAGGACATGCGTCATCATTTCGAGGGGTTTCCGCCGAACGCGCACCCGATGGCGATTCTGTCCGCCATGATCAACGCGGTGAGCTGCTTCCAACCGCAGTTCATGGCTCCGGAGGACGACACAAAGTTCATGGATTCGGCGGCCCGCATCATGAGCAAGGTGCGGACGATCGCCGCGGCGGCCTACAAGAAGTCGATCGGCCAGCCCATGATCTACCCGCGCTACGACCTGCACTACGTGGCGAATTTCCTGCACATGATGTTCACGCGTCCGAATCGTCCGTACGATCCGGATCCGGAAATCACGAAAGCACTGGGGCAGATCCTCATCCTCCACGCAGACCACGAGCAGAACTGCTCGACGTCGACCGTGCGGATGGTCGGCTCGAGCCAGGCTAATCTGTATGCGTCCGTGGCGGCCGGCGTCTGCGCGCTGTGGGGTCCGCTCCACGGCGGGGCGAACCAGGCGGTCATCCAGATGCTGACCGAACTCCATGAGAGCGGCGAAAACGTCGAGGCATTCATCGCCAAGGTCAAGGACAAGAAGAGCAAGACCAAGCTGATGGGATTCGGTCACCGCGTCTACAAGAATTTCGACCCGCGGGCCAGGATCATCAAGCAGGCCTGCGACAAGGTGCTCGGTAAGCTCGGCATCCGCGACCCGCTGCTCGATATCGCCCTCAAGCTCGAAGAGGTGGCGCTCAAGGACAGCTACTTCGTCGAACGCAAACTGTATCCAAACGTCGACTTCTACAGCGGCATCATCATGCGGGCCATCGGCATTCCGCTGAACATGTTCACCGTCATGTTCGCCATCGGACGGATGCCGGGGTGGATCGCCAACTGGCGCGAGGTGCACCTGCAGGCCGGCGCCCGCATCTATCGCCCGCGGCAGATCTATGTCGGAGCGCCCGAACGCGCGTACGTACCGATCGAGCAGCGCGCCAGAAACGCCCGCTGAGCCTCGTCGCCGGCAATCGGTCGTTTGTCAGAAGATCGACCCGATCCAGTGCGCGACGCGAGCGATCGACTCGACGACCACATCCGAGAACAGCACCGCCAGGACAACCTGGATGGCTGTGAGGATGTGCGCCAGCGCCACCAGCAGGCCGTCATCCTCGAGCAGCCCGATGGCGTAGAGGGTGATCGGTACGGCGAACAGCCAGTTGGATCCCGGGATCGGGATCGGCAGGGCGAGGCCGATTCCCTGGATCACGATTCCCAGCCCGATCAGCGTCCAGAGCGGACGCCTGAGCAGGAACACGTAACGCGGCCGAATCAGGCGCTCCACACCCCGCGTCCATCGGGCGACGTGCTGGCTGAGCCAGTCGAGCGCGTTCATCGTCAGCACGTATTTCCGAATGCGTTTGGGCAGCCAGGGTTGATTCCGTCCGGCCACCATCTGCGCACCCAGCAGCGCGACCGCCAGCCCGAACGGCGTGGACAGCCCTACGAACGGAAGTGACACGAGCGCGAGGAATGCGGCCAGGAAGCCGAACCCCGCGTGCGCCGTGCGGTCGATCACCTCGCCGAGCGTGATATTCGAGCGGATACTCTTTCGCAGCTGCCGGCGGAGCTTGCGGCGTCGTCGCCGGCTGATGTTCTGAGGGAGGCTGGCTTCGAGTTCCTCCAGCGACGTGGGGGCAGGCTGCTCATCGGGCGGGGCTGGTTCCGCGCGTGCTCCGAGTTCGATCAGAATCGTCGACAGACGCAGCCCGCGCGGCGCCGAGGGAACCGCCGGTGCCGGCGCGCCGGCGTCCAGGGATACGGACGCGGCGCGGGGTTGCCCAGAGCGATCCCGGGGTTCGTCAGCCATCCCTGAAGTCTAACGGGCGCCGATTCCGCCCGCCAAGTCCGCGCACACTCACGCGTCCGCCCGCAGCCCGCGCAGGAACAGGTCTTCCGCAAAGACCGCGATTTCGCCGGCCGGCAGCGCCGCGAGGTTCGCCAGATTTGCGAGCAGGAGCGCCTGCAGAATGCCGCTCAGCGCGATGGCGGCATGCCGGGGGTCCAGCGGCCGAAAGATGCCGCGCTGTATCCCGGCGGCAATGACGTCCGTGAGCCGCTGCAGGGCTTCCTCACGCACCCGTCCGACCTCGCCGTCGGTGACTTCCGGTGCGTCGTGCAACGCCTGGGCCTGCGTATAGTAAAGCTGCACCGCCGGCGCGTGCTCGATCAGCACGCGAAAATGCGCGTGGATGTAGCGTGAAATCTTCTCCCGTTCGTCGGCGCCCGCGTCGAGACTCGAAACCATCACCGCGCCGATTCGGCGGGCGTATAGGGCAACCAGTTCCCGGTAGAGTGCTTCCTTGCTCTCGAAAAAGGTGTACAGCGTGCCGGTTGCGAACTCGGCTGCGTCGGCGATCTCGCGCATGGATACGTCGTGGTAGCCTCGTTGGACGAACAGGCGAAGGGCCGCCTCGAGGATGTCGTCCCGCTGACGGAGTCGCTCTCGTTCTCGCCGTGACAGGGGCGATTTTGCGGGCATGCTCGACTCCTGCCGTGGTCGGCGAGTGGATCGAACGATGAAGCCGGCCCGTGGCGATATAATTCGACCGTGTCCCTCGCCGCCGACCACCCACCACGACCGGCTCGTCCGGCACGCCGACCGGTCCTGCTGCGGTACCTGGTCGCGTTCAGCAACGTCTACCGGCGCCTGCTGGCCGCGGTGCTCGGGATCCTCGGGCCGCAGCTCTCGTACCGCCTCACCGCGACGCTCGGAAAGATCCTGTACCGCACGTTCGACCCGCTCCGCCGCCGCGCCCGACTGCAGTGCCAGGCGGCACTCGGGAACCAGGCCTCGCCTGGCGACGTGAGCCGCCTCGCGGAACAGTCGTTCATCCACCGGGTGTGGAACCTCGCCGACCTGATGCTCGCGGAGCGCTGCCTG
>CAZJTF010000253.1:0-10589 GCA_964548565.1 uncultured Planctomycetales bacterium | reverse complement strand
TGTGCAGAGCACGCACAGCAGGACAGGGATGCCACCGTCGCAGCCAGAGCGTTATGGGCTTTCCCCTCGCAGCGGCTGCTTGAGTCAGCTCGGGCGGCGGCGCAGCGCGGTCGTACCGAAGCGCGGCAGGAGATTCTCAGGACTGCCCTTCGTACCCTTGAAACGGCTGAGCGGCTTGAGACGAACCGGGCTCGTGCACGAGCCACGCAACCGGCCAGCGGCCCGTCGAGCAGCCTTCGGCGCCCGCATCGAATGCGACCCCGCGCGCATGGCCATCCCCAATCTGCCGCAGGCCGAGCAGTACCTCAGCCGCCCATATCGGGCCGGCTGGGAACCCGCATCCTGACCCCGCCCCGGGCGCGCCCGGGCTCTCCCCCTTTCCCGCTCCCCCACTCTCCCCCTCTCCTCATCTCCCCCTCCCCCCCCCGCCGCCCCTCCGCTCGGCGCCCGCGCCCCCCATCCGCCCCGCGGCCCGCCGCGGCCCCCCCGGCGCCCGCCTCGCGAGGGACCCCGCGCGTTCTACCGATGCGGGTCCCGCCGAGGGACCGGGTTCTTTGACATCTGAAGACCCCACGCGACGGAAAGCCACCCGGCAACTGCAACCCGGGCCGCAGCGCGCCGGCGCGAAGCGAACCCACCGCGACAGGGGAATGCGGCGGCAGCGGGAGACGGCAAAATGCTGTCCTGACGAATCTTGCGCCGCCGACCGCCCCGCCCCGCCCACAAGCGCAGCCCCCTGGCCCGCGCAGGACGAAGCCAAACCCACGCCCAATTCTCACCGCCCGACGCAGCCCTGGGCCGCGCGCCGTCCCGGGAAACGACGACTCAGTGTTCTTTGGGCCGACGATAAGCCGCGAGACGCCGACAACCTCACGCCGCGGCAATTCTCAATTCTCAATTCTCAACTCTCAACTCTCCCTTCGTGCCCTCCCACCGCCAAAACGCGGCTTGTCGACGCCGCGCCGCCTCGCTATCGTTGCACCCCGTGTCGTCCTCAGTGCTCCGCTCCGCCCGGCTGATCAGCATCCTCACGCTCGCCTCCCGCGTGCTCGGGCTGCTGCGTGACATTGCCATCACCAACGCATTCGGCGTCGGATCGATCTCGTCCGCGTTCTGGACGGCCTTCCAGGTTCCCAATCTCTTTCGGCGGCTCTTTGGCGAGGGCGCACTCTCGGCCGCCAGCATCCCGGTGCTCTCGGAGACCCTCAGCCTCCAGGGCAGGGAGACGGTCGACGCGCTGGCCGGGCGGTTGCTCGGCATCCTCCTGGCGATCCTGACCGCCCTCTGCGTGATCGCCGAGGTGATCGTGGCCGTGCTGTTCCTGCGGTATCGCGGCAGCGAGGACAGCTCACTGGCGCTGCGCCTGACCGCCCTCATGCTGCCGTACATGATCTTCATCTGCACGGCGGCCATCCTTGGCGGCATCCAGAACGTGCTGAACCGGTTCGCCTCGGCGGCCGCCGCCCCGATCATCCTCAACGTGTTCATGATCGGCGCCGCCATTGGCGGGCGGTGGATCACGCCGTCGCTCGAGCGCCAGGTGATCATCCTCGCGGCGGCCGTGGTAGTGTCCGGCATGCTCCAGATGACCTGGCAGTGGGCGGCCGCGCGGCGCTGCGGGCTGCGGCTGCCCATCCGCTTTGACACCGGCGAGCCCGCCATCCGGCGCATCGGCGTGACCATGCTGCCCATGATCGTGGGACTGGCCACCGTGCAGTTCAGCACGTTCATGGACACGCTGATCGCGTGGTGGTTCGTGCCAGACGTGTACGCCCACGGGTCCAGCGGCGCCGAGAAAGTGGGGCCCGCGATCCTCTCGCTCGCCCAGCGGCTCTACCAGTTTCCGCTAGGAATTTTCGCCACAGCGCTGGCAACTGCCATTTTCCCCGCGCTCAGTCGCCACGCCGCCGAAAAAGACCTGGACGGCCTCGGGCGCACGCTCACCCGCGGCATCGGCGTCGCGACATTCGAGGCGTTCCCCTGCCTCGTCGGCCTGATCCTCGTCCGCGAGCCGCTGATCCGGACGTTTTTCGCCCACGGCGAGTTTCTGCGGATCCCGGGCGCGGTGGACCGCGTGTCGTTCGCACTCTTCATGTATGCGCTCGGGATCTGGGCGTTCGGCCTCAACCAGATCGTGGTGCGGGCGTTCTACGCCATGAAAGACGCCCGCACCCCGATGCGGATGTCGATCGCGACGGTCCTCGTGAACCTGGCCCTCAACCTGGTGCTGGTCCGCACACCGCTGCGCGAGGCCGGCCTCGCCCTGAGCTCCTCCATCACCTCATCGCTGCAGATCGCCGCCCTGATGCTGCTCTTCGATCGGCGTTACGTCCGACTCGCGTGGCACGAGATGGTCCCCGGCATCCTGCGGACGCTGGCCGCGGCCCTCATCATGGGCCTCGTCGTGTACGTGGTGGATCACAACCTGCCCGCCGCCCGCAGCGTCACCCGCCTCGCCATCCTCATCGCCGTCGGCGCGGCATCCTACTTCGCCGCCGCGTGGATGCTGCGCTGCCGAGAACTGCGTGACATGCTGCACCGGTAGTACGTCGTGCCTTCCGGTGAGGCCAGCCCGCGTCGGAGGATGGAGCCGCGGTGCTCGCAATCAACCCCGCGCTTTGGAACGCCCCTTGCGCTTGAGCTCGTCGTCCATGACCAGCTTGTACTCGAACCCGTCGACCAGCGCGATCCACGACGCCTCGATGACGTTCTCGCTCACGCCGACGGTGCTGAAGATTTCGTGCGTCTCCTCGTCCCGAAACTCGATCGTGACACGCACCCGCGCGGCGGTCGCGGCCCGGGGGTTGATCACGCGAACCTTGTAGTCGATCAGCCGCACCTTCTCGATACTGGGATAATGCTGCCGAAGCGCCCGGACCATCGCCGTCGCCATGGCATCCACGGGGCCGTGCCCGTCCGACACCTGGTGTTCGACCGTGCCGTTCACCTCCAGCTTGACGATCACCTCGGTGTTCGGCTCCCCGTCACGCGAATCGCGCAGCGCCACCGCCCGCCAGTGCTGCAGCTCCCAGAACGGCTTGTAGAGCCCGAGCTCCCTGCGGCAGAGCAGCTCGAAGCTCGCCTCGGCCGACTCGAAGACGTAGCCCTCCTCCTCCTTCGCCTGCATCACCTTGAGCAGGCGCCGCTGCAGCGTCTTGTCGCTGGAGATGTCCAGCTTGCGTCCGATCTTCTCGGCCACGCCGCTCGCCCCGGACAACTCGCTGATGAGAACGCGCCGCGAGTTGCCCACCCGCTCGGGGTCGATGTGCTCGTAGCTGCGGGCAATCCGACGCACGGCGTGCACGTGCATGCCCCCCTTGTGGGCGAAGGCCGCCACGCCGACGTACGGTTGGCCGTCGAACGGCACGAGGTTGGCTACTTCATAGACATACCGGCTGACCTCGGTGAGCTGCTGCAGCCCGTTGGGGATGAGCACGTCCTTCCCCATCTTGACCGCGAGATTCGCCGCGACCGTCGTGAGATCGACATTCCCGCAGCGTTCGCCGATGCCATTGATCGTGCCCTGCGCGTGGGTCGCGCCGTGCCGGATGGCTGCAAGCGTGTTCGCGACCGCCAGGCCGCAATCGTTGTGCGTGTGAATCCCGAGCCGGACCGTGATGTGCGGGCGGATGGCGTCTACGAACTCCCCGACCCGCTCCGGCAGCGAGCCGCCGTTCGTGTCGCACAGGCAGATGCAGCTCGCCCCCGCCTCCTGGGCCGCCAGGAGCGTCTTCAGGGCGTAGTCGGGGTTGGCGGCGTACCCGTCGAAGAAATGCTCCGCGTCGTAGATGACCTCGCGTCCGTGGCGGGCACAGAACCGCACCGAGTCGGCGATCATCGCGAGATTCTCCGACTCGCTGACGCCGAGAACCTCCTTCACGTGCAGATCCCACGTCTTCCCGACGATCGTCACCACGTCGGTCTTCGCCGAGAGCAGCGCCTGCATGCCCTCGTCGGCGTCAGCCTTCGTCTGCTTGCGCCGGGTCATGCCGAACGCGACAACCCGCGCGTTGCGCAGCTTGAGGGCCCTCACCTGCTCGAAGAAGGCCTGGTCCTTCGCATTGCTGAGCGGATAGCCGCCCTCGATGTAGTCCACGCCGAGCTCGTCGAGCTTGCGGGCGATCAGCACCTTGTCCTGCAGGCTGAGGCTGACGTTCTGCCCCTGCGTCCCGTCCCGCAGGGTCGTGTCGTAGAGTTCGATCCGTTGTTTCGTCGCTGCCATCTGTGTCACCCGTGGCTGGGGCCCCTGCCTATAAAAAAACCCTGCCGCATCGGGCAGGGCTCGCGAATGTCACGCATCGAGTCGTGGCCCTACCCGCATATCCCTCCACGAATAGCGATGCCGATCCGGCCGGACGGCCGGCTGCCTGCGATGGACTGGAGTCGGGCACAACTCATGGCGCATATGCTAGCGACCCGTCGCCGCCGCGGCAAGGATGAGCATTGTGGCACCGGGAAGGCAGGGTTACAATCGGGGTGGCCGTGCGCGGGAGCGCGGCCGACCACGGTCGGAGGGGCGGACCAGCGACGCATGTCCAAGCATAAACCCATTCGAGCGGTCTTTCCGGGCACCTTCGACCCCATCACCAACGGCCACCTCGACCTGATCAAACGCGGCATCCACCTCGCGGACGAGTTGATCGTCGCCGTCGGCCACAATCCCGAGAAGGAGGCCGTCTTCACCCCGGACGAGCGGGTCGAGATGATCCGCGAACTGGTCCAGGAGTTCGACGGCGTCCAGGTGCGGGCATACACCGGCCTGACGGCGGACTTCGTGCGGAGCCTCGGGGCGACGGTCATCATCCGCGGCATCCGCGACAACGTGGACCTGCACTACGAAATCCAGCAGGCCAACGTCAACCTGATCGTCGGCGGCGTGGAGACCATCTTTCTCATGACCCGCGACCAGTATGCCGTCACGAGCAGCACGTACATCAAGCAGATCGTCGAACTCGGCTTCCAGGATTTGCAGCGGCTGGCCCGCCTCGTCCCGCTGAGCGTGGCCGAACGCCTCCGCAATAAGCTTGCCCAGCGACCGGGAACGTAGCCCGCTGCGGGCGGCGGGTCTGCCCCGCACCCCGGCCACACGCTGGCAGCACCCCCGCTGCGGCCAATCCATCCGCGCGGCGGCTTCGGCGGCACCGGCGTCAAGCGGCCGCCGGCGTAAACGCTTCCAGCTTCTCGGCAAACTCGCGGATGATGAACTCCGGCGTCGAGGCGCCGGCAGTGACGCCCGCCACGGTGTGACCGGCCGCCATCTCGGGCCGGAACTGCTCCCAGCACTCGAGGTGGTATGTGGGGACGCCCTCTTCCGTGCAGAGGCGGGCGAGTTCGCGCGTGTTGGCGGAATGCAGCCCGCCGAGCACGAACATGACATCCACTTCCTTGCACAGCTCGACCGCCGCTTCCTGCCGGCGCACCACCTCGAGGCACAGCGTATTGACGATCTTGAGTTCGCGGAACGGGCGCCGGGCGATCGCGCCGATCATCTCGGCGACGTGCTCGGGCGCGTGCGTCGTCTGGGCCACGACTCCGAGTCGCCCGCGTTTCGGCAGTGCCGCATCGAGGTCCTCCTCGCAGTCCACGACGATCACGTCCGGGGCGTAACCGATCACGCCCTTGACCTCGGGGTGCTCGGCGTCGCCGATCATGACAACCTGGTAGCCTTCCTCGTGCAGCTGCTTCACCACCGTCTGCGCACGCTTCACCAGCACGCACGTCGCGTCGACAAGTGTGAGCTGCCGCTCGGCCGCCAGCGCATACGTATCCGGCCCCGCACCGTGCGAGCGGATCAGGACGGTCGTGTCATCGGTGACGGTTTGAATGTCACCCGACTGGTTGAGGCCGGACTGCTCGAGCTTTTCAACGACCTGACGGTTGTGAATGAGCGGACCGAGGGCCACCACCTGCCCGGGCGGGTTCTCCCGCACCGTGCGCTCGGCCAGTTCGATCGCGTCCTCCACCCCGAAACAGAAACCACGCTTGCTTGCGAGTTTGACCTGCATCCTTCTCCCGTTCAGTGGAGCAAGCCGGCCGGCTCGAGCGCGTCCGCACCGTCGGCCGGGGGCTTCGCTGTGTCGCCCGCGGGCGCCTGCCCTGCCTGCTGCATAGTGGATTCACCGGCACCGTCGTACCATTTTAACCGGCGGGAGGGAACGCGACCATGCCAGCAGGCCTGCATCGCCAGCAGCCGTCCGCGGATCGCATCCATCAGCTCTTCGGGTGACATACCGGCGTAGTCGTCCATGGTCAGCGGGCACCCGTACTCGACAATGACATTGCCCGCGGACGGCAGCAGCTGCCCCTTGGGCCACGTCTGGAAGACGCCGTCGATCAGCGTCGGGACGATCGGCACGCGCGCCTTCATGGCGATCGCTCCCACGCCGGGAAGCATCGCGCCGATCCGCCCGTCCTCTGTGCGGGTTCCCTCGGGAAAGAGCAGCACGACCTTGCCCTGCTTCAGACGCCGGAGTGACTCTTTGATGGCACCCACGTCAGCGGCATTGCGCTTCACCGGGAACGCGTTCAGGCTCTCGATCAGCCGCCGGAACAGCGGATGCCGAAAGAGCGAATCGCGGGCCATGTAGTTACCCTCGCGATGGAGGGCCATGGTCGCGAGCACGGGATCCATGAAGCTCTGATGGTTTGAGACGAGCAGCACGCCCCCCGTTTCAGGAACGTTGCGCACCCCGAACACCCGCGCCTTGAAGTAAACTGTACAGACGCACTGGCAGATGAAGCGGCAGATACGATAGTAAACGCGCATAGGCAGCAGGACTCAAGCAGGAGAGGTGCGGCAGGCCGCCAACTCTCGATTCTCAACGCTCAATCCTCAGGGCGGCCGGGCTTTGACCGCCGTTCCACCTCACACCTCATCCTCTCCACCACCTCACTGATCGTCATGTGCGTCGTGTCGATGCGGATGACATCGCCATCGCTCAGGAGCGGCGCCCATTGCCTCTGATCGTTGTCGTCGCGCTGCCGGATGTTGGCGAGCACGTCGGCGAGCTCGATCTCTTCCCCGTCTGCCACCATCTCGTGGTAACGCCGCTCCGCCCGCTTCCGGTCATCCGCCTGGACGAAGAACTTCACGTCCGCCCCGGGAAACACCACGCTGCCCTGGTCGCGCCCCTCCGTCACAAGTGAGCCGAGCTCCCGCCCGATCTCCCGCTGTTTGCGGACGAGCACCTCCCGGACGCCCGGCACCCGCGCGACCTGGTTCGTGTGCTCGCTGACCCGCATGCTCCGGATCGCCTCGCTCACGTCATGCCCGTCCATCACCACCCGGCAGTACGTCGGCCCGCAGTTCAGCTCAATGCGGGTCATTTCCGCCAGTTGCGTCAGACGCTCCGGATGGTCGAGCGGCACGCCCGTATTCAGCGCCTTGAGCGTGATCGCCCGGTACATCGCCCCGGTGTCGAGGTACGGGATCTCCAGCACGGCCGCCAGTTTGCGTGCAGCCGTGGATTTGCCCGAGCCGGCGGGTCCGTCGATGGTGATGATCATGGCCATCTGTGGGTATTCTACGCGGCCGTCCGCCCGGTCGCCCCTCGGCAGGCCCGGCGTCGTCATGCGGTGGGAAACTGTACTACGCCGGCGACAATGAAACCAGCGAGGACGCCGCCACCTCGCCGTGCAGCGTCAGGGCCGTGGCGCCCGCGATCCGCACCGGCACGAGCTGCCCGATGAGCGAGGCGCTTCCCGGGAACACGACGATCTCATCGCCCCGCGTGCGCCCGGTGAGCTGGTCCGTGCGACGCCACGAGACCTCCTGCCCGCGCGACTGCTCCGCCTCCTGGGCCTTGATGGCCGCCTTGCTGTAGCCCTCGACGAGGACCTCCACCGTCCGTCCCACCATCGCGCGGTGATGTTCGAACGACATGCGATTCTGCAGGGCCGAGAGCTCCGCGTGCCGCCGGCGTTTCACCTGCTCGGGAATATCGTCCGCCAGGCGCCGATCGGCGGCCGTGCCGGGACGGTTCGAGTACTTGAACATGAAGATGTTCTTGTAGCGGATCCGTTCCACCAGCGCAAGTGTCTGAGCGTGATCCTCCTCGGTTTCGCCGCAGAAGCCCACGATGAAATCGCCCGCCAGGGAGATCCCCGGCACGAGGGAGCGCGCCCGCTCGATCAGCTCGACGTACTGCTCGACCGAGTACTGCCGCTTCATCCGCTGGAGGACTGCGTTCGAGCCGCTCTGCGCCGGAATGTGCAGATACTCGCACAGCTTCGGCAGGTCGCGCATCGCCTCGAGAACGTCGTCCGTGAAATCGCCGGGATAGCTGGTCACGAATCGCAGTCGATCGATTCCGTTCACGGCGTGAACGCGCTCCAGCAGCTCGGCGAACCGCACGACCCGCCCGTCCTCGGCGTAGCTGTAGCTGTTGACCGTCTGCCCGAGCAGCGTGATCTCGCGGGCACCGAGATCCGCAAGCTTCTTGACCTCTTCCAGGATGTGAGCCGGCGGGCGGCTCCGCTCCGGCCCGCGCGTGAACGGCACCACGCAGAACGTGCAGAACTTGTCGCACCCGCGCTGCACGCGCACATACGACTGCAGCACGCGTCCCTCGGCCGATGGATTGCGTGAGAGGTCCAGTTGTTCAATGCTGTCGTACTGCAGCGTCCGCTCGGCCTTGGGCTGGCGACGGGAGTGATCGTGCTCGAGCGCAATCGCCTGTTCGCGCGTGTCGGCAACCTCGGCGATCAGGGTGGGAATACGGTTGAGGTTGCCTGGCCCGCAGAGCAGATCCACGTGCCCCGCCCGGTCACGGATGCCCGCGTGGTCGCGTTCCGCCATGCACCCGATGACGCCGACGATCATGTCCGGCCGGCGCAGCTTCGCATGTTTGACTTCGCCCAGGCGGCTGTAAACCTTGTCTTCCGCGTGCTGCCGGACGCTGCACGTGTTCAGCAGCACGACGTCCGCCGACCGGAAATCGTCGATCGGCTCATACCCCATGGCACGGAGCTGCCCCATCACGAGCTCGCTGTCGAGCACGTTCATCTGGCAGCCCCAGGTTTCCAGGTAAACTCGCTTGGAGGACAAGGCCCTTACGCTCCGGTCGGACTTCCGTCAGGCTTCCATTGTAAGTTCTGTCGCCAGAGCCGGCAACGAACGACCGGAGCTACCCCGGACGGCTTGTTTTCGGCAGATTCTCGGCCTCGAGGGCCTCGAAAGCACGTTTCCAGCGGGGCCCGCCCAGGTCGGGCGCCAGGTGCCGCTGCTGGCGGATGGTCTGGACGATCCGCCCGGCGTCCCCGCCCAGGCGCGTATGACACTGGAGGCTCCCCGCAAGGGCCCGCCACCACGCCGGCGACTGCGGCAACGCTGACTGCCACATCGGCGAGAAGATCCCGAGCGCCTCCTGGTATTGGCCCTGCCCGACGAGGCATTCGGCGCGTCCCAGCGTGACCTCCACCCGCAGGCCCTCCGTCTCGGATGTGATTGCACGCCAGCAGGCGTCATACGCTCGCAGCGCATCAGGCAGCCGCCCTGCCTGCAGGAGGCACCAGGCCCCGCGGAGGCGGATCGCGAACTGCTCGACCGGCGTGACCCGATCCGGATGCTGTTCCGCCCACAGCTGGAGCGAAGCCGCGAGCTGTGCGCCCTCCGCCGCGACGCTCGCCGCGGTGGCAACCTGACCGTGATCGAGGGCCGATTCCACCTCGTGACCTATTGCTTCCAAAAGCCCCGCCATGACCGGGCCCGCCTGGTCGGTGTCCGCCTGCAGCAGTTCCTCGACCACCTTGCGGGCCTCGGCCATCCGTCGGAGCTGCCGGAGTGCCCGAATGCGTTCACGCAGCGCCGGCCCGACCGCCTCCGGGCATCGCGCAGTCGTCGAATCCGGCGCGCCGAGCACCGACAGCGCCTCGTCCGATCGCCCGACGGCGTCATCATTGAGTACCCCGGCAAGGAGCAGGGTTGCCTCTACCTGCAGGCAAGGGTCCCCGCCCGGTCCGAGTCGCTGAGCCGCCGCCACGGCGGCGCGGCCCGCCTCGGCCGTCGCCCGGGCGAGTTCCGCGCCTGCGGGCGCGCTGGCTGTTGCCCGGGAGAGCAGTTCCCGGAAGCACCGCGCGCGTCCGATTCGCGCCCGCACCGTCTCGGCCTGACCGTCCGGCACCCGCTGGTACTCGGCCGCCGCCTCTTCGAGCCGCCCCTCGCGCTCAAGCAGCACCGCCACGACGTAAGGCAGTGAACCGTCCACGCTGCCGTGCGGCACCTGGCGATAAGCAGCTGCCGCCTGCAGGAACGCCTTGCGTGCCGCCGTGTTCTCCATGGCCCCGGGCTCGCGAATCCAGGCATCCGCCTCCCGCAGCGCCTCCGTGGCGGCCGCAGTTGCACGGTCGTGGCTCGGGTTCTGCTCGACCAGCCTGCAATACGCCTCGATTGACTCCGCCCGGCGCCCCAGCGCCCGATCACACCGCCCGAGAAGGTACGCGAGTTCGCCCCGTTGCGGATCCACCAGACCGGGGCCGCCCAAAACGCGGCGCAACTCCGCCGCGATGCTGCGGATCAATGCCTGGTCCGGCATCCCCCCCGACAGCGCGCCACCCGCCGCCAGTTGAACGCCGAGGGTCGAGGACGGCAG
>CAZJTF010000252.1:0-10629 GCA_964548565.1 uncultured Planctomycetales bacterium | reverse complement strand
GCATTGATCATGTCCGTGGCGACGTCGCACACGTCGTTGAACGCGTAGGCTGCCGCCACCACCAGAGCCAACGCGGTCGTTGCCCGCAGCGTCTCCGCCCACGCCCCGCTCATGTCCCCGCGCGCGTAGACGACCGTCAGCGTGAACGTCAGTGCCATCGGCACTGCGTAATAGAGCCGGCACAGCCGCAGCAGGGCGATCATGGCTTCTCCCCGACGACCATGAGCCAGCGGTGCGTGATCCGTACGCCGTCGCGCGCCGTGCTGTCCAGGATCTCGGCGAACCGCGCGAAAACCGCATCCCGTGCCGCGGGATCGGCCGCAAACTCGAAACCGGCCGCCGCTCCGGTGCGCGTGAGCCGCTCGATCGCATCACGTCCCGTTGGAACGGCGTACGAACGTGCACTCTGCCGCATGGTGCGGATGCCGAGCCCGCACGTCCGCATCATTGCGGCCGGCACGCACGGATGCGGCAGGACTCGCACCTGCATGACGTGGGCGAGTGCCTCCGGCCGCTCGGCGAACACCTGGAGCGAGGTCCACAGCACCCCCGCGAGCGAAAACAGCGTATTGTCCACGATCCCCAGACGCCCGCCCGGTCGCAGCACCCGCGCGGCCTCCCGCACGACCGCCAGCGGACGCGTATAGCCGAGCCCCCATGCGCACGTAATGACATCCGCGCTCTGCCGCGCTCGTCGCCGCAGGTACTCCGGCGCGTCCGCCTGGACAAACGTGCAGTCCGCTCCGTGCCGACCACGCGCCACCTCCAGCATGCCGCCGGAAGTGTCCACGCCGATCGCGCGGGTACCCGTTCGACGCGCCAGTTCACCCGTGAGGAATCCCGTGCCGCACGTCAGGTCGATGCAGGACTCGCCCGGCCGCGGTCCGACCGCATCCACGAGCGCGAGCGACAGGTCCCGCGTGTGGGCGGTCCATGCGCCGTCATACCCCGCGGCAATCCGGTCGTAACTCGCCGTCACCAGGAGGGAAGTCTGCCGCGGCTGTGTCGCCACGAGACGGAGGATGCGTCCACCCAGGCGAATCCAGTGCCGCCTGCGCCCGTCGCTGCACGTTGGAGCCTTCGCGCACACGAACCGAGCCTACGCGCGGACGCGCAGAGCTGCAAACGGGGCGAGCAGAAAGGTGTGGGCTGCCCATATGACAGCAACGCTTGAGCGTGGCATTGCACAGGTGGCGATGCATGGGAAGAGACTGGTAATTGACCACCCTCAACGGATGGCACCGACACGTCTATTTGTGTCGGTGTCCTGCGGGCCGCGATGATCGCTTCAATGGCCGATCTTACGCCCGCAGGCGCATCACGAAGAGCATGGGCCAGCCGAGATACTTGACCGCGCGCGGCATGCGTGCCGCCACGTCTTCGCCGACCGCGTGCTCACTGACGTGGTCGATCCGCAGTCCCGCCCCGACGGCCGCCATGACGAAATCGCTGATCTGGTTGGGGTGGCTCCTCGGGCGGGTCTCGCGTCCCGTCGCCGGATCCGTGAACCGCGCCTGGATGCCCCGCAGCATCATGGCCGGGTGCATGGCCGAGACGACGACTGCGCCTCCGGGGCGGCAGATCCGTCCCATCTCGGCAAACAGCAGCGGCAGGTCGGCGATATGCTCCAGCACCAGCCCGCAGATGACCCGGTCGAACGAGCGGTCGGGGAGCGGAAGCGTACGCGCCAGGTCGTGCCGCATCCAGCTGACGCGCTCCGCTCCCGGCTTGGCCCTCGCCCTGGCGAGCATGCCCTCCGAGAAATCCAGCGCGGTGACCTGTGCCCCGGCCGCCGCCATCCGCAGCGCGTGCCGCCCAGTGCCGCAGCCGATATCCGCCACCGCCAGTCCAACGAGATCGCCGAGCAACTCGGCCACCCGCGGCTCCTCGAGCGCGATCAGCGGGTTGTCCTCGGTGTCGTAAATCTCCGACCACCGGTCATACCCCTCCTGAGTGGACAGATGGTCGATGGCGTTCGACTCGGCGCTCATGGACGTTCAGGTTCCGCAGGAAAAGACTTGGCGCAGAGGCTCAGAAGACGCAGAGAAAGACGGCAGAAACTGATCATGGCTCATTGCCGCCCGCCCGTTTTGTGCGTTCCGCCGGAGGACTTGCCGAAAACGACGCCGGGAAGTCGGCCACGACCGGCAGATGGTCGGAGATGAGCGTGCGTACGGTCCAATTGTGTGCCGGGCCCATCTCCGGCGTGCAGTAGATATGGTCGATTGAGAGCATCGGCGCCTCGCTCGGGCACGTCGGCCGCGTGGTCGTCACGCGCATCAGGACATTGGACAGATGTTCATGTTCGGGCATGCCGGGCACGGCGTTGAAGTCACCGGCAACGATGCACGGCCTGCCGCAGGTCTCCACGTGGCGTGCGAGGTGGGCGGCCTCGCGCAGCCGCGCGGCCGTGGTGCGCATGGCATGACGGGGATCGACTCGGTAGCTGCTGGTCAGGTGGATGCTGAAGACGCGGCAGGGGCGATCCCCGCCGACCTCGGCTGAAACGCCGTAAATGCGGCCGGTCCCGGCGTCGAGAGTTCTGCACGTGGAGAGCGGCGCACGCGACAGGATTGCCATGCGTTGCTCGTTGCCGCCGGGCAGAGCCGATCCGGCAGAGTACTGGTGCATTCCCAGTCCTGCAGCGATCACGCGTGGCTGGTCGGGCTGCTTCGACCCGGCCGGTGGCGTTTCCGCCTCCTGCAGGCAGAGGATGTCGCCTTCGAGCCGGCGCAGTTCGCGCACGACTTCGTCCAGACTTCCGGTGCATCCGTGCACGTTCCACGTCACCACCCGGAACACTGCCGGCGCCGAAGCCGGCTGCGAAGTGCTGCCCTGCCAGGACAGGGCGACGAATGCGAGTGCGATCGTGACAAGATGCGTCATCTCTTACGATCTCGTCCAGCCGTCCGCGTGGTCAACTCAACCGAATATGGTGGCTGTTAGCTTCATACGCTTCCTGTTCTCAATTCTCAACTCGATTCATCGCGATGGACCGTCCCGGGCGAGAACGCCGGCACGCACACAGCGATGTACTCCGCGCCCTCGGCTTCCGGCGTGCTGTAACGCACCCACTCGCCCTGGTGGGCGATCACCGCCTGGCCGGCGCGGACGTCCATGTGCCCGCCCGCGTGCTCGACGCGGAGCATGCCCATGAGCACCACCGTGAACTCGTCGAACTCCGGGGTCTGTCCCGGCTCGACCCAGCCGCCCGGGCTGCGCATGTGCGCGACACTGGCGGCCGACGTGTTCGAATTCACGCGACCGACGTATTCGTCAATCAGCTTCGGCTTGTTCCCCGCCGCCTCGATACGGGTCGGCGTATTGATTAGCGTGGGCATGTGTCTTCTCCGGCATGAACAACACTATTGAACCGCAAGGACGCGAAAACGCCAAGCAAGGGGGGAAACTGGCCGCAGGGGCTCAGAGAACGCAGAGAAAAGCAGAAGACAGTGCGGCGTGGATGAAGTCGCGGCGCGCCGCCCTTCTCTGCGGCCAAGCCCCCGCTCCCCCGTGCAGCGTCTCATTCCGGGGCGCTTGTCGGAAGGCTGGATGCGACCGGCCTGAGTTTCGCGACAATCCCGCTGGCGAGCACCTGCGGCCGCGCGATCTCTCTCGCGGAGTTCTCCGTGAGCAGGAATCGGGAGGATGCGATGATTCTGCGGGCCGTGTCCATGTCACCGTTCTTTGGCAGATGAACCTGCACCACTCCCCGGCATTGCTCGTCATTGGAGTAGTACTCAAACGAGATGCTGTATGCACCCGTGGTGGATGAGAAAAGGCACAGCCCCTTCAGCCCATCGCCACGAAACACCTCGACCCGCTTCACGAGAGCCGAAACGATCAGTCGCCGCAGGCCCAGCAGTTCTCCGGCGACGGGCGAGGGGAGTGCGGCAATCGATTCTTCATCAGTTCCGTAGAGATACGCGCGGAAATCAACCTCGTCCCAGGACGTGTTCGCGGGTCGTGAGCGCAGGCGGGCCAGGTGGGCGGTGCCGGACTCCTGCGTAGGAATGCACGCTATGACTGTCAGATCAGGCGTCGTGAACAGCACGCCGGGCATACCCTTTCGGGGTTCGGCCGTGCGAGTCAAAGCGGGTGGCAATCGCAGTGTGAGCGGGCCAATTTCGATCGGTGCCCAGTCGGGGGGCGGCGGCTCGGCGTGGATGGCTCCAACAGGAACGGCGCCGTCGGCAAGCCTGGTTGGAGCCGACGGCGCAGGCGACCCGAACCGTGACCACACGAAGAGTGCGAGCATCACCACGAGCAGCAATGCGCCAATGGCGGGAGATACAGGACTGCGACCGCGACCAATTTTCATCGCGCTCCGTGACTCCTCGTCGCACGGCGCAAAGGTCAGCGTGACCGCCGCCGGGATTGCGACTTGCGCCGCGTCCGCGGTGGCTCGCGACCTTCCAGTGTGGCCACGTCCCCGAGGTCGCGATGCCTGCCTGCGGCCTTCTTCGCGCGGATCAGATCGTCTTTTCCAAGGATGTGGATGGGAACGCCGGCATATGTCGATGCGACCCGGTGCTCCCAGGCCGCTGCAAATTCCAGGCCCAGAACGGCCGTAAGAACATCGATTCTGTTCGGCTCAACGCCGATCTGGAAGATGAAGTCTTCGTCGGTGAAACGGGATGGTGGCACCTCAGAAACAGGGGCGCCAAAAGTGGCCAGCGCTTTCCACACCCTGTCTGCGTTGGCCGGGGAAGAATCTACCCAGATGTCAAGGTCCTTCGTATATCTGGGCTCACTGTGGTAGATCACCGCGTACGCGCCGACCACCAGGAACCGGGCGCCGGCGTCTGACAAACTTAGCAGCAGATCTCTGAAGTCGGGGTTGGCGTCCATCCCCACCTCTGAAGAGGGAGACCTCTTTGATCATCTGCCAGGCAGCGGCAAAGCGGGCCTCGGCGCCGAGCCCCTGCCAGAACGCGATGTCGACGCTGCGATCGAACGCTTCACTGCGGTGCACAAAACGGACCACCGTGAACCGCTTGCTGCGCTCCTTTGCCCTGAGGCGATAAGCGCCGGATTCGGACTCCGGGCGCGCTGTGGGTCTCGGTTTGCTCGTGCCCCGTCGTTCAGCCTTTGCAGCTTTCTGCGACATCTCTGTATTGTACGATCTCGACGCCCGACCTCCAACCGATCACGCCGATCACACCAGCGTCTTGAGCTCCGCCTGGACCGCCTCGATCAGCGGACGGAGGGTTTTTTCGCTGAAGTCGAACGTCAGGCCGGCGGCCGTCCAGAGTTCCGGCAGGGGACGGCTGCCGCCGAGCGCGAGCGCCTCGCGATATTTGCGGAGCGCGCCGGCCTTGTCTCGACGCGCATTCTGCCAGAGCTGCAGCGCCCCGATCTGCGCGATGCCGTACTCGACGTAGTAGAAGGGGACCCCGAACAGGTGCAATTGCCTCTGCCACGCGTACGCCCGCGCGTCTTCGTAGCCGCTCCAATCCTCGATCCCGCTGAAGCGGCCCATCGTCTGCAGCCACGCCTCGCGCCGCTGCTGCCGCGTGTGCCCGGGATGTGTGTACACCCCGTGCTGAAACGCGTCGATCACCGCCATCCACGGGAAGAACTGGATGATTCCCTCCATCTGCTCGCGCCGGGCCCGCGCCAGGTCGCCACCCTTGTAGAAGATGTCGAGGTAGTCGTACGACAGCAATTCCATGCCCATCGACGCGACCTCCGCCATCTCCATCCCGCAGTGGCGGTACTGAACGAGCGGCTCCTCACGGCAGGCGACCGCATGAAACGCGTGCCCGCCCTCGTGCAGCAGCGTTTCGACGTCCCGGTGCAGCCCCACCGCGTTCATGAAGATGAACGGGTGGCGCGTCTCGTCGAACGTTGCCTGGTAGCCGCCCGGCGCCTTGCCCTTGCGGCTCTCGAGGTCGAGCCAGCCGGCCCGGACCATCTCGTCGAACTGCCGTCCGAGCGCGGGGTCCACCTTGTGGAAAACCTCCGAGCACCGGGCCGACAGCTCCGTGCCGCGCTCGAACGGCCGCAGCGGCGGGCGATTCTCCGGGTCCACTGCCAGGTCCCACGGACGCAGCGGGTCAACCCCGAGTTTGCGCCGGCGCTCCCGCTGCAAATCGCGCGCTGCGGGCAGTACCACCCGCTCAATGGCCTCATGGAAGGCGAGGCAGTCCTGCGGCGTGTAATCGAATCGCTCGTACTGGCGGAACTGGTAATCGCGGAAGTTCTCGAGCCCGGCGTTGCGCGCGATCTCCGTGCGCAGCCGCACCATCTGGTCGTAAATCTCCTCGATCCGATCGGCATCGGCCAGCCGGCGATTCACGACGAGTTCCCATGTCCGCTGCCGCACCGCGCGGTCCGGCTCCTGCAGATAACGCGCCATCTGCTGCAGCGTCTGCTCCTTGCCGTCGTATTCGACCGTCATGGCGCCGCAGATCTTCTGGTACTGCTGGTCGAGCTTCTCGTCTTCGGTCTGCAGCGGCACGTTCTCTTCGCGGAAGAGTTCGACCGACGAGACGGTGCTGCGGTCGTACACGAAGTATCGCGGTTGCGGCAGGGCGGAGCGGGCCGGCGACTGGACGTACTTGACCCGCAGCCTGTGCCACCGTGGCTTGCAACGGGGGGCGATCTCCTCGATGAAGTGCAGGTACGCCTGCTCCTTGGCCGGATCGTCCGTCTGGCAGGTCATCGCGACGTAACGCTTGCTCGATTCCTCGGAGATGCAGGCCGCCAGTTCACTGCAGTCGAGCAGCCAGGCATCGAGTTGCCGCACATCTTCCACCGGACGCTGTTCGAGCGCGTCAAACAGCGGCTCGATCTGCGACCAGTCACCCATGTCGGCCCCTGCGGGCACGAAACGCCGCCTGTACTGACTCTCCGGCATTCACAGTCCCTCTCGAAAGCAACCACGCGCACACGGAGGTGCGACGAAAGTGCGAGCGATAGAGCGATGGAGAGAAGGAGCGAAGCGGCGGGAAACACGTTTACCCGGTCACTTCGCTCATCCGCTCAAACGCCCCATATCCTTCTCTTTGTCCGCGCCTGTCCCGCCGGTGCCCTGACCGGCGGGATCAGCCCATCAATGGCGAATCTCAGGCTTTGACACTGCGGACGGCCGTCTCGAAGAAGATGCGTCCGTCGGCTACATCCGTCCCTCGCCGCGTCCACTCCGGGTGCTGCGTCGGTTCGACGTGCCGTTCCGGATGCGGCATCAGCCCGAGGATCCGCCCGGACTCATCCACGAGCCCCGCGATGTCATCCTCGCTGCCGTTGGGGTTGACCGGGTACGGCCCCGGGCGTCCCTCCGCGTCACAGTACGTCAGCGCGACGTGGCCCCGCTCGCGCAGTCGCTGGCGGACCGATGGATCCGCCGAAACCAGCTTGCCTTCGCCATGGGCGATCGGCAGGCTCACGATCCGGTCGTCCGGCAGGAACGCGCACGCGCGACGGCTCCGCAGGTGCACCCAGCGGGCCTCGAACCGCGCCGAATCGTTGTTCGTCAGCGTCACGTCCTGCCGCCCGAGCCCGTTTCCGCCGCCCGGAAGCAGCCCCGCCTTCACGAGCACCTGGAAACCGTTGCAGATCCCCAGGACGAGCCGCCCGGACGCCACGAACTCCCGCAGCGGGTCCGCCAGGTGGTGGATCATCTGATTCGCCAGGATCTTGCCTGCCGCGATATCGTCGCCGTAGCTGAAGCCGCCGGGGATGGTTAGAATCTCGAACTGCTTGAGCCGGGAGGGGTTGTCGATCAGCTCGCGAATGTGCAGCCGCTCCGCCCGGGCGCCGGCAAGCTCCCAGGCGTGAACGGTTTCCGCATCGCAGTTGGTGCCGGCAGTCCGGACGATCAGGACACGTGGCGTCGCCATGTACCGAGTGTAGGGCGACCGTCACCTGGCTGCAATCCGGCAGGAGTCACGCCGCTTCACGCCCGCGTGCAGCCCCGGCCGGCGGTAAAGGAGTCTGCCTGTGAGATCACCGGTCGTCCGCAACATCGCGCGGATTCTCGCCGTTATTCTCAGCTTCAGCGCCATGGTCGTGAGCTACAAGCTGACGCTCAAGCATCTGGAGGCGGCGCCGACCACGCAGCCCTCCGCCACCCAGCCGGCGGACCAGCCCGCCACCCGGCCCGCCGCGGGGCATGAAGAACTCGGCTTCCTCGACCAGGCCTGCACATCCCTCTTCGAGAACACCAGTTGCGAAGAGGTGATCCACAGCCGCTACGCGAGTGTCACGTTCGGAGGGCAGACGATCCCCGTCGCGCTCCTCGGGCTCTACTACTTCACGTGCCTCTTCTGGTGGTTTCTTCTGGCCGGCGACGTGTCAGCCGCGCGTGCCTGGGTCCACATCCTCGTGGCCTGCGTCATGACGGTCGGGCTCGGGACGAGCGCGTTTTACATCTACCAGCTCTCACAGATGACCAACTGGTGCCCGCTGTGCGCGTTTACGCACGCCGTCAATCTGCTGCTGTTCCTGTGCATGTTCCTGCTCTGGCCGCGGAGCGTTCCCGCCCAGCCCGGGCCGGTGGTCGTGGCGCCCGGCGCCGAAGCCGATCGCCTCTTCCCGCGGACCACGTCGGACGCCGGGCCGCAGGGCGGGCGTTCGCCCTCGCCCAGCACCTGGATGCTGGTCGCGACGCCGATCGCTGCGCTGCTCACCATCTACCTCGAGGGCCGGGTGCTTCTGACGCGCCCGGACGTCGTGACGATCGGCAACGAACAATGCCAGACAAAGCTCAAGCAGGCCGAGCAGGTTAAAGATCATTACGAAAAGCTGTACAAACGCTACGACAACCAGTGGCAGCACACGCTGCTCGCCTGGAACCTCTCGCCAGTCCTTCAGATCCCCACCGAGGGCGACCCCGTCCGCGGACCCGCCACCGCGCCCCACACCATGGTGATCTTCAGCGATTTCCAGTGCCCGACCTGCGCCCGCTTCGAGAGCACCGTCTCCGAGCGGATCATGCCCCTCGCCGCCCGCACCGGCGGGCTCCGCATCATCTTCAAGCACTGGCCGATCTCGACCTCCTGTAACAAGTACGCCAACTTCGACCTGCACCCGCTCGCCTGCCAGGCCTCGGTCGCCGCCGAGGCGGCCTTTATCGTCGGCGGCAACGACGGCTTCTGGAAAATGCACGACCTGCTCTTCGCGAATCAGGCCGAGTGGAAAAAGACCAGAGACTTCGAGAAGTACGCTCAACTCGCCGGCCTCAACCTCGAACGGTTCCGCCAGGCCATGGCGGATCCCGGCACGCTCGCACGCGTGCAGGCCGACATCGCCGAGGGGGTGGCGCTCGGTGAAGACCTCGTCAAGCAGGAGAAGCTCACCGAAGACGATCGCGCGTTCCTGAAAGTGGACAGCACGCCCTCCGTCTACATCGATGGCAAGCGCCTGTACACGATGCACCACTTCAAGACGTGGCAGTGGATTCTCGCGAGCCCTGCGCCCGGGCAGGCCGCGCCGCCTGCGCAAGGCCCGTCAGCGCCCCCGGCGACGCAGCCCGCGGGCCCACGCGTTCAGCCGCAGCAGTAGTCCCGCATTCGCAGAGGAGACCATGGAGAAGTCCGCCTTCCAGATGTCCACCGCCGCCCGTGTCGGGCTGACCGTCGCCATCCTCGTGTCGTTCTTCGGGGCAGTGCTCAGTGCCGTGCTGCTGCAGCGCCATGTGGCCGTCGAAATCGGTGCCGAGCCGATGCTCAGCGGCGTCTGCACGATGCTCGAGACCACCAGTTGCGACGAAGTCCTCGCCAGCGAATGGGCGACGTTCCGCGGCGTGCCGACGGCGCTGCTCGGGCTCTTCTTCTTCGCGTCGATGCTCTCGTGGTATCTCGTCATTGGCGTGCCCTCGCCGAGCCGTCGCCGGCTGCAGATTGTCCCGGTGCTCGCCTCGGCGGTGGGGGCGGGAATCGCCGCCGGTCTCGCTTACGTGATGTACCGCTACCTGCCCAAATGGTGCCCGCTCTGTGCCGGGACCCACGTGGCGGCCGGGCTGCTGTTCATCCTGTCGCTGCTGCTCTGGCCGAAGCGCGCGGTCGTCGAAGAGGGCAAGCCCGCCACGCCCGTCATCGAGCACCCGACCCTGCGGGTGATCGTGGCCGCTCTCGTCCTGGCGGTGACTACCTCGGCGTTCGCCTGGAGCGAGTACCATCGCCGCCTCGAAAAGCGGAAGGCGTCCGAGTACTTCGCCAAGTGGCAGTTCTACGAGTCCGACCACGCCGAAGTCTATCGCAAGATGATGATGGAGCCCGAGGTGCAGATCCCCGTTACCGCGGAGGATTCGATCCGCGGCGCGGCGGACGCCCCGCACACCGTCGTCGTCTTCACCGACTTCCAGTGCCCGCACTGCCGCGACCTCGACAAGCTCCTGAAAGGCAAACTGGAGGCAAACCCTGGCAAATTTAGGCTCGTGTTCAAGCACTTCCCGATGAACGCCGACTGCAACACCCACGTGACGGCCCGCACCCACGCCGGCTCCTGCGCGGCGGCCGTGACGGCCGAGGCGGTGCGGACGCTCGGCGGTGAGGACGCATTCTGGAAGATGCACGACGAACTCTTCGCGAATCAGGCGGCATTCGCCCGCCGTCCGAAGGTCGTCCTGCAGGAGGCAGCCGGGAAGCTCGGGCTCGACACGGATGCGATCTGGTCGAAGATCAA
>CAZJTF010000251.1:0-10633 GCA_964548565.1 uncultured Planctomycetales bacterium | reverse complement strand
TTCTGCGCGAAGTCCTGCGGGCGGCCGACATTCTGAAAGAACGGTACCAGGTCGCGGCAAACGTCTGGAGCGCGACGAGCTACGTGCTGCTGCACCGCGATTGCCAGGAGGCGCAGCGCTGGAACATGCTTCACCCCGAGGAGAAGCCTCGCCAGTCGTACCTGACGCAGTGCCTCGAAAAGGAAGCCGGCCCGGTCGTGGCGGCGTCCGACTACGTGAAGGCGATCCCGGACCAGGTGGCGCGCTGGATCCCGGGCGGGCTCGTTTCGCTCGGGACCGACGGGTTCGGACGCAGCGAAGACCGGGCGAGTCTGCGACGGCATTTTGAGGTCAGCGCGGAGCACGTCGCCGTGGCGGCGCTCTACGCGCTGGCGTGCCGCGGAACGGTGGACCGGGCGCTGGTCCGTCGCGCGATCGACGAGCTGGGAGTCGACGCGGATCGCCTCGATCCCCGCTACGCCTGAATCGAAGCCAAACCACAGAGGCATCGCAGGGGCGAGCGCGGCGCCCGAGAGCGGGATGCACGGTCGTCCGGCGTCGCTCCACTTGCGGGTACTCCGTCACCCGTGCCTGAAGTATCTGGCATATTTCAAGAGGAAGAGGGCTCAACGTGGCGCAGGAATTCAAGCTTCCCGATCTGGGAGAGGGCATCGAGTCTGGCGACGTGGTGCAGGTCCTCGTCAAGGAGGGAGACGTCATCCAGCCGCAGCAGGCGGTGATGGAGATCGAGACCGACAAGGCAGTGCTCGAGGTGCCGTGCCCGATCGGCGGCAAGGTCACCAAGGTGCACATCCAGCAGGGCCAGAAGGCGAAGGTCGGCTCCACCATTCTGACGATCGAAGGCGACGGCCAGGCGGGAGCTGCTCCGGCAGCGGCTTCGGGAACAGTCAAGGAGCCGGCGGGCAAGGCCCAGGCCCAGAAGGAAGAGGATCAGCGCGATACGTCGAAGGCCGGCGAGGTGGCCGAGGCGGTCGGCGATAAGAAGCCAAAGCCCGCGCCGGCACGACGTCCTCCGGGACGCAAGGAGGTCGCGGCCCAGAAGGAGCCCGCACCCGAGCCTGAAGAGCCGGCCGAGTCGCCCGAAGATCGTACGCTGCGCGGCGCGCCGGCGGCTCCCCCGAAGGCCGCGGCACCACCGACTTCGCACGAGCCGATCGCGGCCGGCCCCGCCACGCGTCGCCTGGCCCGCGAGCTCGGCGTGGATCTGAAGGCGGTGGCCGACACGCGTCCGGGCGGACGGCTGACGGAGGACGACGTAAAGGCGTATGTGCGCGGAGAGATGGGCGCCACGCGCGAGGCGGTCGAGGGCGGCCCTCCGGTGAAGGAGCCGCCGCTGCCTGATTTCAGCCAGTGGGGGACGGTCGAACGCGCGCCGCTCTCGAGCCTGAACCGCAAGTCGGCCGAGCATGTCGCGATGGCGTGGTCGGTCGCTCCGCATGTCACGCAATTTGACGAGGCGGATATCACGGCGCTCGAGGTGCTTCGCAAGCGGTACCGTGAGCGTGGGCCCGGCAGCGAGGTGAAGCTGACGGTCACCGCGTTCGTGCTCAAGGCGGTCACCGTGGCACTGAAGATGCAGCCGACGTTCAATGCGTCGATCGATATGGCGGCCGGCGAGATCGTCCTCAAGAAGTACTACAGCATCGGCGTGGCCGTCGACACCGATGCCGGGTTGATCGTGCCCGTGATCCGCGACGTCGATCAGAAACGCGTGCTCGAGATCGCCGGAGAGCTCGAAGACGTCGCGGAACGCACCCGCAAGCGCAAAATCAAGCTCGAGGAACTGCAGGGCGGGACGTTTACGGTCACGAACCTGGGCGGCATCGGCGGCACGGCATTTACCCCGATCATCAACCATCCCGAGGTGGCGATCCTCGGTCTGGCGCGGTCGCGGCAGGTGCCGATTCTGCGGGACGGCCAGCTCGCGGAGAAGACGGTGCTGCCGCTGTGCCTGTCGTACGACCACCGCGTCGTGAACGGCGCGGACGGCGCCCGGTTCCTGCGGAAAGTGGCCTCACTGCTGGAGGACCCGGAAATGCTGCTCCTCGAAGGATGAGCAGCGAACCGCGAGCCGGGAACAGGAGACAGCGAACGGGGCGTGAGGCGGGCGGCTGAGACTATGACGGATACCGATCGACAGACGGAACTCGTGGTGCTGGGGGCCGGGCCGGGGGGTTATGCCGCGGCGTTTGCGGCCGCCGACCACGGCATGAAGGTCACGATGGTCGATGCCGACGAGAGCCTCGGCGGCGTCTGTCTCAACCGCGGGTGCATACCCTCCAAAACCTTCCTGCACATCGCGCGCCTGATCAATGAATCGCGCGAGGCGAAGGAGTGGGGTGTCGGGTTCGACGCGCCGAAGATCGACGTGAATGCACTCCGCAAGTGGAAGAACCAGGTCGTGGGCAAGAACGCCGGCGGGATCCGCCAGCTCGCCAGGGCCCGCGGCGTGGAAACGATCCAGGCCTGGGCGAAATTCGAGAACTCGCAGACGCTGCTGCTCTCGAGCAAGCCGGGCGGGGATCCGGATCGCGGGCGCCTGCGCTACGAGCACTGCATCCTGGCGGTCGGCTCGCGTCCCGCGGTGATTCCGGCGCTGCAGTTGCGGACCCCGCGGGTGATGGACTCCACGAGCGCGCTGGAACTGCCGGAGATCCCGACATCGCTGCTGGTGATCGGCGGCGGGTACATCGGGCTCGAACTCGGGACCGTGTACGCGGCGCTCGGCAGCGCGGTGACCGTGGTCGAGGCGACCGACGGGCTACTGCCCGGCGCCGATCGCGATCTGGTCCGCGTCCTGCAGAACCGGCTGAAGACGACGTTCAAGGATGTGTACCTGAACACGAAGGTCGTCGCGATGAAGGACGTGGGGGAGGGGATCCAGGTCAATTTCGACGGCTCAAAGGCCGAGGCCGCCGGTCAGCCGGCCCCGAAGGACAACACCGTCTTCGATCGCGTGCTCATTGCCGTCGGACGGACGCCGAACAGCAACGGCATCGGGCTCGAAAACACGCGGGTGAAGGTGAACGCCCGCGGCTTCGTTGAGGTGGATGCCTCGCGCCGGACGGACGACCCGCACATCTGGGCGATCGGCGATATCGCCGGTGAGCCGATGCTGGCGCACAAGGCGTCGCACGAGGCGAAGGTGGCGGTGGAGGCCATCGCGGGAGAGCCGACGGTGTTCGACGCGCGGGCAATCCCGGCGGTTGTGTTCACGGACCCCGAAATCGCGTGGGCAGGCCTCACCGAGATCCAGGCGGCACGCGACAACGTCAAAATCGAGGTGGCGAAGTTCCCGTGGGGGGCTTCGGGGCGGGCGACGGCCATCGGTCGCAACGACGGGCTCACCAAGTTCATCGTCTCGCCGGAGACGAAGCGCCTGCTGGGCATCGGGATCGTCGGCGTGAACGCAGGCGAACTCATTTCGGAGGGCGTGCTCGCGCTGGAGATGGGCGCGATCGCCCAGGACATCGGGATGAGCATCCACCCGCACCCGACGCTGTCCGAGACGCTCGGCGAAGGGGCCGAACTCGCCTTTGGCACCACGACGCATGTGTTCCGCGGGGCGCGATGAATCGGCCGCAGAGACGCTGAGAGCTCGGAGAAGAATGACGAATAACGAAACCAGAATGACGAAGGAATGACGAAGCACGAATGACGAAGTCGCCCGCCTGTTCGGGCCTTGTCATTCGGGTTTCTTTCGTCATTCGGGTTTGGACATTCGGGCCTGATCCTCCGCGAGGGGCCTCCCGCACTCCGGGCAGACGCGCGAAACATTGCCGGTGAGGTCATAACCGCAGCTCGCGCAGACCATTCTCCGCTGATCGAACGGCGGGTGGTCCGCGTAACGGATCCAGGTAACCTTCGTGCTTGCCCACCGATCGCCCCAGCGCGGGCCCTTCGTCATCTGAGATCCCAGAATCAGCAGTGTCAGCAAGGCAAGCCCCATCAGGGCGAAGGGCCGATCGAACTCGATCGGGTCGCCCGGCGGTGCCGGCCAGAGCACCAGGACCAATAGGAGAGGGACCATCGGCGGCAGGTTTCGGGCCAGCGATCGTCCGAGGCCGATCCCGCGGTGCGTCCGGGTATCTACGACCTGCAGGCCCAGGAGCCACTTGCCTGGTGATTGGCCGCCGAACCCGTCCTTCAGCAGGAACGCCGCTATCGGAAGCGCCGGCGGGAGCCAGTGAAGAACCCAGCACAGCAGCGCGAACAGCGCGCCGTCAATGCACAGCGCCCCCAGCCGACGGTTGACGAACGCGGTGCGGCACTCCTGGCACACCGGCCAGGCGTACAGCATCCGGCGGCTGGTCTCGTTGAGACCGTTCGGACCGCCCAGGAAAACCCCGCACATCGGGCAGCGGCACTTGCTGTACATAAAGGGAGTCGGTTCGGGAGCGTCCATGACGTTTACTCTATCTGAGGCACAGATCAGAGTTGAAACTGCGCGTGGTGCGGTTGGTGCGGGAATGTCGAATGACGAAACCAGAATGACGAAGGAATGACGAAGCACGAATGACGAAGTCGCCCGCCTGTTCGGGCTTCGTCATTCGGGTTTCTTTCGTCATCCGGATTTGGACATTCGGGCTTGATCCTCCGCGACGGGCCTCCCGCACTCCGGGCAGACGCCCGAAATGTTGCCCGTCAGGTCGTAGCCGCAACTCAGACACGCCACGCCGCGCAGGTCGAAGGGCGCCTGGTGGGCATACCGACGCCACAGCACTTTCGTCCCCGCCCAACGGTCTCCGAGACGGCGGCCGCGGATGAGTTGTGAACCGACGATCAGCAGCATCAGCACGAAAAGGCCCTGCCCCACATCGCCAATCGCCTGATTGGGCCAGAAATGCAGAAGCAGCGGGGTCAACAGCGGCAGGTTGCGAATCGCCGACCGGCCCGGCCCGATCCCGCAGTACGTCTCGGTATCGACGACTTGTATGCCGCAGATCCACTTGCCCGGTGACATCCCGTCGAACCCGTCCTTGAACAGAAACGGCGCGGCGAGAATCGGGACGACATAATGCGGCCATCGCACGCCAAACCACATGCCCAGTGCAACGAGTCCGGCAATCACCAGCGCGTACAGCAGGTAGTCAACGATCCACGCCGCCTGCCGCCGGTTCGCGAACGCGTTGCGGCACTTTCGGCAGGCCGGCCACTTGTAGAGTGTCCGCCGGTTCCACAGGGAGAGCGTGCGTCCGCAGAGCGGGCAACGGCTCTCAGACGGAACAGGCGACGTGACCGGAGCTATAGCCATTGCAGCCACTCTACCGCAGAATTGGGCGGAGGTGAACCCACGCAGAACGATCCCGGGGCTGACAGGCGGCGAGCGGACAGGTATAAGTCAGTCCTGGAGGTGGCGCATGTCGATCTCAAGACTGCCGTTTGCCAGCGTTCTCCTCGTGCTGGCCGCGACCGCCACGGCCGCGCCGCGAAACGTCGTCCTGATCGTCACGGATGACCAGGGGCTGCACGCGGGATGCTACGGCGACCCGCTGGTGAAGACGCCGGCCATGGACCGTCTCGCCGCCGAAGGCACGCGTTTCACACGGGCGTTCTGCACGACCGCAAGTTGCAGTCCCAGCCGCTCGGTGATTCTGACCGGCCTGTACAACCATGCCAACGGGCAGTACGGGTTGCAGCACGCGGCGCACAACTTCTCGACCCGCCGTCACGTGGAGACGCTGCCGGCGCTTCTCCGGGCAGCCGGCTACCGCACCGGGCGGTTCGGGAAGTTCCACGTGCAGCCGGAAGAGATCTACCCGTTCGACGTCGCCCGCCCGGATACGGCCCTGCCGAAGATGGTTGAAAACGCGGCTGTGTTCCTGAAGGAGGGGGACCAGCGGCCGTTCTTCCTCTATTTCTGCCCGACGGAGCCGCACCGTAAGGCACGCGGCTTCGGGAATCCGCGCGGAAGCCCTCGTTACCTGCCGAAGGACGTGCCCGTGCCGGCATTCCTGCCAGACTGCCCGGAGGTGCGGGAGGAGATCGCCGACTACTACCAGGCAATTACGCGCGTCGACGCCGCCATCGGGAAGTTGTTGAATGCGATTCGCGAGACCGGGCACTGGGACGACACGCTGATCCTCTTCGTAAGTGACAACGGCATGCCGTTCCCCGGGGCGAAGACGACGCTGTACGATTCGGGGACGCACCTGCCGCTCATCGTGCGCAGCCCGGCGCAGACGGGGCGCGGCGGAACGTGCAGCGCGCTGGTGACGTGGGCGGATCTGACCCCGACGATTCTGGAGTGGACGAAAGCGAAGCCGCCGAGCGAGCCGAGGCACGGGCGGTCGTTCCTGGGAGTGATCGACACGTTCGATTCGCCCGGATGGAACGAAATATATCTCTCGCACACATTCCATGAGGTCACGATGTACTACCCGATGCGGGCGGTACGGACGGAGCGGTACAAGCTGATTCTGAACATCGCGCACGCACTCGAGTGGCCGTTTGCGTCTGATTTGTGGGGCTCGCGAACCTGGCAGGGGATGCTGGAGCGAACAGATCAGACATCAGGCGTCCGCAACGTCGAGGCGTTCCTGCATCGCCCTCGGATCGAGCTGTACGACCTCGAGAACGACCCGCACGAGGCGCGGAACCTCGCGGACGCGCGCGAACTGGCGTCCGTCCGAAAGGAACTGGAAGAAAAGCTCCGGGCCTGGCAGGAGAAGACCCAGGATCCATGGGCAATCAAGTACCGCCACGAGTGAGTGGCACGGGGGAGTGATGCAGCGAGGCAGCGGACGAGGAATGCGTATGGTTCGGATCCGCGTCATCCTGGCGACGGTGTTGTCCGGGGTTCCCGCATGCCTGGGGCAAGCCCCCGCCCCTCCCGCGTTGGCCGGCGATCAGGCCCACAGGTCGCCGAATCTCGTGTTCATCCTGGCGGACCAGCTCCGCTACCAGTCCTGCGGTTTGGCGGGTGACACGAAGGCCCGGACGCCTGAAATCGACCGCCTGGCCAGCCAGGGCGTGGTGTTCCGCAACGCAATCTCGGGTCATCCGGTCTGTGCCCCGTATCGCGCCTCGCTGCTCACCGGCAAGTACACGACATCGACCGGCATGGTGATCAATGAATTGCGCATGAACCCGGACCACGAGTGTTTCGCGCACGTGCTGACAAAAGGCGGGTACGAGACCGCCTACATCGGCAAATGGCATCTCTGGGCGAACGAACTCGGCAACCATGACGACCCGAAGAACTCGTTTACGCCCCCTGGCCCGTACCGGCTCGGGTTCGACGGTTTCTGGGCCGCCTACAACTTTCACCACGAGTACTACAAGGCGTACTATCACACGGACAGCCCCGAGAAGATCCCGGTCAAGGGCTACGAGCCCGACGTGCAGACGGAGATGGCGATTGACCTCGTCCGCAAGTACGCTGCCGGCGAGAAGCCATTCGCGCTATTCCTGTCGATCGGCACGCCGCACGACCCGTGGGGGCCCGACAACGTCCCGCCCGAGTACTACGCGATGTTTGCCGACGAGGGCGGCCGTCCCCGATTCACCTTGCCACCCAACTACAAGCCGGAGAACGATCCGTATTCGGATGCGTGGGGGCGGTTCAAGAACGAGGCCGAGCGGCGCGCGATCCCCAGAATGATGCGCGGTTACTACGCGATGACGGCCAATCTCGACTGGAATGTCGGGCGGCTCCTCGAGGCAATCGATACGGCCGGGATCCGTGAGAAGACGATCGTCGTCTTCACGTCGGATCACGGCGAGATGCTGGGGGCCCAGGGGCGACGCGCGAAAAATATTTTTTACGAGGAGGCCATCCGGGTGCCGTTCATCGTGCGCTGGACGGGCAGGACGCCTGCGGGGCGTTCGAGCGACGCCTGCCTCAACACGCCGGACATCATGCCCACGCTGCTCAAGCTCGCCGGGCTTGCCGTTCCGACGGACGTGGAGGGCGTCGACCTGAGTCACTGCGCGCTGGGCAAGCCCGGACCGGAGCCCGCGGCCGCATTCCTGCAGAACACCGGTGCGTGCGCGATCTGGGAGGACGGCTATGAGTGGCGGGCGCTCCGCGACAAGCAGTACACCTACGCCGTGTACCGGAGGGACCGCCGCGAACTGCTGTTCGATCACCAGGCAGACCGGTACCAGCTCCGGGATCTGGCGTCGAGCCCGCAGCATGAACAGGTGCTCGGCCGCTTCCGCGGGATGCTGAAGCAGCGGATGCAGGAGCTCGAGGATACGTTCGAAGCGAGTACATGGTACCGCGACAACTGGACGAAGGACCGCATCATCACGCGGGTCCGCGGACGGAGCTGAGGCGGCTCTGCGGTGCGTGGCCGGCGGTACGATAGCCCGCAGACTGTGTCTTTCGCTCGACCGGCTCGTGCCGCGGAATTGCAGGTGCTCGGCAAGCTCAAGCCCCGGATCTCAGGCCTTCTGGAGGTGCACCATGTTCAACCGCGTCCTGATCCTGTCGGCTTCCGTTGGCTCCGGGCACGTTCGCGCTGCACAGGCGATCGAGAAGGCGTTCCGGCAGCTCGATGCCGCCCGGGAGGTGCGGCACGTGGATGCCCTCGCGTACACAAACAAGCTGTTTCGCCGGCTGTATCAGAAGACGTACATCGACATCGTCAACAGCGTGCCGGAGCTGTTCGGCTGGATCTACGAGCACACGAACGAGCCGTGGAAGAGCCAGCGCGAGCGGGTGCTCTTCGAGAAGCTGAACACGCGCCCCTTCGTGAAAATGCTCCAGCAGTATCAGCCGGATCTGGCGGTGTGCACGCATTTTCTGCCGTCGGAGATCATCGCGTCGCTGCACGAGGACGGGCGGCTCACGACGCGACAGGCGATCGTGGTGACCGACCTCGACGTGCACGCGATGTGGCTCTGCCGGTATTACGAGCAGTATTTCGTGGCGGTGGAAGAGGCGAAGCTGTGCCTCGAAAAGATGGGGATCGACCCCGCGCGTATCACCATGTCGGGGATTCCGATCGACCCTGTCTTCGCGGAGCACAAGGACAAGCGCCAGATGCGGCTCAAGCACGGGCTCGAGCCGGACCTGCCGGCGATCCTGGTTTCCGCGGGCGGTTTCGGGGTCGGGCCGGTTGAAAAGCTGATCGCTTCGCTGCAGGAGATGAAACATCGCGCGCAGATCGTCGCGATCTGCGGGAAAAGCGAAGAACTCAAGGCACGTGTGGAGCAGATCTGCCGCGAGATGCCGCATGATTGTCCGATCACCATCAAGGTTGTCGGCTTCACGACGGACATGGACGAATACATGTCCGCCTGCGACATCGTCGTTGGCAAGCCGGGCGGGCTGACCAGCTCCGAGGCGATGGCGAAGGGGCTGGTGTTCGTCATCGTGAACCCGATCCCCGGCCAGGAAGAGCGTAACGCGGATCACATGCTCGAGGAGGGGGCGGCCGTGCGGTGTAACAACCTGCCGGTGCTCGCGTACAAGATGGACCGCCTGCTGGACGACCCGGAGCGGTTTGCGTCGCTGCAAACGAACGCCCGGCGGCTCGCGAAGCCCCACGCGGCACGAACAATCGTGGAGAAACTGCTCCGAATGGCGGCGCAGGGCTGAATCACTCAGCGACTCGTCAGAGGTCCGCGGAGGGCGCACGCGTCAGCGAGAACGCTCGCGCGGGATTCGTCACCGTCAGTTCCCGGATGACCTCGCTCTGAACGCCCGACGCGCGCAACCGGGGCAGCAGTTCCTGGTGCAGATACGTGTAGCCCCGGATCTTGCCCGCGGGTTCGCCGCCGCGCTCCTGCCCGACCCAGTACCAGCCGGAGTCCTGCGAGATGAGCAGTTGACGCTGAAAGCCATTCTCGAGGAACTGCTGGATCAGGCGGAGGCTCCGTTCCTGCGTATCCGGGCGGATTCCGTCATACTCGATCCAGGCTCCGCGCCTGGCGGCTGCGATGTGGTGTCCCGTGTCGGGTTCGCTGTCGGCGTGGACGAAGATGAAACGCCCTGCCGGTACGCTCTCCTCGTCGAGGATATCAAGAGCTTCCTGCACCGCGATTCCGCTCCCCGCGTGACACGCGATGACCATGCCGGTGTCGCCTGAGGCCAGGGCGGCGGCGCGGACAATGGTCTGCTGCACCGGGATCAGGTGACCGGGGTTCACCGCGATCTTGATGAATCCGGGCCGGATGCCTGTAACTCCAATGCCCTCTCTGAATTCGCGGACCCATGCGTCGGCCAGTTCCCCGGGGGTGGCGTTGAAGACTTCTTTCGGAAGGAAGGGCTCCTTGTAGAGTCCCGTATTCGTCACAATATGCAGATCCGTCTGATGGGAGAGGGTTGCCAGGAGCTGCGGATCGCGACCAATGAACATCGGCGTGCAGTCGACGAACCCGGTGATCCCGATCGCGCGGATGGCCTCCAGGCGCGGACGCATGACCTCGGCCACTTCGCGGGCGTCGTACCGGTGCCGCCCGGTTTTCTCGGCGCCGATGAAATCGCACAACACGTGTTCATGCGGCAGAGTCGGTCCCAGGCGTTCCGCCGGAATGGGTCCACGGACCGTCTGCACGACGGGTCCGGGGGCAGTGCTGGATTCGGAGGACCGCATGGGCTGCCTGCGAGCACACCCGCTCGACACCGCCACCGCCCCAAGGCCGAGGCTCGCGACTGACTGGAAGAGTGCTCTCCGCGTGACGT
>CAZJTF010000250.1:0-10636 GCA_964548565.1 uncultured Planctomycetales bacterium | reverse complement strand
GCCTGCGAGTACGACCGCTCGTTCCTCAACCTGCGTCCGCGGATGGCCACCATCCTCAACATCGAGGAGGACCATCTCGACTGCTACAGCGGGCTCGACGCGATCATCGAGGCGTTCCGTGCGTTTACCGCGCTGATCCCGCCGGACGGCCTGCTGGTCGTCAACGGCGCTGACCGCAACGTCATGCGGGCGGCCTCCGGCGTCGGCACGACCGTCGAGACCTTCGGGTTTGAAGGCGATGTCGACTGGCGGGCGGAGATCCTCGACGCCGCTCGCGGCTGCTTCCGCTTCCGCGTGTTCCACGGCGGCAAGGTGATCACGAAGGTGCAACTCGGTCTCCCCGGACGGCATCACGTCGCCAACGCGCTGGCCGCCCTGGCGATCTGCTGTCACAACGGCGTCGAACCCGTCGTCGCCGCCCGGGCGCTGGGCGAATTCCGCGGCGCTCACCGGCGCCTGACCCTGCGGGGCCAGATGGCGGGTGTGACCGTCGTCGACGATTACGCGCACCATCCGACGGAGATCCAGGTCACGCTTCGGGCCGCCCGCGAATACTACAATCCCCGGCGGATGTTCGTGGTCTTTCAGCCGCACCAGCATTCGCGGACGCGCTTCCTGCTCAACGACTTCGCCCGCAGCTTCGGCTCGGCCGACGTCGTGATCGTGCCGGAGATCTACTTCGTGCGGGACAGCGAGTCGGAACGCGAACTGGTCGCGGCACGGGACCTTGTCGAACGGATTCAGCTGAACGGCGGGGAGGCGCGGTACGAGCCCGGCTTCAGCAACATCGTCTCGCAGCTCTGCGCGGAAGTCGAATCCGGCGATCTCGTCGTGACGATGGGGGCCGGCAACGTCTGGAAAATTGCCGACGATCTGCTCACGTGCCTGCATCGAACGCGGGGTGGGGCGGAGGCGTTCGTGGCTGCGGGCGACGCGGCGGAGCACTGAGATGCAGTTCGGACAGGATATGGCCCCGTGGATTCGCGAGAAGGAGCCGCTGGCCTCGCTCACGTGGTTCGGCCTCGGCGGCCCCGCGCGCTGGTTCGCGTGCCCCCCGGGGATGCCTGAGCTGACCGCGCTCGTGCGGGCCTGCCGCGACCAGGGCGTGCCCCTCTACCGTCTCGGCCAGGGCGCAAATCTCCTGGTGAGTGATGACGGCGTCGACGGCATGGTCGTCCGCCTCAACAGTCCGGGTTTCCGCCAGGTGGACTGGAGTGCGGCCGACGAGAAGCCGCCGACGCCCGAAGTCCTCGTTCGCGCGGGCGGGGGCACGGACATGAACCGGCTGGCCCGCGAGGCGGTGCGCCGCGGGTTGGCCGGCCTCGAGGTGATGGCGGGCATTCCCGGTTCGCTCGGCGGTATCGTCCGCATGAATGCCGGTGGGCGTTTCGGGCAGATCGCGGACGTGGTCGAGGACGTCACAGTGATCACGCCGGACGGCGATGTCCGCGTCCTCGCGGCCGCCCAGGTGGGCTTCCGCTACCGGCATACGGACCTCGGAGATGCGACGGTCTGCGGGGCGACCCTCCGCCTGCGGCGCGAGGATCCGGTCGCCCTGCGTCGGCGTTTCCTCGATATGTGGGAATACAAGAAGGGCAGCCAGCCCCTCGCGGACGCGAGCGCCGGCTGCGTCTTCAAGAATCCGCCCGGCGGGAGCGCGGGGGCGCTGATCGATCGCGCGGGTCTCAAGGCACGGAGTGTCGGCGGGGCGTACGTTTCGTCGCGGCACGCGAATTTCATCTGCGCGAAGGAAGGCGCGACCGCGTCGGATGTCCTCAGCCTGATCGGGATGATCCGTCGCGAAGTTGCCGCCCGATTCGGCGTCGAGCTCGAACTCGAGCTCGAAGTCTGGGGGCACCGCCTGGTGCGGGCCCGGGAGAGCGTGGCATAGCGGGTTCGGCAGCGCGGCACGCGGCCGCGTCTTGCCTGGTGCCTCCAAAGCGGGTATATGAGTATCTGTCGCCGTTCGGAAACGGAGTTCCACGATGACGCGCCTTGCCGATCATGCCTCCAGCCGCACAACCACCGCCCGGTCAGTCGAGCGTTTGTTGAAGATCACGGTGCTTTCGGGCGGCCCTAGTTCTGAGCGCGAGGTCAGCCTCAAGAGCGGGCGCGCGGTCGCTGATGCGCTCGAGTCCGTCGGGCACGAAGTGAGCCGGGCCGATATCTCCCCCGAATCGCTGGATGCACTCGACGTTCCCGCGGACCTGGTGTTCATCGCCCTCCATGGCGCGTTCGGCGAGGATGGACGCCTCCAGCAGATTCTAGAAAACCGCGGCATTCGTTATTGCGGCTCCGGGGCCTGGGCGTCGTCCCTCGCCATGGACAAGGTCGCCAGCAAGTGCCGTTTCATCGAGTCCGAGGTGCCGACACCCCGCTTCGACGTGCTCAGCGCCGACCGGCTCGACCGCATCCTGGCCACATGGAAGCCGCCCGTCGTCATCAAGCCGGTGGCCGAGGGCAGCAGCATCGACTGTCACATCATCCACGACGAGGCGCGGCTCCGCGCCACGGCCCACGCGATGGTTGAGCGGTACGGTCGCGCCCTCATCGAGCAGTTCATCGACGGCATGGAGCTGACGGTCGGCGTTCTCGGTCGGTCAGCCCTGCCGCCGATCCAGATCTGCACCTGCCGCGACTTCTACGACTACGAGGCCAAGTACAACGACAACGACACCGAGTACCGTTTCGATATCGAGCTGCCGGGGACGGTGCTCGAGCAGATCAAGGGCCTGAGCCTCAAGGCGCACGGCGCCCTGGGTTGCCGGGACTTCTCCCGCGTCGACTGGATGGTCGATCGCGTCACGCACCAGCCGTACGCTCTGGAAGTGAACACGATTCCGGGCTTCACCGACCACTCGCTGCTGCCCAAGGCGGCCCGCCGCGCGGGTCTGACCTTCCCGCAGCTCTGCCAGCGGATCGTGGAGCTCGCTCTCCAGAGATAACGGCCGGAGGTGGTTGCGGACGGAACGGATGCCGCCCGCTGCCGAGCGAGAGGTTGAAAACCGACGGAATGAGCCGACAACGCCGGAAAAACAGGAACCGCCCGGGCGACGAGTCCTCCGAGCCGCTCAGCTATGAGAGCTTCATCCCTCTGATCGCTGCGGTGTCCCTGTTCGTGGCCGCCGGGGCGGCGGTGTACGGCATGGAGCGCCTCAAGAAGCACGTGTACGCGCTCCCCGAGTACAACCCGCCCATCCGGGTGGAACTCGCCGATCCGCCTGACTGGGTGGAGCGCGAGGGCTGGCGCGACCGGATCCTCGGCTGCGTCCAGATCCCCGCCGACCAGCAGTGGCTCGACGAGGCGCTCGTGCGCGCCATCGGCGACCAGATCAACCGCAGCGGCTGGGTCTCCCGCGTCGAACGCATCACCCAGTCCACCGACGGCACCATCCGCATTGCCTGCCAGTTTCGCCGTCCGATTGCCATGGTCCGCGTCCCGGAAGGCTTCGTGCCGGTGGATCGCGAGGGCGTACGGCTTCCGACCGGTTCCGGTACGCAGCTGTACGACCTGGTCGATGACGATTCCGGCTGGATGAAGATTGAGGGCGTGAGCACCGGGCTGCCGGAGGTCGGGGAGGCCTTCGGCGGGGACGACGCGCTGGCGGCCGTCAAGATCGCGTCGTTGATCTTTCAGCAGGAATTCGCGCTGCGCATCAGCCGGATCGATGTCCGCAATTTCCGGGGGCGCCTGAACAAGCGAGAAAACCACATTCGCCTGCTCACGCGGGACGGCGGGGAGATCAAATGGGGCTCGGCCATCGGTGAGGAGATCGAGGAGGCCAGCGCCACGGACAAGATCAAGACGATCATGATGTATTTCCGCAAGGGCCCGCCGCAGGCCCACGTGGACATCAGCGTGTTTCCCAACCGCTGGATCGAGCCCGCTGAACCGGTCATCCGCACGGCCGACGGGTCGCGCAGCCGCGCCCGATAACCCGCTTGGCTCCCCCGCCTGTTGAATGTTAAGATAGTCAATCTGGCATGCGCCCCCTTCGGGCCAGAGGTGCTGGATGGTGGATATTCAGGGTGTAAGCGATCTGCTTGGGAGCGGATTCGCCATTTTGAGGAATCACTTGCCCCCGGATCGACTGCCGGAGAACCCCGGGGGCTGGGCCGCGCTGCTGATCCCCCTCGGAGTCGTGCTGGCCCTCTGGGGCGCGCGTCTGCTGAAAACGGCCTACGTCCTCGGATTCATGGCGGCGGGAGCGGCCGTCGGGCTCAACCTGGCCCGGGCGAACAGCATCGACCAGTTGATCGGGTTGTTCCTGGGGGCGGGGCTCGCCGGCCTGGTCGGACATTTTCTGTTTCGCTGGTGGGTGGGGGCGACGGCGGCCATTTGTGCGGTTCTGCTGGTGACCTTCCTCAGCGCTTCGAAGCCGGTACAGATGCTCAAAGAGTACGAGGAGCACCGGCTCGGCATGTCCAGCGGGACGTATGCTCTGCCCGCGGCTCCGGCCGACAGCGAGGTCAGCCTCGTCCGCTACCTCGAGGATTTCCGGACCTTCCTGCTGCAGAATAAGCAGGATTTCGTCTACAAGTCGGCATTCGTGCTGGGCCTGGCGGGATTACTCGGCCTCGGAATCGGTATCCTGCTGCCCCGATTGACGATGATTGTAGGGACATCATGTGTGGGCGTGATCACCGCCTCGACAGGTCTGGGCGGAGTGCTTTCGTCGAAATGGCCGGACGCGTGGGGGTGGGCCGCGGCGAACGCCGGCTGGTGCCTCGGAGCGGCGGGGGTGCTGCTCGTGGCATCCATGCTGTTCCAGGCGAGGAAGCGACGGACGGCCCTGCCCGTGCCCGCGCCTCTGCCGGCAGCCGCCTGACCGGGAGCTGACGTCCGGATCATCGCCGCCGGATGTGGGGGAAAACGGATGAAACTGGTCAATCTCCAGGTACTCGTCGAGGAACTCGTCAACCAGGAACTCGTGGTGGGGCTGTTCCTCGCCGTGGCCGGGCTGGTCTTCATGTTGCTCGGCACCCGCGTCTATCGCGGCCTGACCGCCCTCACGTATGGCGTGATAGGTTTCGTCCTCGGCGCCGGCCTGCCGCTTCCGCCCGTGCTCCAGCTTGCCTGCGGCTTCCTCGGGGCGCTGGGCCTCGCGATCCTCTGCACCTTCGTGGTCAAGCCCTGCGTGATGCTGCTGGCCGGCGGCTGGGCGACATTCGGCGCCCTGCTCATCCTCGACCGGTTCGGCGTGAGCCTTCAGGTCACTCTTTTCGGAGCCGTCGCCGCCTTCGCGATCGCCATTTCGCTCTCGATCATCATGCACCACGAGACGGTCGCGTTCGTGACCAGCCTCCAGGGCGCGCTGCTCTGCATCGGCGGGCTCATCAACCTGGTAAGTCAGACGCCGTCCGTCTGGATTCACCTCAAGTCACTGCTCCTGAGCAATCCCGTGTTCGGCCCGTTCCTCATCGTCGCCGGGACGATCACCGGTCTTTGCCTGCAACTCTCCGATCTGCGTCACAAGGATACCGGCGTCGGCGTGTAAGCCATTCGACGGCGCGCCTCCCGCATCCGGCGTTTCATTCGCACGGATCAGGCATACAATGCGCTGAGATCAGGACCGCTTTCCTTGCCTCGAGGGATCGCCCGTGCCCGACATTGGTGTCGTACTCGACAGCTTCGGCCAGCCTGTGAAGGACGCACTGCACTCGGCGTCGCGCCTGGGTTTCCGCCAGGTGGAGATGCCGGCCACGAGCGAGGAGGTCGAGCCTGGCCGCCTGTCGCGCACCGGGCGCCGCGACCTGCTGCATTACGTCGGCGACATGGGCCTGCGGCTTTCCGCGCTCGGCGGTGATCTGGGCGGGGCGCGTTTCGGCGACAGCAGCGCCCTCGAGCAGCGGCTCGAAAAAACGCGCGCGATTCTGGAGATGGCCCGCGACCTGCGCGTGCCGCTCGTCACGACGCACCTGGGCCGCGTTTCGGAGGAGGCGCTCACGAAAGGTCATCTCGGCGAAGCCGTCCGCTACCTGGCAGAGGCGGCGGACCGCACCGGTACGCTGCTGGCGCTCGAAACCGGCGGGGGAGCCCCCGGGCTGATTGCCCGCGTGCTGCGCGATGTGAACTGCCCGCTGCTGGGGGCCTGCTACGATCCCGCGTCACTGCTGATCGAAGGCTACAGCCCGCTCAGCGGCGTGGAACCCCTCGCCGACCGCATCCTGATCGCCCGTGTCCGCGACGCGCTCGCCGGCTCATCCGACCGACCGGGCCGCGAGACGCGCCTGGGCGAAGGTGAACTCGACCTGGCCGAGTATGTCGCGGCTCTCGACCAGGCAGGCTACCACAACACGGCGTTCGTCCGCCGCGTCCGGTCGGAGCGCCCGTTCGAGGACCTGGCCGACGCCCGGGCGCGGCTGGAATCGCTCCTGCGGTGAAGCCGGCGCACGTCAAACACCCGGGCCACCACGGCGCGCAGAGTCGCCGTCAACGTCGTGGCGCGAGTATCGACGCGCAGCTACTCGATTTTCCTGAGCCTGATCTGGTCGCTGTCGCCGGGCTGGTTGACGTGCGGGCTTTTGCCGACCATCCCCCGGTCCGGGTCGGCCCAGGTCTTGCCGATGACCTTGCTGTCGCCGAAGTAGATGTCCGCCGTGACCCCCCGGTCGGGATCCATGTACATCCACCGCATGTCGAGCTTTTCGACAGGCTCGCCGAGGACGGCCTGGACCACCTCGGGCGAATCACCCTCGCTGATCGCGTCCCAGCGTTCGTACGTCAGCTTCTGCGAGCAACCGAGTGCGAACAGGGGAACGAGAACTGCAAAGAACCCCAGACTGACTCGCATCACGACTCTCCTGCAGGCCGCGCGGCTCACATCACGGGCGGGCCGCCGGCTCACCGGCCGCGGGCTGCGTGGCCAGCTCCGGCGGCAGGTTGAACTCGAACACGTACTCGTCACGAAGCGTCTCGTCCCACGGCGTGCGCCACGTGGCCGTCAGGACGTACTTGCGCCCGGGTTGGATCGCCTCCGCTCCCTGCGTCCAGGCGAGTTGGAACTCGTACATCTGCGTCCGCGTCCAGTAGAGCTCGACCTCCTCGGCCGTGCCCACCATGCGGTCCCAGAACGCCAGCCGCTCGCCCTTGCGCTCCTGCGTCGCGTCCAGGTGGGTCCACAGTTCGAAATACCATAGACCAACAGCTTTTACTGGGTCGCCGAAACGGTCGAGCGGGCGCACCACGGCGAGAATGCCGTCCGGCACCTCGTCCTTGTTGAAGCTCCGCACCTGCGTGAACGGCTGGATCTTGATCTCGTGAGGCAGCATGAGCGAGAGCATCTCCACCTTCTCTCGCTCAGTGGGCACGTACGTGGGGCCGTGGGAGCGGCACCCCAGCGCTGCCAGGCAGGAAACACCGACCAGTATCCGCGTCCATGCCGGAATGGGTCTGGTTATCATGCGCGCGATTGTAAAACCGCCCGGTCCCCTGTCAAGGAAGCTGATCGGTGCACGTCGTTCCCGTGGGCCGCGTCGGTTCTCCACGTGTGCGGGGCCGCCGTCCAAGCGGCCGCGGGAGTCGCGACGCTCGCCGAATCTGGCAATCTCCCGCCCGCACCGAATGCGCTTCTGGCCGCGTTCAGATCCCGGCGACGGCTGCCCGTCCCCCCCGACGGAGCCTCATCCCCACAGCGTCTGCCCATGCCTCGCTCGCGGCCCCGGCCGGCTCGAAGCAGCGGACGAGCCGGCCCGCTGTACAATGGTGCACACGCTCCCGGCGGCGTCGCCGGGCAAAGCTGTTCGGAAAGCCTCAGAATTGCCCACCATGAGCGTTGAACCTCAGAGCAAGAGCCGCACTGCCGTCCAGACCATCATCGATGCCGAGCGACCCCTGATCTACCTCCAGTCCGCGGAAGAAGACCGCGTTCTCGGCGTCCTCTCGCGGATCGCGGAGGAGCGGCGCCCCGCGCGCGTCGACCTGCTCGTGTGGAGCGTCACGGAAGGCCTGCAGCAGGGCGGCAAAGCGGTCCGCAATCAGCCCGACGGGCCCCGCGGCATCCTCGACTTCATCGTCGCTCACGACAAGCCCGCCATCTTCCTGCTCAAGGACTTCCATGATTTCATCCCGGAGGCCGCCGACATCCGCCGGCGTCTCCGCGACCTCTATTACCGCTGCCTGGGCACCGGCAAGTTTGCCGTGATCTCCTCCCCCGTGAAGGTCATCCCGGAGGAGATCGAACGCGAGATCGCCTTCGCCGAGCTGCCGCGCCCGGACCTTCAGGAGCTCGAGGAACTCCTCCGCATCGAGGCGGAGTCTCTTCCCGGCGGGCAGGCGTCGCTGACCGCGGAGACGGTCTACGCCCTCACCCGCGGTGTGCAGGGGCTGACCTTCCACGAGGCCCGGCACGCCCTGCGCCGGGCGATCGCCGAGCACGGCAGGCTCGACCCCTCCGTCGTCCGCACCCTGGAACAGGAGAAGCAGCAGCTCGTCCGCAAGGCCGGCCTGATCGAGTTCGTCCCCAACAGCGCCAGCATCGCCCAGATCGGCGGGCTCGACACGCTCAAGACCTGGCTCACCCAGCGACGCGAGCTCTTCTTCTCACGGGAAGGGATCTCCTCGGAGATCGTGCCCAAGGGCCTGCTGCTCATGGGCGTCTCAGGCTGCGGCAAGAGCCTCTCGGCCCGCGCGGTCGCGGACGTGTTCAACCTCCCGCTCTACCGCGTGGACATGGTGCAGATCTTTGCGTCGGGGATGGGAAACGCCGAGCGGCTCTTCTCCGCCGCGTGCCGCGCGCTCGAGGAAGTCTCGCCTGCCGTCGCGTGGTTCGACGAGATCGAGAACGCGATCTCCCGACACCACCAGGACGACACCGGCGTGCTCGACCGCATTTTCGGCTTCTTTCTGACTTGGATGCAGGAGAAGCCCGCCGGCCTGTTCGTGGCCGCCACCGCCAACCGCATCGATCTCCTGCCCGCCGAGATGATCCGCAAGGGGCGCTTCGACCAGGTCTTCTTCATCGACCTGCCCGACCGCGACGAGCGCCTGGACATCTTCCGCATCCATCTCGCCCACCGCGGCGTCGATCCCTCGAAGCTGCGGCTCGACGTCATCGCCGACCGGACGGACGGCTGGACCGGTGCGGAGATCGAGCAGGCGGTCATCGCGGCCCTGATCTCGGCCCGCCTGGCGAAGGGCGCCGTCACGGACGAGGAAATGTTCGTCTCGCTCCGCCAGATCGTCCCGCTCTCCAAGACCATGCGCGAGCAGGTCAACCACATCCGCTCCTGGGCCCTCGACCGCGCCGTCCACGCATCGCGGAGGAAGTGAAGGCTCAAGAAGTCCGCGGGCGGTGGCACACTCTAATCCAACACCTACGATCGTTTGTCACGATCGACCGACATGAACGTCCTCCGCAACTTCTGGCAGTCTGCCGTACCTGCTTCTGAGCAGTGTGAGCGGCATTGGAGGGAGAATGCCGCATGGAATTCGGGTAATACGTCGTGCCAGGCTCGAACACGGCTGTGCCCTGGAGTAGACTGGCCAGCGGAGGTGACCGCATGAACTCCGCAACCGACCTCCCTGCCGCTCCAGGCATCACCACTCCCTCTCCACCCTGTGTGAGCCACGATTTACCCTGTGCCGGCTGCGGCTACAACCTGCGGACCCTCGCGGTCACCGCCGTCTGCCCGGAGTGCGCGCATCCGATCGAGGCGTCGATGCGATTCCGCCACCTTCACCTGGCCGACGTCCGCTGGCTCAGAGCGCTGCGCCGCGGGACCATCCTGATGGGCGTAGCCGTCGCCGCCATGGTCATGCTGCTGGTATCTTCCCTTGGGCTGCTGCCCATCGCTTACTCTCCCTTCGTCCTTCTCGGCCTGATCACTGTTCTCGTGCTTTCCTGGACCGCCGGTGTCTGGCTGGGCACCACCGCCGAGCCCGACGCTCCTGCGGCGAACCGGCGCAGCGGATTCCGATGGCTGAATCGGTTCGTGGCCCTGGCCTGTATTCAGTGCGTCGGAATGACCACTGCAGCCTGGCTGCTGTCGCTGAATGTGCTGAACTGGATCGGCCTGTTTCTCTATTTCGAGATGTTTGCGCTGCTTTTCTTGAGCCCGATGCTCGTCTGCCTGTACTTTCGCGACATTGATCGGCGAGCGGGACGTCCGGGGCTGCGCCGGATCAACGGCTTTCTCGCCGCTTTCACGGGCCTGGGTCTTGTTCTCGTGCTCGTCGCGACCGGTGCGCCACTCGGGTTCAGTATCATCCCGTACGAGGTCATGTACCTGGCCGTGTTCGGAATCGGCGGGCTCTCCAGCGTTCTCGGCGTGGCCGGCCTCGTCGGCCACTATCGCCTGTTTACCCGCGCGATGGCCGGACGACCGTCGTAGTTTGGACGCTGAGTGCCCTCGCACAGGACCGTGGAGAAACCGCGGCGGCCCGGTTCGTGGTGGCGTCACGAGCAACCCGCCTTTGTCATCAACGTCCCCAGCGAGTAGAAAGAGCGCGGTTCCCGTGGGTGTGACAATGCGGCAAAGGCGTGGTCCCGTGCCGGGTTCGCGCTCGCGGCGCCCTTGCGGAGGCTGGCTGCCCACCCATGACTGCACATCCGATCCTCGGCGTGGGATTGCACGGCGTCGGTGCGCTGTTCGCCGCCAGTTGTTACACACCCCAGAAGAAAACCACCCTGTGGGC
>CAZJTF010000249.1:0-10646 GCA_964548565.1 uncultured Planctomycetales bacterium | reverse complement strand
GCGCAAGTAAAAAATCACTTTAACTCCGCGGCGAAGAGCACGCTAAACACGTACTAGCCGATCCCGACGACGAAATCTTCCCGTCTGTTTGCGTTTGTCGTGAAATTCCGCAGTTTGCTCTTGTACACCGTCGCGTTGGGAATCTGCACGAGGTTCCCTTCCAACGTCATGAGAATCGTCGTGCGAACGTTCAACTGCTGCACGTATCCCGTGATGCCTTCGATTTCCACCAGGTCGCCCGTCGCGAAGGGCTGCTGCATGCTGAGGAAGATGCTCGCAAGGAAGTTTTCGGTGATATCGCGGAACGCAATGCCGAGCACGAGACCGAGCAGACCGGTTCCGCCGACCACCGTCAGGGCCAGTTGCGTGAGCCCGGAGGTCCTCAGGATCAGGTAGACTCCAAACAGGAAGACCATCACGCCGACGCCCCGCGCGATCACCGCCCGCAGGAGTCGCGCCCGCACTTTGCCCTGCAGCATCCCGTCCGCCAGCCGAGTGGCGATGGCCGCTACGCCCAGCGAAACCCCGAGGATCATGACGCCGAAGATGGCCAGCGGCAGAACCCGGAGAAAGTCGCGCCAGAGCCCGCCGAGGCTGCTTCTCGTGAAGTCCCACACCGAAGGCTCAGGCACGTCCATCCGATTGACGACTGCCACAACGTCCTGCGTGTTGCGGGCGAGGTCGCCGGCCCACTTCTTGAGCTGATCCGTTTTGGCCAGGCCCGCGAGGAAGACGACGCCGTCCTCCACCTGCACCTTCGGTGATTCGAACCAACCCGTCGCCTCCAGTACGTTGAGCAGGCGTGCCCGGATCTCGTCATCCCGGGCGCGCGGCTGAACGTCGACCTTGTCCGCGGCCGCTGAGAGCTCATCATCTGCCTTCGTTGGCGTCCTCTGCGGCTCGCCGCCAAACGCCGGTTGACCTGCAAAGCCGGACAGCGCTGACATGACCAGCAACAGCATCGCCTGACGCCGCGTCGATTCGACGTGTCTCCGGCACATGGAACGCTCCCGAGCTTGCACCACATCAACATCTACCCGTTCATTATTGTTCTGCGGACACCGCCATTCAGGGGCGTCTCGACGGAACGGGCCGCGCATGTGCTGGTGAGAAGCGGTGCCGCACCCGCTGGAGCTGTATAATGGGCGACCGTGTCGTTCCACTTCACAGGGGAGTCTCATGGCGGAAGCCAACAAGCAGGCCGTCCGGGAAGAACTCACGCGCCGCGTATTCGTGCGGTCAGCGGCCTCTGCACTGGCGATGGCAGCCGTCGGCCGCGGCACCCAACCTGAAGCTGCGATGCCGGCTGGCCGGATGAAGCTCGGCTGCACGAGTTGGGCGTTTCACAACTTCGCGGGCGGCGTGGACCCTGCGCAGGCCATCGATACCATCGCGGACCTGGGCTTCGACGGCATCGAACTGATCGTGAACGCCCGCGGGGATTTCGACACCGTCTGGAGCGACGCCGGCATTGACCGCATCCTCAGGCAACTCGACACCCGCAAGCTCCAAGTCTCGCAATTCGTGCTGTTCCAGCCCGTCGTCGAGGGCCTCTCCAGCCTGGATGGGGAGACCCGCGATAAGAGTCTCGACGCTTTTGAGGCCGGCTGCCGCGTGGGCAAGCGCCTCGGCGCGCCCATCATCAACATCGTTGCTCCGTGGCCGCGCGAGATCGGGAGGGAGCACGGGTACCTGCCGCGATTCTACGAGCTGTCGCAGCCGAAGGAGGGCGAGAAGTTCCGCATCAGCGTGGCCCCCGGCTTTGACTGGGATCGCGTGTGGGACCAGTTCATCGTCACGGTCAAGGGGTGCCTGGAGCGTGCCCGCCGGTATGGGCTCAAGTTCACGATCGAACACCACACGCATTGCCTGGTGCATGACGCGACGTCATTCCTGCGACTCTGGGATGCCGTGCGCGACTCCGCTCTTGGCTACAATCTCGACACGGGCTGGACGCTTGCCCAGCGCGAGTACCCGCCGGTGGCCATCCACAAGGTCGGCCGCCATTTGATGAACCTCCACGTGCGCGATATCGACGGGTCCATGCGCCGATTCCCGCCGATCGGCACCGGTGTGATGGACTTCCCGGGCATCATCGAAGCCTGCCGGCAGGTCGGCTTCTCGGGCTTCCTGACGCTCGAGCAGGACAAGTACGACGAAGACATGCGCGACATCTGCCGGCGCTATCTCCGCCTCCTGCGTGAATCCATCGGCTGATGCCGCAACGCCTGCTCAGGCCGGCCGTGCGTCAATGGCTGCCGCGGGGCGGATGGTTCGGTACTGCGGATCCCACCAGGTGTGTTCAAGCCGCGAGTCCAGCTCTTCACGTGAAACGGGCGGAGCAACACCGTCTGTTTGTGCCTGCTCGGCCACGGCAAGTGCAATCGTCCGCGAAACCTCGCAGATCTGCTCCAGCGGAGGCAGGAGCGGTGCATCGGGGCCTGCGCCCGGTGCCGCGCAGGCGCATAGTGCTCGACTGGCTGCGAGCATCATGTTGTCCGTGACGCGCCGGGCGCGAGCGACGATGATTCCCAGGCCTACACCTGGAAACACATAGCAGTTATTGCACTGGGCGATGCAAACGGTGCCTCCGCCACTGGTCACCGGTGCGAAGGGACTGCCCGTTGCGACGAGCGCCCGCCCCTGCGTCCACTCGAGCAGATCCGCCGGACGCGCCTCGGCCAGTGCCGTCGGGTTCGACAGCGGGAAAATGATCGGCTGGGTGACGTGCCTCGCCATTTCGCGGACGACCGCCTCGTGAAAAACGCCGGCTCGTCCGCTGGCGCCGATCAGAACCGTCGGCCTGGCTTGCCGAACGAGCTCCAGCAGATCGATCCGTCCGCGATCGTCGCGCTGCCACGACGCCACTTCGCCAGCCGGACGTGCCCACGGCCTCTTGGCGGTTCCGAGATCGTCACGACCGGCGTGGATCAGTCCACGGCTGTCGCAGATCCAACAGCAGCTCCTCGCCTGCGCCTCCGGGACCCCTTCAGCGGCCAGGGCTCTCACGATTTCGTCCGCAATTCCGAGGCCGGCGGATCCGGCTCCGAAGATGACGATCTTCTGCTCACGAAGCGTCCCGCCTGTCCGGCGCACGGCGCACTGCAGGGCTGCCAGCGTCACGGCCGCGGTTCCCTGGATGTCGTCGTTGAACGTGCAAAGCCGATCTCGGTAGCGATCCAGGATCTGCCGGGCATGATCGTGCGCGAAGTCCTCCCATTGCACGAGCGCGTCGGGCATCTGTCGCTGCACGCCCCCAACGAACGCCTCGATGAAGCCGTCGTACTCCGTCCCACGGACGCGGGGGTGCCGCCAGCCGACGTACAGCGGGTCGGCCAGGGCTTCGGCGTTTTCTGTGCCCACGTCCAGGCAGATCGGCAGCGTCCGCGCGGGGTTGATCCCGCCGCAGGCGGTGTAGAGTGCGAGTTTGCCGACCGGGATCCCCATACCTCCGGCACCTTGATCGCCCAGCCCGAGAATCCGTTCGCCGTCCGTAACGACGATCACGTCGATGTCGCGGCAGGGGCGGTTCTCGAGGAGCGTTTCGATGCGGTCACGATCTGGGTACGGAAGGTAAAGTCCGCGGGCCGTCCGGTAGATGCGGCTGAATTGAAGGCAGCCGGCGGCCACACCGGGTGTGTAGATGATCGGCAACATCTCCGTGATGCGCGAACGGATCAGGGCGTAAAACAGCGTCTCGTTGCGGTCCTGCAGCGAGCGGAGATAGATGTAGCGGTCGAGGTCGGTGCTGGCCGTCCTGTAGTTGCTGTAAACGCGGGCCAACTGTGCCTGCAGGCTGGAGACCGTCGCCGGAAGGAGGCCGAGCAGCCCCAGTTCCTCGCGTTCCTGCCGCGTGAAGGCGGTGCCCTTATTCAGCAGCGGAAAACGCAGGAGCGGCATTCCCCGCAGCGCGGTCTCGATCACATCCTCGTCGGGCAACTCCCGGAAGAAGCTCATGGACCGGCTCCCTCGTACTCCTGACGATTGTAGACGTTCTCGCCGCCGCAGTCTGCGGCCGCACATGGTCGGCGGAGGTGCCTGGCCGGCGAGGATCAGGTAGACTTCGGTGACTACAGGTCAGCATCTGAATGGCTTCAGCACAAGGCGCATCGCATGTCTCATCACGCTGGCAACGGTCAACAGGCGGTTCTTCTGACGGTTGATGCCTCCCGACGCTCGTTCCTGAAAGCCTGCCTCGCGCTTGCGGGGGCAGCGCCGCTGGGGGGCACCTTGGCGCGGGCGCAGTCGCAACCGCCCGCCGTGCCGCTGTTCGCGTACATCGGAACGTTCAGCTCTCCCCTGCGTGACATCCCGCCCACCCAGGTGGACCGCCCGCCGGGCAACGGACGCGGCATTCACATCTTCCAGGTGAATCGCGAGACCGGTGCGCTGACTCCCGCAGGCGAGTACGTGCTCGGCACGAGCCCGAGTTGCCTGGCCGTGAATGAGGACGGAACACGCCTCTACTCCGCCAACGAGACGGACAGCGTCGGTGGAAAAAGGGAGGGCACGATCAGCGCCTTCGCCGTCAACCGCGCGGACGGCCGACTCGAGCTGCTCAATACCGTCAGTGCAGGCAGCGCCGGGCCGACGTACGTGAGCATCCATCCATGCCGGCGTTTTCTGCTGGTAGCCAACTACTTCGGAGGCTCCGTCGCGGTGCTGCCGATCCGACCCGATGGGCGCCTGGGGGATGCGACCGACGTCAAGCACGACCGTGGGAAGATCGGGCCTGCCCGCCCGAGCAATGCGCCGCCCGGCAGCTTCGCCTTCAGCGGCCACGATCGCACGCACGCGCATATGATCGAGGCCGACGACTCCGGGCGCTTTGTACTGCACGTGGATCTCGCGCTCGATCAGATCTTCGTCTGGAGGTTCGACGATCAGAAGGGGATGCTGACACCGAACGACCCGCCCGCGGTCTCCCTGCCCCCCGGGGACGGGCCGCGGCACTTCGACTTCCACCCCAACGGCCGATGGCTCTACTCAATCCAGGAGGAAGCCTCGACCATCGTGCTGTTTGACTTCGATCGCCAGACCGGTCGCCTGGTACCGCGGCAGATGATCTCCACGCTGCCACCCGGGTATGCCGGCAGCAACTTCTGCTCCGGGATCCTCGTCTCGGCCGATGGACGGTTCGTCTACGCAGGCAACCGCCTGCATGACAGCATCGGCATCTTCTCTGTCGGCGAGAGCGGCGAGCTGACCTACCTCGGAGAGGAATGGACACGCGGGGACTACCCCCGCAGCTTCAGCTTCGAGCCTGCCGGGCGGTTCCTCTACTGCTGTAACCAGCGGGCGGACAACGTCGCCGTCTTCCACGTGAACCGCCAGACCGGTGGGCTCGCGTTCACCGGTCACTATGTCCCGGTCGGAAATCCCTCGTCCATTGTGTTTGTGGGGGCGAAGGGCACGTGAGGGTTTCCGGGCGCGGTGCGGCCGGACGGGACGACGGGTGAGTCGCACCGGGGCGCGCGGAGGCTTCGTCGCTGCCGGACCTGCCGAGCGGGGCTGGAACTGGTCTGGGTACGTCGGGCGGCGGCCCGCTATACTCTCCTGTTTGCCGTTTCAGGAGTCGACCCGGATGGCGATGCTGTTTCAGACCCCACTGCCCGCGCACTACCGGCAGATCACTGAGGCCGAGATGGCGGACCGGATCCGCGCACATAGGCGGGCATTCGGCGAACGTCTCGTCATCCTGGGCCATCACTACCAGCAGGACGAAGTCGTACAGTTTGCCGACTTCACCGGGGACAGCCTGAAGCTCAGCCAACTGGCTGCAAAACAGAAGAACGCCGAGTTCGTGATCTTCTGCGGCGTGCACTTCATGGCGGAGTCGGCCGACGTGCTCACCGAGGAGCGCGTGGTCGTCATCCTGCCCGATCTCTCCGCCGGCTGCAGCATGGCTGACATGGCCGCCATCGAGCAACTCGAGGATGCCTGGGACCACCTCACCGGTGAAACCGACGCGAAAATCATCCCCATCACCTATGTCAACAGCTCGGCCGCGGTGAAGGCGTTCTGCGGCCGGCATGACGGCGCCTGCTGCACCAGCTCAAACGCCCGGAAGGTGCTCGAGTGGGCGCTCACGCAGGGCGACAAGGTGATTTTCCTTCCTGACCAGCATCTCGGGCGCAACACCGCGTACGCGATGGGTTGGCCCCTTGCGGCGATGGTGGTCTACGACCCGGGGCAGCCGGACGGCGGGCTGAGCCCCGATCAGGTCCGCGAAGCCAAGTTCTTCCTCTGGAAGGGACACTGCAGCGTCCACGGCCTCTTCACCGAGAAGCACTGCGACGAGATCCGCCGCACCGACCCCGCGTGCAGGATCATCGTTCACCCCGAGTGCCGCTGGGAGGTCGTTCAGAAGGCGGATCTGGCCGGTAGCACCGAGTACATCATCAAAACGCTCGACGAGGCGCCCGACGGCGGCCGCTGGGCCGTCGGCACCGAGATGCACCTGGTGAACCGCCTCGCGAAAAAGTACGCGGGACGCAAGTGTATCCGCTCCCTCGCCGGGATGCAGTGCCTGTGCACCACGATGTACCGCATCGACATGCGGCACCTGCTGTGGAGCCTTGATGAACTCGCGGCCGGACGCGTCGTCAACGAAATCAAGGTTGACGCCGACACGCGCCACTGGTCGCGCGTCGCCCTTCAGCGGATGCTCGATAACGTCAGTGCGGTGCCCGTCGCCGCGAAGTAACGCAGCGGTTTCGCGGCTCGGCGGCGGGGTTGTCAGGCTGCTCTGCGGTTGGTGTCAGGCTCCGGTCAGTTCCTTCATCTCCACGCGCCGGTTCTCGTAAACCGCCTTGCGGACGAGCATGCCCGTCAGAGTCGCCATCCGCCCGTTCTCGACGCCGCTCGGCGGCTTCGTGTTGGTGCGGAGTGCGTGGTAGAACGCCTCAATCGACTCCTGCGTCGGCTCCGGTAGCGGCTTGGCGTACTGGACAACTTTCTCCTTCTCGTCGCGCGGGTAGAACGTCGCCTCGCCCGGCCACGTGCTCAGCGCCACGCCGCCGCTGGTCCCCACGAACCGCTCGAAGACACCCTGAAACCGCATCTGGTCGTCGTGCTTCGGGCACATCCAGTTGTGTTCAAAGTCCGCGATGAGACCCGACGGGAACTCCAGGTGGGCGACGTAGAAATCGGTGACATCGCGCTCAGGGTCCTGCTCCTTGAACAGCCCCCGCTGCCCGCGTCCACTGGCCGCGATGGGCATCTCACCGGCCACCCAGCAGAAGACATCCCACGTGTGGCACGCCTGCTCGAGCATCCAGTCGCCGCTCAACCGGCGCCGCCCGAACCAGATCTGCGTTCCCGAGCCGGGCATGCCGAGAGGCCCGCCCGAAATCCGCCAGCCGCCCGTCGCCTCGAACATTCGCCCCAGGAGGCCTCCATGCATCTTCTGGACGGCCGCCTGGTAGCCCTTGCTCGCCCGGCGCTGGAAACCGATCTGGCAGATCACATCCGGGTTCTTCTTCTGCGCATCGACGATGGCGTTGACTTCATCTACCTCGATGCACATCGGCTTTTCGCCGTAGAGGTGCTTTCCCGCAGCGAATGCGGCCACGTACATCTCGGCGTGGTAGAGGCACGGCGTTGCGATCAGCACCGCGTCTACGTCGTCGCGTGCCAGCAACTTGTCGCGATAGTCCTGCTCGCCGGTGTAGACCTCCGGCATCGCGTTCCAAGTCTGGCGGATGAAGTTGAGCCGCGCCTTCACATTCGCCTCGTTCGGATCTGCGATGGCCACGATCTGGACGTTGGATTTTGCGGCCGCCGTCGCGTTCAGCAGGTCGTTGCAGCGCCCGCCGACGCCGATGAGGCCCAGCCGGATTGGTCTATCAGGATTGATTTGCTTCGGCCGCGGCCCCGCCACCGCCTGGAGCCGGCCTTGCCTCCGGGACTCGCCCGCAGAGCTGCGGCCGGGTACCGAAACGAGGCCGGCTGCTCCCAGGGCGGCCGCGGCCGTGCCGAGGAAATCGCGACGTGAGCTGTTCTGCTTTGCAGACATGCATGCATCCTTTCCGTGAGGCAGGTCTCGATTTGCGGGGCTTCATCATGAGGCGGCCCCACGCAGGCGGCCAAATCGTACCGGTGGTGGCTATACTCTTCCATCCTGCTGCGTGCTGGGGTCTGTTTCGGGCACGGAACTGTGCGCCATTTCAGATCGTTGAAGGCCTCCCGCGCACCGATTTCCGTCGACAGGAACCGCAACGGTATTCTGGGGAGATTGAATGCAGTTTCGGAACCTTCTTTGAACTGGAGCTGAACGTGGGCTCCAAGAGTCTCACTCATTTTCGGGGTGCCGCAGACTCCCCGGTTGAATTCTGTTGACGCATACACCCGGATCCTGTAAACTAGAGTGTGGTTCCAGTCTCGATTTGCGGTGTTTCTCTCGAGCGGCCTCTCCTTTTTCGGAGCAAGGGGCTGCCTAAGTCAGTTCCGGGATCACCGTGAATCATCTGTTTGCACCACCTGAGCCGGAGGTCACTATGTCGCGTCGTGGCGTTTCCCGTCTGGGCTTTACACTGATCGAGGTGCTGGTGGTCGTTGCGATCATCGCACTGCTGATCTCGATTTTGATCCCTTCTCTCAGTCGGGCGAGAGACCAGGCAAAACGAGCCGCCTGTGCGTCGAACCTGCACCAACAGCTGCTGGCTATGAGTTCTTACTCCGCCGATCACAAGAATTTCCTGCCCTGGCGCGGGTGGTTCTCGTATTCGCTCTCGGAGGTGCCACGCGAGGCGTACGGCTGGGGCGGCGAGAGCTCGAAGACATTGGTCAATCTCGCACTGCTCATCGGCAAGCACGTCGGCAAGGACTGGAACGCCCTGTACTGCCCCAGTACGATCACGCGGTTCAAAGAAGGTCAAGGTGGTTACCGAACATTGTATGATCCGGCGACCCGCTTCACCTATGGCGGCTACAACTACGCCATCCCGATGGCCAAGCGCACCGGTGCCCCCAAGATGGGCACGGACGTCTACCCCCGCGACGTCAACCGGCTGGAGACGGCCTGGGTCAACGCCCTCAAGCGCAAAGCCAAGGACAAGGGACTCGCCAACGATGACGCCACGGCGATCCGCATGATGCCGCGCGGGGTCCAACCCCTGGTCATGGACTTCGTGATCGGCTCCGACTTGCATGACAAGAAGATGCACTTCAACGGCGTGAACGTCGGTTACAGCGACGGGCATGCCAAGTTTCTCATGTACAAGGATTTGCAGATACTCCCCGGCGGGAGCGGAAGCGACGCGTCGTTTGATCTCTGGTACTATGCCATGCTTCGCCCGTAATCGGGTTTGCCCCGACTCCACGGTTGACGGCAGGGTTCAACGCGATCTACACCAGGCGGCCGGCTCCACGCGAGCCGGCCGCCTTTTCTCAGTCTGCAGAGGGCGGTCCTTGCGGGATCCGAAGTGCCCCTGGTCGACTGAAGTTCCGAAAACAAGCGCATGGGAGCGGCTGATTCCGATTCGGCAGGCTCAGGGGAAAGTCATGGAAAACGACAGCCGATCATGCTATAGAAGAGGGTGAAGAGATTAGTACCTGCCCTGTTCGACAGGGAGTTGTATTTGACTGAACCGTAAAAAAGAACCCAGGGAGGCCGCTGGTCTTCCGGGGGACGCTGTCCGGTTCACGGTTCGCGACCCCGGTCACAAGCCACCCACGTTGTTATTGGGTTCTGTCAAATCACTCCCACCGGCAACGGCGGATACTACTCTCTTTTTTTACGCGCCGGGGCGGGCTCTCCCGTCCGGTGCGCACAAGCCGCCGTGGGCGCACCGACGCCCTTCTGACGCCTCTCACCCCCGGCCGGCGGTAAGACGAGGCGACCATGTCGACGCTGATCCTGTTCGAGGACGCGGGTTACCGTAACCTGCTGCCGCTCACCTACTGGCGGACGACCTGCGAGCTCCGCACGGGCTATGGCAGCCTCTTTCAGCATGCCTGTTCCCGCATCGAAGCCTCCCGCAGGGTGCTCTACTGCCGCGGATGCATGGCGGGCACGACGTCCGAGCGTTTTGCCCTGCCCGTGAACCGTGTTCCGCGGGGTGAACCGGCGCTGCTCGTCAGCGGGCGCCTGCTCCTGACCGCGGAGCCGAGCCCGGGGCCACTCCCGTCCGTCCAGTGGGATCAGGACGAGCCCATCGTCATCCACGCCGATCCGGCCCTGCTCGAGCGACTCACGCCGGAGGTCCTCCTCGACCGCGCGGCCGTCCGGCAGGTCCTGGCCAATGTTCCCCTTCACGAATTCGTCCGCTCGCCCAAGATGATCCGGTATCCATGGGACCTGGTGAACGCGAACCTCGAGATGCTCCAGATCGGCTGGAGGCAGTCAGGTCGCCCCGCGTGTCTTGAGGGCCGGATTTGTGACGGCGTCTACATGCTGAACCGCAGTGCCATCCACGTCGGCCCCGGCAGCACCATCAAGCCGGGTGTCGTCCTGGACGCCGAGCATGGCCCGATCTACATCGGTGAAAACGTCACCATCAGCCCGTGTACCAGCATCGAGGGCCCCTGCTATATCGGCGATGGATCCCTGATTCAGCCCGGATCGGCCCTCCGCGACGCCATGAGCATCGGTCCGCGCTGCAAAGTGGGTGGCGAACTGGAGTCGTCCATCATCCACGGCTACT
>CAZJTF010000248.1:0-10708 GCA_964548565.1 uncultured Planctomycetales bacterium | reverse complement strand
TGAGCCTGCGTGCGCTGTTCGAGGAAATCTGGACCGGAGGTCGCGGCCTGGGAGCGAAGTGGTGGCTCGTTCAAACAGGATCGCCATAACGTGGTCATTGCGTGGCCATTGCGTGGTGATTGCGTGGTGAGACGCCACGCTAATCGACCGGCTCAGCCGCAGGCATCGCCCACCCTGTAATGCAAGGCTTTGTGAACAAAGCATTTGCGATGCAGGCCGAATCGCAACAGAATAGCGCAGGAATAACGCGCCATAACGCGGGGAGGCAACGTAGGCATGCCCATCAACCCCATCCATTTCGCCCACAGCGTCTGCGACGAGTTCCTGAGATACATTTTCTCGGCGTTCCCGCTCTCGGACCCGCAGCTCGCCGAGCAGGCCAGGAAGCTGCTGAAACGGTCGTCGTCGCTCGACATCCCCCTCGTGCGGGGGCCGTACGTCTCGCTGTCGGAGGCGTTCGCTCACGGGGAGCTGGTGCAGGCGATGGCCGATCGCGGACTGCTGCACCACGCCATGCCGGGACTGATCGGCTATCCGACCATGTGGCTGCACCAGCAGCAGGTCTTTCAGGCGGTTCGCAGCGGCAGGCACGCGCTCGTGGCGACGGGGACGGGGTCGGGCAAGACGGAAGCGTTCCTGTATCCGATCGTGGACAGCCTGCTGCGTGAACGGGATGCAGGTGTCACGTCGGGACTGTCGGCCATCCTGATCTATCCCATGAACGCGCTGGCCAACGACCAGCTCGATCGCCTGCGTGAGATGCTGGCGGGGACGCGGATCACGTTCGGCCAGTGGATCGGGACCACGCCTGACAAGGAGAAGGATGTCTCCATCGAGCGGTTCACCGGTTCATCCCGTCAGGCATACCTGGCCGAGCGGAAGCGCCGCCGCGAGGAGGCCCACGCCGAAGACCGGGCCGCGCGCCCGCTCGCACCGCCGGAAGAATGCTGCTCGGAAGAGGACATCCGTCAGCGTCAGCCGCGTATCCTCCTCACGAACTACCGCCAGTTGGAAATCCTGACGACCCGGTACCCCGATGTGACGCTGTTCGCGGGTGCACCGCTCCAGTACCTCGTGTTCGACGAGGCGCACACTTACGAGGGAGCGCAGGGAGCGGAGGTCGCGTGCCTGATCCGGCGCGTGCGTGCCCTGGCAGGCAGGCAATCGGACGAGGTGACCTGCATCGGCACGTCGGCCACGTTGACGGACCCGGAGAGCGGCAACAACGAAGCCGTTGCCCGGCGCTTTGCGTCAAGATTCTTTGGCGTAGACGCCGAGAGGGTGGCCCTCATCGGCGAGTCCTACGTGGAGCGCGAATGGCCGCGAGCGCGGTACAAGCCCGCTGCCCCGCTCGGGGACGGGATGGAGCGGCTTTCCTGTCTGCTGAAAGCGCTCGGCGATCCCGTCGATGTACCTGCACTGAGACGAGTCGTAGAAGAGCTGACCGGCCAGATGTTCCACCCCGGTCCATCCTGGTCGGAGGCCCTTTTCCAGCACCTGATCTCGAACGAGTACGTCTACCAGGCGACCCAGATCCTCTCGCAACCCCGCGAGCTGGACGAAGCGGCGTGGCTGACCTCGCAGCGGATAGCCCCCGACCGCCTGCCGCAGGGCGAGCGGGCCAGCGCCGAGCTGCTGGCATATCTGGCGTTGGGTGCGGCCGCGCAACTGGACGGCGGTTCCCTGCTGCGTCCGAAGGTCCACTTCTTCATCCGAGGGCTCGACGAGATGGTCGTGGCCCTGAACGGCACGCCGGAAGCTACGAAGGTCGATCTGTTCATGTCGCTGGCGGACGCCCGCGAGGCTCACCCCGGCCGCAGGGATGGCGCGTTCCTGCCGGTCCTCACATGTCGTAACTGCGGCCAGCACTTCTTCGAGCAGCACTACGCAGACCTGGAACTGGCGCGGGGTGCGGGCAACCATCTGCGCGACTTCGACCAGGGGGCCGCAACCGAGGCTGAGGATGGCAGCGAGAACGCAGTCTGGTCAACTGGAACGGAGGAGACGGGCAAGCGGCTCCTGATGACGAATCGTCTGCTCGAAGAGGCCGAGACCGGGCAGGAGGGTGTGAAGTCGTCGCGATATCCAAGGGCATGGATTTGCCGGGCGTGCGGAGCGTTGCACCGGAACCCGGCTGATCGGTGCTGTGCGGACGGGTGTGGCCAACCTGAACCGCTGCTGCCGCTCATTGCGATCGGGGACACGCTGTCATCTTGTCCGTCGTGCAGCTCGCCCTCGATCGTGATCGGTGGTCGGACGATCGAACCGGCGAAGGCGATCAAGGCGGTGGTTGTGGCCGATGTCCACATCCTCGCCCAGGCGATGATTAATGCAGCCCCTCCAGGTCACGAAAAGCTCATCATCTTTGCCGACAGTCGCCAGGAGGCCGCGTTCCAGGCGGGTTGGATGCAGGATCATGCCCGCCGAATCCGGCTGCGGCACATGTTCCACCAGGTCATCGCGGAACGGGGGCAGGGGCTCAAACTCGACGCCATCGTTGACGGGGTGATGGAGATCTTCCGTCGAGATAAAAGCCTCATTGATGCGCTGCTTCCCGAACTCACCGGCGAAGAAGCGCAAGCGAATTTCGGTCATAACGTATGGGTGCCGGTGCACCGGGCGCTGCGGTACATGGTGCTGCGCGAGTTCACAACCGGCATTCGGCGGCGGGATTGCCTGGAGTCGATGGGACTGTCGCGTGTGTCATACGCGAGGCTCACGCCGCAGCATCCGCGCGTGCAGGACTGGGCCAGTCTCCTGGGGCTTACGCCCGAGGATGCGGTAAACGGCATCGCGCTCATTCTGGACATCTGGCGCCGGAACCGAATCCTTTTCGTGGCGAGCGACCCGATCTTCTCCCGCTTTCATGCGAAGGACGATCCCTACATCCAGGCGGGACTGCTGAACCTGCGAGAGTTCCGGCCGGAAGGTCTGCTCCTGAAGGCGGGCGAGCACAAGTACGCGCGCGGCGTGTTGGCGCAGCGCGGCGCATCCGCCGTTCAGGCGCTGGTGAAGAAATGGGTCGAGAATCCGGCGAACATCGATGTCGATCTGGCTGCGACCATGCTCTGGGAGTTGCTCGTCCAGGAGAAGCTCCTGGCGAGAACCACGCTCCGCTCCTACAAGGGTACCGAACTCGGCGCAGACGTGTGGCAGGTGAATGCTGACAAGGTGCTGGTCGAGAAGAGTGCCCACCGTGAACGGTGCACCACCTGCCAGCGGGTGATGACGCGGACCGCGCCGCGCGAGGCTTGCACCCAGCACAACTGCCGTGGTCGAACCGTGGGCCAGGAGCCGGACAGAGAGGATTATGATGTCTGGCTCATGGGCAGGCCATTCATCATGGTCGCTGCGGAGGAGCACACCGCGCAGGTGCCCGGCGAGATGCGGGCGCTGATCGAGCAGGAGTTCAAGTCGAAGAGTGGGCGAACCAACTGCCTTGTGGCCACGCCGACGCTGGAGATGGGCGTGAACATCGGGCTCCTTGACATGGCGCTGCTGCGCAACGTCCCGCCGAGGACATCGAATTATTGGCAGCGAGCTGGCCGGGCTGGACGCGAAGAGCGGATGGCCGTGGTCGTCACGTACTGTGGCCCCATGCGACACGACCGATACTTCTTCGATGACCCGCTGAGGCTGCTCGGCGGCGGAATCAAGGCTCCGACGTTCAACATCAAGAACCCGCTCATGATCGCCAAGCACATCCGGTCGGCGATCCTGTCGGAGCTTCTGCTGCGGGCGCGCGATGGTGGTGATTCGGGGGAGCGCATCCTGGATGTCACGCGAGAGCTGTTCCCGACCTTCATCAGAAAGTACCTGCTGGATGAGGAGGATCAGTTCCGCGATTCACCGCCGAGTGTCGTGCCTCTCCGGGAACTGTTGGAGACGCTGCACGGGGATCTCACTCAGCGGCTGGTATTACTTTTTGCCCAGAACTGGCCGGAGGAGGCTCGCGAGTTTGCCACACCGGAGGCGATTAGCCAGATGATTCGCGAGACCCCGGCTGCACTCGAAGGAGTGCTGAGGACGCTGCACAGGCGGCTCACCTGGGCACGGTTCACCCGAGCCGACCTGCACCGAAGGAAAGACGCGGGCCTCATCGAACGCGAAGAAGAACAGCTCCTCTGGAGATGCGATGACTACATCAGGAAGATCGTCCGGCAGGACCGCTCGACGTACACGCTGACAGTGCTCGGCGTGGAGGGCTTCTTGCCGGGATACGGCGTGTATGAGGGAGGCGTGACTGCCCAGGCGCGGCGCGGATTCGCCCGGCATCCCGGAACCCGCACCTTCGATCTTTCGCGCAGCCAGGTGGTCGGTCTTCGTGAGTTTGTTCCCGGCAACCGTCTCTATGCGAACCGAGGGACGTTCTACGTCTCCCGTTATCACCTGCGGGCTGATGAGGGCTCGGCACCACGGACTTTGCGAGTTGATGTCGAGAAGGGGTTCGTTACGGATTCGTCGGGCAGTGCGGCCTACGGCCAATCCGGCGGTACGGTGATTGAGGCGCTGCCGCTGACCGACCTCGATCTCGCACACGAAAGCCGCATCACCGAGGAAGAGCATCTCCGGTTCTCGATGCCCGTGTCCATTTTGGGCCGCTATCGCCGCAGGCATCGTGGCGGCAAGACGTACAAGATCGCCGACCTGGAGGTGCAGCACCTGCGCGGCCAGGGGCTCGAACTGGTGAACCTCGGCGAAGCGGGCGAGGTACGGAAGAACCGCCTCGGTCATCTGATCTGCTCCGTCTGCGGTGCCGCCAAGACCCCTTACGCCGTTCAAGCAGAGATCGCGCGTTTCCTCAAGCTGCATCAGGAGCGATGCGGAAAGGAGCCTACGAAGCTCGCCCTCACTGCCTGCTCGGAAGTCGATATCCTCCAGTTTCATGCAATTGAGAGCCAGGAGAAGGGCATTAACATCGGCGAGGCGCTGCGTACGGCCGGAGTCCGCCTCCTCGACATGGGTCAGGAAGATGTTCAGCTCTTGATCGTGCAGAAACCTGATGAGACGCTCGACCTAGTGATGTACGACCCAATGCCCGGCGGCTCGGGGCTGCTCGAACAGATGATCGGCCGCTGGCGCGAGCTGATCGCCGCCGCACGGGAACTGCTGACAAGCTGCCCGCGCGGCTGCGAAACGGCGTGCTATTCATGTCTCAAGACGTACCGCAACCAGTTCCACCACGAGCTGCTCAATCGCCACAAGGCTTTGGAGTTCCTGGAGGAGTTGGACGCCCAGCCCGAGCACTTCGCGGACATCAGGCCCATCTTCGAGGAAGAGCCCGCACCGGCAGGTTCGCCATCGAACACGCGCGAGGCACAGCTCCATCGAATCCTGCTCGACCACCACTTCCCGGCGGGCAAGTGCCGCGAGACGGTGAAGACGACCGGTGGCCTCTCGACCGTTCCGGATTGGCTCCATGAATCGTCGAAAACAGCCATTTATCTGGACGGGATGAGCCGTAACCTGCACGGCGATCCCCGTACAGCCCAGATGGACCGTCTAATCCGTGGCATGCTGGAGTTGGAGGGCTACAAGGTCATCGTGATCCAGTCACGCGATCTGGACGACCCCGAGGCCCTCCGGCAGCATCTTCGCAACATCGCCCAGAGCATCGGGCGGGACGACCTGTTATAGTCCTTGAGCCTCGGAACCTGCGGCGCAGGGAATCGAGAATTGGATGGCAAACAGCGTCACTGAGCTTTCCATCGCCCAATTCAGGAACGCGCCGTCGCTCGTGCAGCGCACGATAAACGATCTCGGCCTGCTCTTTGAGAGATTGCTTCGGCATGACATCGACGTTGCCCGTATGTACCAGCCGGTGCGGTACGAGGCGACCGAGGCGAAAACGTGCCTACTCGAAGGGCTGATTACGCTTATCATGTCAAGCAGCGTACATGCGAGTCTTCCGGTGAGAGCACAGCTCTTCCGCGTCCTAACAAAGTACAAGATTCGAGGTGATGAAGATTTCCTGAATCAAATGAGGAGCTATGCTCTCGCCAATCGGATTTCTGCCGCTCTGCCATCAGACGACGAAATGCGGGGGGTCTATAATCGCGGCCTCGAACTGCGCGCAAACGCAGGCATTGCAGGACCATTCACCCCACCGAGGATCATCTGGTTACCTCTTGCAGTATCAGCCGCATTCTCGGGTGCTCACGGCGTTTCGGCGATGGGCCTGGACCCATCCGCGTGTGCCCTGTTGTGTCCAACACAGTATTACGCTCAAATCCTGTGGCACGAGATGCTGCACCTCCTGTTCGCTTGCAGCGATTGCTATCGTGCTGATTTGGGGCGCACCTGCAATCTGCCAAGCTGCGTCATGCAGTACGAGGCGTGCTATGCTCCAACTACCGGGGAGAGCTGGCTGTGTGATGAGCAAGTCCGGCATATCCGAGCATGGCACACATCTCTAACTCGGTGAGGGATTTATCCCGCGAGGCGGTGCACGTTGCCGCAACCACCAAGGTCGTGCATCGAGCACAGACGATGAAAAGCTCGCAGAATTACGCATGGAGTGTCGGCCAATACGGTCACCACTGTCAGAACATTCGCACAGCAGGCGTCAGTCTGCTGTGAGGGGTTGCCTCGTCCGAGTTGGTGTTGACCAGGCGTTCGGGCGATGGAACGCGCCCGTTCACCCTGGCACCGGCCGATTTGTGTACGTCCCGATTCCCGAGAACGACAACGTGCTTTTTCACAAAGGCGATGGCCAGGCGCTACGAAGAGGCCGTGCCTTGGGTCGAGCGATTTGGGGAATGTTAAAACTGTAAGGTGGCGTTGCCGTCTCACCTGATCGATGGCAACATGCACTGGACCCGGACTTCGAGATGCTTACGTATGGTGACGACGGTGCCCGGAGGGGAGCTGGAATTGCACAGCTATCCTCCGGCGATCTGCTGGCCTTCCACGCGGGATTACGGCCGATCGTTGCTTGCGAGCATCGTCCGATCTACGCGGTGGTCGATTTGTTCGTGATCGCGGAGGGGCTGACCCGAAGCCTGGGCCTGACGAACGAGCGGTTCCGCAGGAGCGGCTTCCTCGTCCGAATAGGTTTTGTAGGTCTGGCCGCGAACCATGCGGCTGATCGTGCCCGGCGAGCAACCCTGCATCCGCGCGAGATCCGTCACTGATCGACCGCATTTGTGGAGTCGGCGAATCTCTTCGGCCTGCTGCATTGTGAAGCGTCGGTTCCCGGTCATCTTATCCCGAACACGATCGCGGGCGTTGTCCGCATCGGTCCCCAGCCGCAGGTGCGAAGGATTGCAGCACAGCCGATTGGCACACTCTCGGTGTCGCAGAATCAAACCTTCTGGGATCGGCCCAACGCAGAGAGTCCAGGCCACTCGGTGGGCCGCAAATTGAATTGATCTGCCCTGATACGTCACCCGGAAACGGCCGTAGGCATCGTGCATGGTCGCACCTGCCCAGAGCCAGCATTGGGAGGGAGATCGTTTGCGAATATAACACCAGAACCGCTCTCGGACGTGGGGCAAGTCGAGCAGAAACGGGAAACGCAGATCAGACGGAGTCGGCTCTCCACTGCCCGTACTCTGCGTCACGCCATGCAATACTGCATCACTGCGATCGTCTACCACCTCTCATCAGCCCCCTCCACAAACAGCCCTATCAGTCTTATACACCGCGCTCAGGCGTGAGCGCCGCCCCAGGCTATCCCCCGAGGAGATCACCCGCGCCGACCTGAAAGAGGTGTGGGACAAAGCAAGGGAGTTCGCCGGTGAACAAGGTTGAATGGACCGGGTGCGAGTGCCAGGTGGTGCGCGGACAGTTCGATATCAATCGGATTCCGCTGGACTGCAAGGCGACGTGGAAACTGATCGGATCGGGATGCACGATCGGTGTGTTCCAGCTCGAAAAGCGACTAGTTGCGAGTACCGCTCAACCGGGACAGCGGCTACGCCACACCCAAGCTGGATATTCGCCTGTAGTAGACATGATAACCAGCCACGAGAAGGCCCCTCTGGCGCGCACCGACCGGTCTCTGAGCCACGTTCTGGACCGGGATGGTGCTAGGGTAGCCAGCAATCCGCCAATATCTGCGAGGTAGGCGAGAAGAGCGGGTTTTCCCTGCCTCCAGCGGGACTGAGGGCGGCGCTGCTCAGGGTGGGCCGGGCAGGACGAGGAAGCCGGGGCGGTGGACCTGTTGCCAGGGGTGCCTGGCTTGGATGCCGGGGCAGGTCAGTGCTGGGATCATGACGCGCGAGGAGGTCCAGGCGAGGTGCCTGGCGGTGAAGGGTCGCCGTCGTCGCCGGGGGAAACCTGAACCAGACTCTCCTGGTCCGGGGTCTGTCGAGAGGTCGCCGTTGCCGGTCAATGCCAGCGGTGTTCTGGCGTTCAGGCCGCAGTGAGGGCGGCGCGCCTGAGTGGGGTCGAGGCGCAGTCAAGCAAGCCACACAGTCTGGGGCGGCGGGGATGCGGTGACGACAGTGGTTGGCGTCGGTGTGCCAGTCCAGCGACTGGCCGGGAGCTAGCCCGATAATGGTGGACGCAGAATGCCTTTTATCGGAGCCTGCCAGCCCGGTTATCGGGTGACCCGAGGTGCCGCAGAGTCCGGGAACTCCGGCTTGGATGGTGGGCGACGGCGTTTTCGAGCGGAATAACCAGGTTGTTATACAGATCGCCCGTAGCCAACGTCCCCCCGAAAAACGGACCTTCCGGAGTCTCGGTCCGGCAGCAGGTGTGACGGGCACGGGGCACGACGGCGAAGACGGGTGATCGCTGTCCCGAACGGCGGGCGGCGAAGATCACGGGAGGTTTGGAGCGGCGGGACCGCTGCGTGATCGGGGGCAGGCGGGACTGAGGTCGCGGCCGTGGACCTGCGGGTGAATGGGCGTTGTGGGCTAGGTGGGTGGCGAGCCGGGAGCGAGGGCGTGGCAGGGTGGCAGGTGTCGCTTTTGGGGTGGGACTCCAGTGCTGTTACGGTGGCATTGGCGCGGGGCAGAGGGAGAGAGTGATACGGTGCGAGGACCGAGCGGGAATGTCGAGACAATGCGGCAACGGTTCTGAGAGGTCATCAGACGGCGCGATAATATGGCTTCCGCGCCCAGTGCCCCCCGCTGGCGGCCTCAATAACGGCGAGTTCTATCTGGAGGAGGCGTCGGCACCCCACCACGGAAAAACGGACGTTGTGGGCCGCGGGCAGGAAGGTCCGGGCGGCAGGCAGGGCATATCGGACGACACCTGGCCGGGACGTAGGATGCTCTGACAGCTCGCCACGGGACGTTGCAGTGGAAAAGTCAGGCCAAACCGTCCAGCCGACATCTCCGGCCGCGATGGGCCACGCCGAGAGCCCCGATGCGCTCATCTGCACCTGCGGCTACGACCTTCGGCACCTGCCCCTGTCGCGGTGCCCGGAGTGTGGAAGGCCTTTCAGTCCGGCGGCGCATGCTGCGGTCGCCTGCGCGCGATGGCCCTTCCTGCTCGTCTGCGTGCTGACAGCCTGGATCGGCTCCTCCCTCGTGGAGGCGTTCAGCATCCTGCACTACTGGGACGTGCACTTCATCGACAGGAATCGGGACTGGTACATCGCCTGGCGCGTGGACGATGTCATCACCATCCTGACGCTGCTCGCCGCACCGATTGCGATCAAGGGCCTGTGGGCCGGACGCAAATGGGGGGTGATCGCGACAATCGTCCTGATCGGAATCACGATTCTGGTGGTCATGGTCGGCCGCTTGCTCGGGTCAGCGGACGACTCGCGCGATGGCGAGGTGCTGTTGCACGCAGGCATGGCCCTGTACCTGCTCTGGAAGCTCCATCAAAAGTCAGTAATCTCTCGGCTCGATCTCCGCTGGCCGAGAGCCCCGCAGTCCACACGGGAAGCGCGTCGGGACTGGGTACCCATGATGGCGCTACTCCTGCTGATCGGGCCGATGAACACTTGGACCGTTGCCCTCATGGCCGTTCTCAGCAGGTCACTGCCTGTGACGAATTGGGGCCAGGCGTGGCAGCACACGGCAACCCAGCCGATCGCGAGCCAGCTCAACACGCTGCACATGATGGTACATCACGCTCACCTCTGGGCCGTGCTGATCTGGGGAACGGTCGGAGCAGTCTGGGTACTCATTCGGCCGCGCAGCGCTCGCGGGGTCACGACCGGGCTACTGGTCATCTACCTGATCCCGAACGTCCTGGCGGCGATACGAGTTGTGCTGTCTGCCTATCAGAGGAGCTACCCGGTCGGCATTGACCTGGTACATGATCTTGCCCTGTGCGTGCAGCGCCTCCTGGTCCCGACAGCGCTCGTCGCGTTCGCGGTCTGGTGCGTGCCGCGCACATCGCATCGGGGCGCGCAGCCGGGAGCATAGGCGCTTCGCGGGCACGACGGAGAAGCCGGGGTGGTGCGCCTACGCGGCTCGTATAGCTCGGCGGAGGGATGCAGTCGTGAACCGACATGGTGAGAAGGCAATCGGAGCGTACTGGGCGGCGACACCGCAGTGTGAGGAGTGGGATGCGGCGGTGCTTGTCATTGCCGAACGGGTGAGCGAGATGATCCGGCGCGAACTGCCCGGCGTCTCGATTGAACACATCGGCAGCACGGCCGTACCAGGATGTGCAGGCAAGGGCATCATCGATCTGATGCTCCTGTACCCGGACGGTAAGCTGGAGGCGGCAAAGACCGTCCTGGAGAATATGGGGTTCCAGCACCAGGTGACTCCTGATCGCTTCCCGGAGGTCAGGCCGATGC
>CAZJTF010000247.1:0-10726 GCA_964548565.1 uncultured Planctomycetales bacterium | reverse complement strand
CCGGTACGTCGCCATGGGCTTTACCGTGCTGGTCGAGACGAACGCAGGCCAGGGCGTTTTCCGGCCGGACGATGAGTACCTCAAGGCGGGGGCAAAGGTCGTCCCCGACGCGCCGATGCTGTACCAGCAGGCGGACGTGATTCTGAAAGTCAAGCAGCCGTGCCTCAACAGGAAGGTCGGCCTGCATGAGGCGCAGATGCTCCGGGAAGGCAGCGCGCTGGTGACATTCCTGCACCCGGCTGCCCCCGGCAACCACGACATGGTCCGCATCCTGCGAGACCGCCAGATCACGTCGTTCACGATGGATGGCATTCCGCGGATTTCACGAGCGCAGACGATGGATGCGCTCACCTCGATGAGCACGCTCACCGGCTATCGCTCCGTCCTGCTGGCCGCCTGCCACTTCCCGCGGTTTGTCCCGATGATCGGGACGGCCATCGGCACGATCCAGCCGGCGCAGGTGCTGGTGATCGGCGCCGGGGTTGTCGGTCTGCAGGCAGTCGCCACTGCCAAGCGTCTGGGAGCCGTCGTGAAGGCGCTCGATATCCGCGCGGACGCGCGGCGCGAGGCGGGCAGCCTGAAGGGCACGCAGGTGGTGGGCTTCGAAGTTCCCGAGGATCTGGCCCTCGGCGAGGGCGGCTACGCAAAGGCGCTTCCACCCGACTGGCTGGACCGCGAACGTCAGCTGCTGCGGACGATCGTGCCCCAGGTGGACATCATCATCCTGAGCGCGCTGGTGCCCGGCGAGGTCGCGCCAATCCTCATCACCGCCGACATGGTGAAGAGCATGAAGCCGGGCTCCGTCATCGTGGACGTCTCGATCGACCAGGGCGGGAATTGCGCGGTCACCGAGCCGGGGCGCGAGACACTCGTTCACGACGTGTTCGTCTGCGGCACCGCGAACATACCGGGGGCGATGGCCGTCGACGCGACATGGCTGTACGCCCACAACATGTTGCACTACATCGAGAACCTCTTCCCCAAGGGGCCAGACTCGATGAATCTCGATGACGAAATTGTCCGACACTCCATGGTCACGACTGGCGGGCGGATTGTTCATGCCGGCGCACTCAAGGCGATGAACCGCGCCCAGGGTGCATAAGAGAGGCGGCCAGACATGCTCGATCTCCTGCTGATGCTGGCAGTGTTCGCGGGGGCGTTCCTGGTGGGATACCTCCTGATCTCCCGCATCCCGTCGATGCTGCACACGCCGCTGATGTCGATGACCAATGCCATTTCGGCCGTAACGATTCTGGGTGCGCTCCTGCTGTTCACCGCGCACGCAACGGCGGCAGAGAGAGCGCTCGCACTGGTCGCCCTGGCCGCCGCGGCCTTCAACCTCGCGGGCGGATTCGTCATCACCGATCGCATGCTCAGCCTGTTCCGGCGTAAAGACTCGGCCCACACGCCCGACTGACGCCGCGGAGTCCTGTATGTCGCAGATCCTTCTGGATTTCGCCGTCGCGTTCATCCTCATCCTCGGCATTTCACAGTTCCGCACGCCGCGCGGGGCACGGCTCGGGAATCTCACCGCCGCGTTCGCACTCCTTTGCGCCGTCGCCATCGTCCTCGTCCGGCGCAGCGTCGAACCGGTGCCGTTGATCGTCCTCGGCGCCGGAGCGGGAGCCGTGATCGGATGGCTGCTGGCCCGGCGGGTCCACATGATCCAAATCCCGGCCATGGTGGCATTCCAGCACGGCATGGGCGGCGTGGCGGCGTTTCTCGTGTCCTTCGTGGAGTTGACGCGGAACTCCGGAGAGCCACTGTCTGCCATGGCGGAGGTCTCCGCACTGCTCGGCCTGATCATCGGGTCCGGTACGTTCAGCGGCAGCCTGGTGGCGAGCGGGAAACTCGCGGGGCGGCTCCGGCAGACGCCCGTGGTCCTGCCGGCGCACAACGCGGTCCTGCTGGCACTGGCTGGGGCCTCTATCCTGTTGGCGGTGGCCGCAGGGGCTGCGTCGGGTGCCGGCGCGGCGGCGGCTCTCGCGCTGCTCCTGATCGCTGTTTCGGCGGCGATCGGCATCGTTTTCTCGGTCCGGATCGGCGGCGCGGACATGCCGGTGCTGATCTCATTCCTCAATGCAACCGCCGGGCTGGCGGCAGCATTCTGCGGGCTCACGATCGGCAGCCGTCTTCTGATTATCTGCGGAGCGACGGTCGCAGCCTCCGGCTCGGTGCTGACGCACGTGATGTGCCGCGCCATGAATCGCAATCTCGCCAGCATCTTCGGCGGCAGCTGGCAACAGGAGACGCCGCGGGTAACGGCGCCCGCCGCTTCCGACGTCGCACAGATGTGCGCGCCCGTCCGGGAAGCTTCGCTACCCACGGCCGATTCCGTGTCGCCGTCCGACAGTGCCGTCGGCGCGGCTCCTCTCGCGGCCCCGTCGGCGGACCCCTTTATGCGCGCGCTCGAGGTCACTCGCGCCGCGCAGCGTGTCATCGTCATCCCCGGGTACGGCATGGCCCTGGCGGACGCGCAGCAGGAGGTCTCCACGCTGGCTGACCGGCTGGTCGCGATGGGCAAGCAGGTCAGCTTCGCGATTCACCCGGTCGCGGGACGCATGCCGGGCCACATGCACGTCCTGCTCGCCGAGGCTGAAGTCGATTACGGCATGATCCGGGAGATGAAGGACATCAACCCCGACTTCCCGCAGACGGACCTCGCGCTGATCGTCGGGGCGTGCGACGTGGTCAATCCGGCGGCGGTGAACACCACGGACACCCCGATCTCCGGCATGCCGATCCTGCAGGCACACGAGGCGCGGCACGTCATCGTGTGCAACCTCGATGCCCGCCCCGGCTACTCGGGCGTGGAAAATCCGCTCTACCGCGAGCCCCGCACCATTCTTCTGCTTGGCGATGCGAAGGAAACGCTGGAGCGTTTGCTTCGCGAACTCGAGACCCCCGCCAGTTGAATTCGAGCCGGCAAACGGAATAGAGTTCCGCGGGCACACGGCTGAGGCAGCCCTCCGGGCTGAGCTTCCGCAGAGGAGATGGCTCGATGCTCTTCCGTTTGGTTTTCCTGGCGCTCGGGATCTACGTTCTCCGGCAGATGTGGAATGCGCCCGCGCGCTCACACCGACAAATCGGAGCGGGCACGTATCAGGTCGACAATCCGATGTTCTACCGCGAAGGCGAGGAGCCGATGGTTGCCCAGACCGGGCGACCCGAGACCGCCACGCACTGACGGTTGTCAGACGGTGACGCCGTCTTTGAATATCGCAATTTCGCGGAAACCGTGCTGCTCGTTCTTCGTGCGGGTCCGGCCGGAGGCCACGTTCAGGCAAAGGTCGAACAGTTTCGCCGAAAGCTGGTCGAGCGGTCGGCCCTCCAGGACCACCCCGGCATCGAAATCGATCCAGGTGGGTTTACGGCGCGCGAGTTCGCTGGTCGTGGACAGCTTGAGCGTCGGGACAGGACCGCCAAGCGGCGTGCCGCGCCCGGTGGTAAAGAGCACGAGGTGCGCACCCGCGGCCGTCAGTGCGCTCACCGACACCATGTCGTTGCCGGGCGACTGCACGAGATTGAGCCCCGCGCGACGCGCCGGCTCTCCGTACTGGAGTACGTCCACGACCGGCCCGCTCCCGCCCTTCTGGGTACAGCCGAGCGACTTCTCCTCGAGCGTGCTGATACCGCCCGCCTTGTTGCCCGGCGCGGGATTCTCATAGATGGGCTGGCCGTGGCGGATGAAATAAGCCTTGAAGTCGTTGATCAACCGGACGCAGGCATCGAAGACGCTCCGGTCCACGCAGCGGTTCATCAGGATCGTCTCGGCGCCGAACATTTCGGGTACTTCTGTCAGGAGGGTGGTAGCGCCCTCGTTGATCAGCCGGTCGGAGAGCGCCCCCAGGAGTGGATTCGCGGTGATCCCCGAGAACGCGTCACTGCCACCGCATTTGAGGCCGACGCGCAGCTTGGAGACAGGCACGGGCCGGCGCTCGAAGACCTTGAGGGGTCCCGCGAGCTCGCGAAGCAGTTCCATGCCGCGCGCGAATTCGTCTTCGACCTGCTGGGCCGAGTAGCAGCGGATCCGCGCGTCGTCGATCGTCCCAAGCACACCGCGAAACACATCGAGATTGTTGTTTTCGCAGCCCAGGCCGATGATCAGCACGCCCCCGGCGTTCGGATGCCGCACCAGCCCCGCAAGCAGCTTCTGCGTGTTGCGCTGATCATCTCCGAGCTGCGAGCAGCCATAGGGATGCGGGAAGCAGTGTACACCTTCCAGCGAGCCCCCGACCAGTTCTCGCGCCGCGGCGGCCGCCAGGCGTTCGGCCACCTTGTTGACGCAACCAACGGTTGGAATGATCCAGATCTCGTTGCGAATGCCCACCTCGCCGTTCGGGCGCACGAAGCCGTCGAACGTATGTCGCGGCTCCCCGATGCGTACCGGCGAGGGCATCGGCTCGTACGCGTAATCGAGAAGGCCATCGAGCAGCGTCCGCATGTTATGCAGGTGGACGTGCCGTCCGGCCTCGATCGGCGCCGTCGCACGACCGATGGGAAATCCGTACTTGATGATGCGCTCGTCCGGACCGAGCGCGCGGAGTGCGATCTTGTGGCCTTTCGGGATTTCTTCGAGCGCGCGGACGCGGAGATCCCCAAGTGCGAGCTCCATCCCGGCAGGAATGTCGTGCACGGCCACCGCCACGTCATCGGCAGGATGGATCCGAATGAGAGCCGGCTGGTTCGGCACGATTCGCACGCTCCCGACCGGCACGCCGGTCATGATCAGGCGTTCAGCACGTTTTGGAGGGCGGCGGCCAGGCCCTCACGCTCCATGCGCTCAAGATGCGAGACCACGCGGGACGTCAGCTCCGGAAGCGTCGTCAAATCCGCGCCCCACAGCTCGCGGGCCGAGAGCACGGACCAGGCAAGCGCCCGCGCGTCTCCGGTCTCATCATAGTTGTGCCAGGCGCGGGCGAGCAACGCGAGCGCCAGCCGGGTGTCACGGAGTTCGTACGGCGCGCCGCCGCGATGGCCGATTGCGAGACCCTCGCCCGCCGGTCGTGCGCGGTACAGTCGGATCAGCGCGGCCAGCGAAAAGGTGAGCAGCGGAGGGACCCGGCCGGCGTTCGAAGCGAAGTCGCGCAGGGCCGGCAGCACGCGCACCTTCCATTTCGACGTGCAATTCAGCGCGATGCTCAACAGACCGTGGTGAATTGCCGGGTTACCGAAGCGTTCCAGCGCGTCGCGCGCGAAGTCGTGCGTTTCCGGGGCCTGGAGCTTCAGGGTCGGCAGAATCTCGTCGAAGAGCGCGCGCCGCACGTACGCGCCGGTGAGCGGATGCTCGATCGCCTCGCGAACGGTGTCGCACCCGGCGAGAAATGCGACACTCGCCATCAATGTGTGCGGCGCGTTCAGAATCCGCACCTTGCGCGTGCGATACGGCTCGACGTCGGATACCCAGGTGACGTTGAGTCCGGCCTCGGCCAGCGGCAACTCCCGCGCGAGTGCGGGCGGCCCCTCGATGATCCAGTTGTGATAGAGTTCGCAGGCGACCAGGAGCCGGTCGTCGTACCCGAGCCGCACCGCGACCGCCTCCACTTCCCCGGCTGGATATCCGGACACGATCCGGTCCACGAGCGTGTTACAGAAGATGCACCGCTCGTCAAGCCACCCGAGCAGCGCGGATCCGCAGCCCCACGCGTGAAGATGAGACCGCACGCACTCCCGCAGGTGATCGCCGGGACGTTCGATCAGCTCGCACGGCAGAAACACGAGACCCGGTGCATCGGGCGCGAGCCGCTCAACTCGGTGTCGAAGCAGCGCAGCCATCTGCGCGGGAAATGTCGCGGGCGCAGCATCGGGGCGCGGCTGCTGGGCAGTGTAAGCGATCCCGGCCTCCGTCGTGTTCGAGATGACGAACCGCAGATCCGGGCATGCGGCCAGTTCGAGGAATCCCCGCCAGTCCGCAAACGGGTTGATCGCTCGGGACACGCACCCGACGACGTCGATCTGTTCCGTCATCCGCCCGTCTCGCAGGCCGCGCTGCAGCACGGTGTAACAACCCTGCTGTGCGTTCAACTGCTCCGTGGTCTTGCTGTGAGGCGTGGCCTGAGCAATCACGACGGACCCATGGAAGAGCCCGCGCTGGTTCATGCGATCGATCATCCACGCACTGAACGCGCGCAGAAAGTTGCCGCTGCCGATCTGCAGAACGCGCTGCGGCCCTGCTGTGGGGGCAACACCCGCGAGGCGCCGGGCAACCGTCCTGTCGAGTCGAGGCAGGCTCACACCCGCATCCTACCATGTCGGGAGGCGCCGTCCGGAGTCGAGTGCCCCGGTCTGCGGCGTTCACTCGGGGCGGGACGCGCCGCGTTCCGCCTGGCGACGCGCCCGGCCCGGCCTCATGCGCGAATTCGAGGCGGGAGTCCGTTCCGTGTTGGGCGTCGGCATGGGTGCACCAACCGACTTGCGCCAGGCGACGAGTTTCTCGTGCAACGCGCGGGTGCGCTCCGGCTCGGTCCGGGCAAGATCCTTCTTCTGCGAGAGGTCCTCGCGCAGGTTGTAGAGCTCGACCCGCCCGTCTTCGAAGAACTCCTGCAGCTTCCAGTCCCCGCTGCGGATCGCCCCCGCCGGCGTCGTCCGCCACTTGCCCTGACCGGCGCCCAGGTACCCGGGGAAGTGCCAGTAAATCGCCTCCCGGTCGAGCCTTCCCTTCCCGCCGCTCGTCAGCAGGCGAACGTAGCTGACACCGTCGAGCTTGGTACCCTTCGGACAACTGGCGCCGGCAAATTCGAGCAGCGAGGGGTACAGGTCCACGCTGTTGATCGGCTCGTCGCACGTCGTGCCCGGCGGGATCTGCCCGGGCCAGCGGAAAACGTACGGCACGCGGATGCCGCCCTCGTAAAGCATCCCCTTCCCGCCCCGCAGTGGAGCGTTGTCCGTGACATCGCCCGATTCCTTCAGGCCTTCGCGGATATAGCCGCCGACACCGCCATTGTCGCTCGAGAAGATCACCAGGGTCCGTTCCGCAAGCTTCAATTCGTCGAGCAGCGCAAGGATGCGCCCGACGCTCTCGTCCACGCTCGCGATCATGGCCGCATACACCGGGTCATGGTGCCCGCCGGCCGACGGCTTGGGTTTGAAGTGTTCGATCCAGTCCTTCTTCGCCTCGTAGGGCGAGTGCACGCCGAAGTGCGGCAGGTACAGGAAGAAGGGCTCGTCCTTGTGTTTGCGGATGAACGCGGTGGCCTTGTCGGTCAGGAAATCGGCCAGGTATGTCCCCGGCGGGTACTCCACGGGCGGAGTCGTTTTGAAGTTGAAGTGCACGCCGGACGATTCGATTGCCTCGTCGAAGCCGCGCTTTCCGGGATGGTGAGGACCGTCATTCCCGAGGTGCCACTTGCCGAACATTCCCGTCGCATAGCCTGCCGATTTGAGCGCCTGGGCGATGGTCACCTTCTCCAGCGGGAGGGCCACCACGTTGCCCACCGGTCGCAGCGGGCGTGACTGCCAGTTGAAGCGGTTGATGTTCCCGACGGTGTAGACGCCCGTTCGGGGGCCATATTGACCGCTCATCAGCGCCGCCCGCGTCGGCTGGCAGTTCGGTCCGCACGTGTAGCCATTGGTGAAACGGATGCCTTGCGCGGCCAGGCGATCGATATTCGGTGTCTCGTAGTACCTGCTGCCATAGCACGAGAGGTCGGTGTAGCCGAGGTCGTCCGCCAGGATGAAAATGATGTTGGGCCGCGGCTCCGCCGCCATGCTGCCGGTCGCCAGTGCCGCCACAACGCCCATGCCGATGAAGAACCTGTTCATGTCAGACTCCCATGGTTTGCCGGCAGCATACCCGAGGTGGCTTTCCGTCTCACCAGCGGGGCAGCCGGAGAGCCGCCGGATTCACCGGCAGGCTCGCATCCGCTTGCGGCGGCGAGCGCTTTTCCGTATGCTAAACCGCGCAAGCTCGGAGGGAACGTGGCGAAACCCGCTCCACCTCGCATGACCGTCGCGGAACTCGGCCGGCGTCTCAAGCTGTCGCGGGCCACGGTCTCGCTCGTCCTGAACGGCCAGGCGGAGGCACATCGGATTCCTCCCGCCACCATCGCGCGCGTGCAGGAGGCCGCCCATCGCCTTCGCTATCGCCCGAACATGGCCGCCCGGCAGCTCGCCGGAAAGCGCAGTAACGCCGTGGGGGTCCTGATCAGCACGCAGGCCATCGCGGATATCCGGCTGGTGCAGGCGATGGAGCTCCGCGCGGCCGGGCGCGGCCTGCGGTTCATCATCGGGCAGGCGGTCGGGACGCCCGAACGTGTCCAGGAATACCTGGACGATTTCCGCGACCGTGGCGTGGATGGCGTCATCAGCATTTTCCACAACCACCCCGACTTTCGCGAGACCGTTCTGCCCGAGCTCGCCCGCTTCCCGAATGTCGTCTACTACGAGAAGCCGCAGCATCGCACCCGTTCGGCGGTGCAGGCGGCATGGTACGTTCAGCCCGATTACGCGGCGGCCGCGCGGCTCGGCGTGCAGGCCCTCGTCGAGCGCGGACGCCGGCGGATCGGACTTGTCCTGAACAACCGCATCTTCTCGTATGCAGAACACCGCTACCGCGCTCATCGCGAGGCCACCGCTGCCGCCGGGTGCGGGGACGACCGGCTCATCTGGATCATGGGCGAACAGCCCGGAATTCACTGGGCGGACCCCTTCACCGAAGAGCTGGCGCTGCAGGCAGTGGATGCGCTCGTGGTCGAGGGAGGGGCGGACGGGATCGTCGCGGTCAACGACCTGTATGCGGCACGATTGATGCGGGCGCTGCGACTCCGCGGGCGAAGGGTGCCGGGCGATGTGGCGATCATCGGCTGCGATCACCTGGAATTCGGGCCGGCGCTGGAACCGCCGCTGACCACGATCGATCTGGGCGGGCAGGCACTGGTGGACGCCATGATGGACCTGGTTTTCTCACAACTGGACGGACGGCGCCTCCCCCGTGCGGAGCGCCAGCGCATCATTGCCCCGGAACTGATCGTGCGCGAGAGCACCTGACACGAACGTACGCGGCAGGAGATCGCGATGGGAACCATAGACTGGCTGGTCGTGGCAGGCTCGTGTGCCCTGGTTTTTATCGTGGGGCTGTGGTTCGCGCGCCAATCATCACGCAAGGGCGCGGAGGGTTATTTCACCGGCAACCGGGACGTCCCCTGGTGGGCGATCGGCTTGGCGAACACGGCCACCTACCAGTCCGGCAACGGCGCCTTCGTGGCGATCGCCCTGACGTATGGCCTCGCCGGCAACTGGGTCTGGTGGGCGAGTTGGATCATCTGGATGCCGCTGGTCGCCATCGTATGGGCCCGCCTCTGGCGACGCATGCAGATCGTGACGACGGCGGAGTTGATCTCGCTCCGGTATGGGGGAACCCCCGCGGCAGTCGCACGCAAACTCTACGCGTTTGTCTGCTGCTTCGGGTTTGCGGTGCTGATCATCAGCTACATCACCGGTTTCTTCGCGGAGACAATCGCTCCGATCTGCACCCTGAGCACCGTGCAGGTCCTGCTGATCTTCGGCGGAATCACGATCCTGTACACGATGTTCGGCGGCCTGCTGGGCGTCGTCTACTCCGACGTCGTGCAGTTTGCGATCATGGTCCTCGCGAGCACGGCGTTCCTGCTGCTGGCCATCCCGCAGCACGGAGGCTGGACGGCGATCCTGGACCGCATCGCCGCGGCGAGGCCGGAAGCACTCGCCCAGACGCCGCCCACCCGATCCATTGAGATGCTGACACTCGTGGTGCTCGTGCTGCAGGGCTGGTTCTTCGCCGGATCGCCGACGGCGGGCGAAGGCATGACCGCCCAGCGATTCATGGCTGCCCGCAGTGAGCGCCACGCGGTGGGTGGGCAGCTCTTTAACGCGTTTCTGGCCCTGTCCTTTCGAACGCTGCCGCTGATCGGCCTGGGCATCGTGGCGATGTCGCTGTTCTGGACGGACGACCCGCAGGCCCGCCTGGGAGCAGCGCCCGCGGGCATGGCGACGATTACCAATCCGGCGCACGCATGGGGCGAACTGGTCAAGAGGTGCTCGCTGCCGTTCGGCCTCGCCGGCCTGCTGGTGGCCGCAGAGGCGGCCGCGTATATGTCGACGCTCAGTTCCGTCATCAACTGGGGTGGAAGCTTCGTCGTGAATGATCTGGCTCCGGTGCGGGGCCGTGACGTCCGTCAGCAGGTGTGGATCAGCCGGATCACGACGCTGCTGCTATTCGTGCTGGCGGCCACAGTCACCATCTGCTTCGTCAAGAACATGATCAGCTGGTTCCTGTTCATCAACTCGGCCATGGTGATGTTCCTGCTGCCGCTCTCGTGGCTTCGGTTCTTCTGGTGGCGATTCAACGTCTGGGGCGAGATGGCGGCCATCGTCCTCGGACTGCCGCTGTCGATCCTGGTCTGGTTCGGCCTGGGGTTCGATCATCGTCCCCTCTGGCAGGGGCTCGGGCTGCTGCTGCTTTCGGGGATTGTCGTTCTGATGGCGGTCACGCTGCTCACTCCGCCGGAATCCCCCGAGACGCTCCGCCGCTTCTACGAGCGCTGCCGTCCGCCGGGATTGTGGGGACCAGTACGCGCCACCGCCACAATCGTCGATAATGGCGAGCCGACCACCGGGCGGCTCCTGTTCGATTGTCTGCTCGGAATCCTCGCCTGCCTTGGACTGGTGCTCGCGACGAACGCGGTGTTCGTCCGCGACTGGTTGACGTTCTCGGCCGGGGCGGGAGGATGTGTGCTGCTGGGCGCCTGGC
>CAZJTF010000246.1:0-10795 GCA_964548565.1 uncultured Planctomycetales bacterium | reverse complement strand
CGGCAGGACGTTGACGCCATAGAGGTCGCGGAGCTTGGCCGCAGTCTGCAGCGACACGCCCCCGTCGTGCACGTTGTAGGGTCGGCCGACGAGGACGATGCCGCTTTCGCCGGTCTGTTCGAGTTTCTGCAGGGCGGCGCGTCCCGCTTCCTGGTAAGCCGTGCGGAATCGCCGGAGTGCGGCCAGGCCGGCGTCGACGGCCGCATGGGCGCGGCGCGAGGGGATGCCCAACTGTTTCGCCACCTCGACGAGGACGGGGCGGACCTGGCCGATGCTTTCCCGGAGGCGGAAGGTGGGGCACAGGATGCGGTCGGCGTACGGGCGGAAGGCCGGGGCCGCGCGGATGACGAACGGCAGCGTCTGGCCCCACGGGCAAACATGGCTCTCGTTGTCGAGGAATCGTGTCTCGGTCGAGAGGATGTTCGGAATCCAGATGTAGTCCACGTTGCGCTCGACCAGTTCGGCGACGTGTCCGTGGGCGACGAGGATGGGGAAACAGGGCTCGGCAACGACGGTGTCGGTTCCCTGTCGGATGGTCTTGCGGTTTGTGCCGGTCGAGACCACGACGCTCCATCCACACGCGCGGAAGAAGCGGCGCCAGAGCGGCAGCAGGTCCATCGTGTACATCGCGAGCGGGATGCCGATCGTCCCGACAGGATGTGCGGGCTCGCCGGTGTCGTCCTCGTCGATGTACTGCTGGCGGACGGCGACGAGGTCGGGAATCACCGGCTTGCGCGGCGTGCGGGCCTGCTTACGGTAGCGGTCGCTGCACTTGTCGCCCCAGAACGTCTTCTCGCCCTCGACGTTGAATTCCTGGATCGAGCAGAGATTGCCGCAGCCTTTGCACGTGAACTCGCGGAGCGTGTAGTCGACCGCGGTCATGTCGTAGCCGCGGAAGCGCGTCGCCTCGGCGCCTTCGCAGGCCAGCATCTTTTCGCCGGCGAGCAGTGCCGCGCCGATCGCACCCAGGACGGCGTTGTGCGGCGGGACGATAATCTCCCGGCCCGTTACAGCCCGGAACGCGGCCACCACCGCGTCGTTGCAGGCGGTGCCGCCCTGGAAAAAGATGCACTCGCCGATGTGGCGTCCGCGGACAACCCGGTTGATGTAGTTGTAGACGACCGAGTAGGCCAGACCGGCGATGACGTCCTCGCGGCGGGCGCCGCGCTGCATGCAGGTGTTGACGTCGCGCTCCATGAAGACGGTGCAGCGTTCGCCGAGGCGCAGCGGCGATTGAGACCGCATGGCGAGCTGTGAGAACTCGCCGCGGATGGCCACCCCGAGCTCCTCCGCCCGCTCCTCGAGGAAGCTGCCGGTGCCGGCGGCGCAGGCCTCGTTCATGGTGAAGTCCACGACGACGGTTTCGCCCGAGTCCTCCGGCTGGAGGCTGATGTACTTGCTGTCCTGTCCGCCAATCTCGAAGATCGTGTCGGGGCGCTTGCCGAGGTAGCGGTCGCCGACGAAGGCCGCGCCGGTTTTGTGGCAGGTGATCTCGTCGTGGATGCTGTCGGCGCCGACGAGTTCGCCGATCAGCTCGCGCCCGCTGCCGGTCGTGCCGACGCCGCAGATGTTCACGCGATCACCGACAGCCTCCTCGATCTCGCGGAGGCACCGCGTCACGACTTCGATGGGGCGTCCGTCCGTCCGTGTGAAAATGTGGTGGATTACCTCGCCGGCGGAATCGATCAGCACGAGCTTGGTGCCGACGGAGCCGATGTCCAGCCCGAGAAAAGCATCGACCCGACGCCCCTCAGTTGGGAACTCGTACGCCCGCACCTGGTCCCGCAGGACCCGGCAACCGTCCAGCGAGAGCGGTGAGAGCGCGGGGAACGTCTCGGAGTGCCCGGCGGCGGCGGTGAGGCGTTGCGTCAGGTCGGTGACAGCGATATCAGCTCCCGGACGGGCCTCGGCGGCCAGCAGGGCGGCGCCAAGCCCGCCGATTGCCTCGGCACACGCGGGGATGCAAAGGTCGCATTCAGCCAGGTCGAACGCTTGCCGGAGTTCCTGCACCACGGCGGTGTTGGCGGCGACCCCCCCGACGAAGGCAACCGGCTTCTCGGGTGTGCGTCCCTTGACGACGGCCGCCTTGAAGTTCAGGGCCACGGCTTTGCACAGGCCTTTCAGCACTTCCGGCGGCTGAAAGCCCTTCTGCTGGGCGTGGATCATGTCGCTCTTGGCGAACACGCTGCATCGACCCGCGATCTGGGCCGTTCGAGCGGCCGAGGCCACGATGCTGCCGATCTCTTCGACCGCGTAGTGCAGGCGGCCCGCCTGCTGGTCGAGGAAGCCCCCGGTCCCGGCGGCGCAATCGCCATTGGTGCCGTAATCCTGGATCTGCAGGGCACCGTCGCCGGAGGGTTCGAGCCGCAGATACCGACTTGTCTCGCCGCCGATTTCGAAGACGGTGCGGACGTGCGGATGTGTCGCGGAGATGGCCCGGGCCAGGGCCTGGAACTCGTTACAGCGGGGGGCACGGGATGTCTCGGCGACGAGTCGCGCGCCCGCCCCGGTCAGCATGATGCCGGAGAGGCGGTTGCCCGCGAAACTGGCGATTTCATTGAGCATTTCGGCGGCCACCACGAGTGGGCGTCCGCGTGTGCGGCGAGCGGGCGGCACAAAGGCGCACCAGGGGATGCCGCCGGGCGGGGCGAACTCGATGCGCCGCCAGGAAGCGGGAACGGGCGTGCCGTTGAGCGTTTCCCGCGGCAGGAGCAGGGCGGCCTTCAGGCCGACCGCCCCGATGTCGAGGCCGAGAAATGCTGTCATATCGCGTCCACCGAGCCCGCGCCGGTACGCACGGGCAGAGGATGAATCACTGATGCAGTCGCATGCGACCGGGCAGCCGGCCCGTCGGCGGATCTCGGGACCTGCGATCGTCGCACACACCGCGCCGCGGCAGGGCGGCAGGTCTCCGGCAGGCAAAATAGTAACCACTAACTTGCGCCGTTGTCAACGGTCCGGGTTCATGTCGTGAAGCTGATGTGCAATGACGGTGGGAAGGGCGGAAAGTACAAACAGAACACCGTGACCGGGGCGGCGGTTATCCCGGGACACAGCGGATGATCAGGTGACGGGATCGGGGACCGTCAAACTCGCAGAAATAGATGCCCTGCCAGGTCCCCAGGACGAGACGGCCGGCTTCAACGAGGACGGTGCTCGAACAGCCCATAAGCGAAGCCTTGATGTGGGAGTCGCTGTTGCCCTCGGAATGGCGGAAACCGGGTTCGTCCTTGCGGACGAGCTGCTCGAGCTTCCAAAGGATGTCGTGCACGACGTCGGGGTCCGCGTTCTCCTGGATGGTGATGCCGGCGGTCGTATGCGGCACGTAGCAGATGACGCAGCCGTCGCGGAGGCCGGCCTCGCGGACTACACGCTGCACTTCAGAGGTGACGTCGATCATCTGGTTGCGTTGATGCGTCTGGACGGTGAGCGTGTGCATGGAGATCCCTCGTCGCCTCACGGGCACCCGTATAATAGCCAATTTGATGTGGGAGGCACCCTCCGGCTCGGCTGAGCTCGGAGCGAAGGACGGCGGCGCGATCGAAAGACGGAGAGACGGAGTGAGTGCACACGCGCAAAGAAGAGCCCGTGTGCGCCAGGCGATGCCCGTGATTTTTGAGGTGTGTGTTGCAGAGACGGGGCAGAGTGGTCGTCGCGATGAGCGGCGGTGTGGATTCGAGCGTGGCGGCGTGCCTGTTGCACGAGCAGGGGTACGAAGTCACGGGGCTGTTCATGCGCACGGGGGTGCACGAGCCCGACGACGCCTGCGCGCCCGATCGGCACCGCGGGTGCTGCAGTGCGGCAGATGCGGCTGACGCGCGGTCGGTGGCGGGACGGCTGGGCGTGCCATTCTACGCGCTCAACTTCAAGGACCAGTTCGACCGGATCATCGACTACTTCGCGGAGGAGTACCGCCAGGGGCGGACGCCGAACCCGTGCGTGATGTGCAACGAGTCGCTGAAGTTCGGGCGGCTGGCGGACTACGGGGCCGCGGCAGGGGCGGACTTCGTTGCGACGGGGCACTACGCACGGATCGCCTGCGCGGGCGGTACGTGGCGGCTGAGACGGGGGCTCGATCCGGCCAAGGACCAGTCATACGTCCTGTTCGGCATTACACGGGAAATGCTGCCGCGGACCTTGTTTCCGATTGGAGACATGACCAAGGCCGACGTGCGGGAGCACGCGCGGCGGTTCGGGCTGCCGGTGAGCGAGAAGCCGGATTCGGTGGACATCTGCTTCGTGCCGGACCGCGATTACGCCCGTGTCGTCCGGGAGCGGCGGCCGGAGATCTTCACGGAGGGACCGATCGTGGATGCCGAGGGGCGCGAGGTGGGGCGTCACGGCGGTTATGCGAACTTCACCGTCGGGCAGCGACGGGGGTTGGGCGTCGGCGGGATGGGGCTGCCGGTGTACGTGACGAAGATCGACCCGGGGACGAACACCGTCACGGTCGGTCAGCGGGCGGCGTTGGCGCGCGACACCCTGCAGGCCGCACGCGTGCACTGGCTGATCGATCGGCCGACGGAGGCGGTCCGAGCGGCGGTGCAGATCCGGTATGCGCATCAGGCAGCGCCGGCGGTGGTCGAACCGGTTGGCGATGACGGCGTGCTGGTGCGGTTCGAGGAGCCGCAGTTCGCGGTGACGCCGGGGCAGGCGGCGGTGATCTATGACGGGGATGTGGTGATGGGGGGAGGGTGGATTGAGGCTGCGAAGTGAGGAGTGAGGGGGAAGTGAGAGATGGAGCGGGTCGTCTGCCACTCGTTTCGGCTGAGTACTGGTGAGGCATGGGTGAGCGGGTCTTGGTTGTGCTGCACCAGGGAGCAATCGGGGACTTTGTCCTTGCGCTGGCGGTGGTGCGGGGGGCCTGCAAGGCCCTGCAGGCGGAGCGGGTGATTGCCGTGGCCGGCGCAACGTCGGGACGGCTCGCGGCGGTACGGGGGGTGGTCGATGTGTGGAAGTCTCCGGAGGCGTGCGGGCTTCACATGCTGTTCGCCGAAGAGGGCGAGGTCGGGCCCGGGCTGCGGGATTCACTGGACGGGGCGCATGTCCTGAGCTTTCTCGGGGGCGACGCACACATCACGGCGGCGAATCTGCGACGTTCCGGATGCAGGCGGGCGTGGTTCGTCGATCCGCGACCGACCCCCGAGACGCTGGCATCCGGGCGGCACATCACGGAACAGTGGCTCCATGTGTTAAGGGAGCGGGGTCTGGCGGGTTCGCCTGCGCGCGGCGGGGTGTTTGAATCGGTGTGCGGGGACGGACACGTGCGCAGGACTGCTGGAAAAAGGCATGGTTGCGTGCTGATTCATCCCGGGAGCGGGGGGCGTGCGAAATGCTGGCCGCTGGAACGGTTTTTCGGACTGGCAGACCGCCTCGCGCCCCGCCGTGTGGCGTGGATGCTCGGGCCGGCGGAGGTGGAGTCGGAGGGCGAGCGGCTCGCGGGGCTGCGCGAGCGGATCGTACAGACGGGCGAGGAGTTGGTCATCGAAGGGGACTTGGTCGCGGCGGCGGAGCGGATCGGCGCGGCAGCATTGTACGTCGGGAATGATGCGGGCATGACGCACGTGGCGGCGGCGTTGGGCGTCCCGACAGTGGCGATCTTCGGGCCGACGGATCCCCGCGTGTGGCGGCCACTGGGCAGCGATGTTCGCGCGGTGGGGTCGGGTCGGGCTGGCTGGGTTGAGGTGGAGAAGGTTCTTCTGGCTTGTGATGGGGGATTGGCCTGACTGCGTACGCATAAACAAACTTGCGTGTGGCACTCATCCGCCACGGCCTGCCTTCGCGAACAGACGCGAAGTCAGACCGTGCCACCCCTATATACCGAGTATAACTTCTTTCGGAACGATCAGGTGATGGCGTCGGCGATGGCTCGGACGTCGCTGATGAGGGACTCTGTGCGGGCGGGGGTGGCGCCCTCGGCAATAATCCGGATGATGGGCTCGGTATTGGAGCCGCGGACGTGGACCCAGCCGTCGGCGAAGTCCACGCGGACGCCGTCGCTGTCATTGACGCGGTGGGATGCGTAGCGGTCGCGGACGGCGGCCAGGACGCGGGCGATCCGCTCCTTCGAGCACTCGAACTTGGTCTTGATCATCGTGTAGCGCGGGATGGACGCGACCAACTCGGAGATTGTCCGGCCGGTGTCGGCCATGAGCTGCAGCGTGACGGCCATCGCGACGAGGCTGTCACGGACGGGCACGACGCGCGGATCGATGATCCCGCCATTTCCCTCCCCGCCGAAGACGCAGTTGTGCTGCTTCATGACCTCGACGACGTTCGCCTCGCCGACGGGCGAGCGGTAGACCTGGCAGGGGCTGCCGGCGGCCGCGGCGATGTCGTCGATCATGCGCGATGTGGAGAGGTTCGCGGCGGCAGGGCCGGGGTGGGCCTTGAACATGTACGCAGCCGCCAGAGCGAGGGTGTACTCCTCGCCGATGTAGTGACCGCGCTCGTCCACAATGGCGAGGCGGTCGGCGTCGGGGTCCTGCGCAAAGCCGGCGCTCGCGCCTTTTTCGCGGACAACCTCGCAGAGCTGCGTGAGATTCTCGGCCAGCGGTTCGGGGACGTGGGCGAACTGTCCGGTGGGCTCGGCGTTGATGTGGACGACCTCGCAGCCGAGTTTTCCGAGCAGCAGGCGTCCTTCTTCCGATCCCGCGCCGTTGACGCTGTCAAGGACGACACGGAACCGTTTCCCGGCAATCTGCGGGACGCCCACGGTGCGAAGCACGGCCTCGACGTGCGTGGCGGCGGCGAACGGGTCGCTCACCGGGCGATGGAGCCTCTGCACGTCGGCGAGTTCGAAGGCTTTCGTGCGGTAGATGTCGAAAATCATTTCTGCCTGCGCCGGCGGGGGGGCGAGGCCTTCACTGGTGAGGAACTTGATACCGTTCCACATGACCGGGTTGTGGCTGGCCGTAATGACGATCCCGCCGGCGGCACGATGGTGGCGGACCATCATCGCCGTGGCGGGGGTCGAGGCAATGTCGAGGAGCATGACGCGGCAGCCGGCGGCGAGCAGGCCGCTCACCACCGCGTGCTGAACCATGTCGCCGCTCGGACGACTGTCACGCCCCACGACCACACGCCCGCCGCGCAGGAAGGTGCCGTACGCGCAGCCCAGTTCCGCGGCGAGCGTCGGCGTCATCGATTCGCCGATGACACCGCGGACGCCCGACACACTCATCATCAGTGGCATCAGCGGAAGTTCCCCAGGTCGCGGCGAACCATGACCTTGCGCAGGAGCAGGTAGTTCGTGCCCTTGTAGGCCGTCAGTTCGCCGCTGAAGATCAGCGTGGTATTGCGGGTGCCGCCGGCCGTGAGATACATGGCCGTTTCGAGCACCTGGTTCGGCAGAATGCGAAGGGGCTGTTCACTCGCGGTGAGGCCCAGATTCTCAAAGGCCATCATCCACCAGGGGTCGCCGGGGACGAGGCGGCCGGCCTGATCGGAAAGCTGCGTGTCCTCCGTCCATCGCGCGGTCTCGCCAGGACCGGTACCTTCCGGCCACGTGGTGACTTTCGGGGTCTGGTCCGGCAGGGCGGCGGATCGGCGGGGGCGTTGCTGCATCAACTCGCGAATGACCTCTTCGGCCGTGGGCTCGCGATCGGGGCGGGTGGCGGCCGGGGCGGTCTGCGGCTCGAGGGCGGGAGGAGGCGCCGGGCGTTCCGCGGCTTCGAGGATATTCTCTAGAAGAAGGTAATTGTTACCCTTAAACTCCGTCACGCGCCCGGTGAGCAGGTAGGCGGGGGCGTGGTCCTTCTGGGCCAGCACCGCTTCGAGCATGGCCAGGCGGCTGTTGGGCAGCAGGCGCATGGGCGGAGCGTCGGGCAGGCCGTTGATGTGAGCGAGATCAGCCACGAGCCAGCGCCCTTCCGGTTCGATCCGCGCCCGGCGGGCGCCGATGATGTAGCCTTCGGGCAGACGCTTCATTTCGGCGGGGACACGGGCAATGGCTCCGCCGGAGCGCTGCGAGCGCTCCTCGCCATACTCGCCGGGCTCGGTCGGCAGGATGATCACAGGCTTGGCGCGACCGAGCATCTCCTCGGTGGGCTTGTCGGTGTCGGTGTACTCGGGGAGCCGCGGAACCGGCGGGATCCGGGCCGGACGCGTGTCCGGGCGCTGGGCGGGCGCGGCGGGGGCTCCGATCGCGAGCAGCAGCCCGCAGATGAGTGCAGGCCGGCCGAAAGGTAACCGGGCGATCGTGCGATCGTGCTGCTGTGGGTCGAGTGCTCGCACCGCGTCTTCCTCCATGAATGCCGTGTTTCGGCGCGGCTGATCCAGTTTCATCGGCTTCGTCGGGGGGGCGGCATCAGTTGGCCTGCAGTTCCCGGACGAGATCCGCAGGTTCGGTCACCGGGCGTCGGCAGGTCCGGTTGCGGCACACGTAGGCCGCCGGCGACCCATCCACCAGGGACTTGCCCGCCAGGAGCGGGACGCGATCCTGCCAGTCGGCCGCCTGCGCGGAAGTCGGGTCGAGCAGGAGGACGACGCGCCAGGGATCATAAACCCGGCGCACGGCATCGATCAATCCCCGGGTGCGCGGGTCAGCCTGGGGGCCGACGAGGACGATTTCCCGGCGGGCAGCGTGGTAGAAGTCAACGCCCTGCAGGAAGCGGTCGAGGCCGTGGGGGGAGCGCTGGACGGAGCCGGCGAAGGCTTTCATCGTCTGCTCGGCGTACTGACGGAAGGCATCGCGGTCGAGCAGTTCGGCCAGGCGGAGCAGATTGGTGAGCATGACGGAATTGCCGGACGGAATGGCACCGTCGCGCGAGTCCTTGGTCCGGGTGAAGAGCTGTTCGGCATCCCCGGCGGTGAAGAAGAAGGCGTCATCGTGGCGGTCCCAGAAGAGGGTGATCGTCTGCTCAGTGAGGCGGACGGCTTCGGAGAGGAAGCGGAAATCGAAGGTGGTCTCGTAGAGTTCGAGCAGACCCTCGGTCAAGAAGGCGTAATCGTCGAGGTAGGCGCTGATGTGGGCCTTGCCCGCGCGGTACGTGCGGAGCAGTCGGCCGTTTTCCGTCATGCGGGCGAGGATGAAGTCGGCGGCGCGCACTGCGGCCTGTGTGTACCGTGTTTCGCCGGTGACGCGTCCGCCGCGGGCGAGGGACGCGATCATGAGGCCGTTCCAACTGGTCAGGATCTTGTCATCGAGACCGGGATGGACCCGTTTTTCGCGCACATCAAAGAGCGTGCGGCGGGCGTCCTGCAGGATGCGTGCGGCTTCGGGTTCGGTGAGCCCTTGCAGTTTGGCAACAGTGGCGAGGTCGCGCTCGACGTGCAGGATGTTGTGGCCTTCCCAGTTGCCGGATTCCGTGACGTCGTAGTAGCTGCAGAACAGTTTGCCGACCTCCTCGCCCAGGGCGTCTAACACCTCCTGCTTCGACCAGACGTAGAACTTGCCCTCGACGCCTTCGCTGTCGGCGTCGCGTGCGGAGTAGAAACCGCCCTCGGGGGACTGCAGGTCGCGCAGGACGTAGTCGAAGATGCCGCGGGCGACGTCGGCATAGAACTTTTTGCCTGTGACCTGGTGCGCCTCGAGATAGACGGACGCCACGAGGGCCTGGTCGTAGAGCATCTTCTCGAAATGCGGCACGAGCCACTCGGGGTCGGTGCTGTAGCGGGCGATCCCGCCGCCAAGGTGGTCGTAGATGCCCCCCCGGGCCATGTGGTCGAGCGTGAGTTCGACGAGGGCGAGCAGATCCTCGCGCGGGCGGTCGGTGGAGCGGCTCCGCCAGTACTCACGGAGCATGAGCGTCATCGACATCGATGGCGGGAACTTGTTCGTCGAGCCGCTGAGCAGGCCGCCGGTATTCGGGTCGAACGCGCGGGCGAGGGCATCGACGACCTGTGTGACGGTTGCCCGGGGGATGAGTTCCTCGCCCGACTCCAGGCCGCCGAACTGGCGCACGGCATTGGCGAGGTTCTCGCCGTACTCACGGACCTGGTCAGGCTGCTTGTCCCAGAGATCGGCGATCCGGAGGAGGAGGTCCTTGAAGCCGGGCCGTCCCCAGCGGGAGTCCGGCGGAAAGTAGGTGCCTGCGAAGAAGGGCTTCTGGTCGGTGGGCGTCAGGAAAACGCTCATCGGCCAGCCGCCCTGGCCCTGGTTGGCGATGACAGTGGCATTCATGTAGATCTCGTCGAGATCCGGGCGCTCCTCGCGGTCGACCTTGATAGAGACAAAGTGCTCGTTGAGGATGCGGGCGATTTCGTCGTTCTCAAAGCTCTCGCGTTCCATGACGTGGCACCAGTGGCACGCCGAGTAGCCGATGCTGAGGAAGATCGGCTTGTTCTCGCGGCGGGCGCGCTCGAGGGCCTCGGCGCCCCACGGGTACCAGTCCACCGGGTTGTGAGCGTGCTGGAGCAGGTAGGGGCTGGTGGCCTGGATGAGACGGTTCGTGTGGGCGGGCTGCGAGGAACTCGTCATGGTTGGTCCTTTTGACTCGGTGCCGGGGCACGGCAGTACACAGCAGAAGGCAGCGGCCGAGAGGATCAGCGATGCAGCATACTGGGCAGGGCAATACGACCGTCCCATTGCTCACACGCTCCTTGTTCGTCCGGCTCAGCGTCTCGCGGCCCTTCGTGGACCGATTATAGCGTTCCGGGCGCGCCGCTCCGGACGCAAGGCGGGATGACGGGGTTCCGATACATCCGGAATGGGTGAAACCGTCGTGCTGGAGCACGCCACAGGCGGACAGGCCCCGGACGAGACGGGCGAACCACGCCCCGGGCTGACGATGCGCGTCCGGCCGTTCGTATTCCCCGCCGTGGTGGGGCTCTGCATCGCTGCCGTCGCGGTGAC
>CAZJTF010000245.1:0-10814 GCA_964548565.1 uncultured Planctomycetales bacterium | reverse complement strand
GCCGCCGACCTGATCGAGTCCATGCTTCAGCAGGGCGGTCAGTTCGGCAGTGACATCAGCGTCGCCAAGCGCCGCGACACAAAGGCCATCCTCGAAGAGCGCGATCTGCGCCTCGCCGGCCTCGTCCAGGGAGAGGCGGCCGCCGAAGCGGGCAAGTTGCTCGCAGTCCAGGGACTCATCACCAGCAACATCACCATCAATCTCGACGTTCGAAAGGGCACCAAAAAGACGATGGATTGGACAAGCCTGCTCGGCGGCATGACCGGGGCCGGCCGCGCCCCGGCTCCAGGCTACGTGGCGCCCGGACCGGCTCCGCGCGTGGTGGCACCGGTCCGTCCGGTCGGCCCCGCACCACGCGGACGCGCCCGCGCGTATGTGGATCCGCGGACTGGTCGCCGTTATCGGGTATACGAGCCAGCGCCGCGCGGGTACGTCGTGCGGCCGGCGCCGCCGCCACCAGGCGTCGTTGTACCCGTCCAGCCGGAACCCGTCGCCCCTGCGCCCGCCCCGATGTTCGGAACCAGAGAGGTCGAGGAGGTCAGTCGCCATCTCACCGTCCAGTGCTCGTTCAGCCTGATTGATGCCGTCACCGGCAAGGCCATCGTGCAGTTCTCCCCGCCTCCCTACCAGAAGACGGACAAGCAATCACCGGACTTCCTGTTCGGCACGCTCATGGACCAGAAGGAACTCGACCCGGTGGACCACTTCATCGGTGAGCTCGTGGAGCGGGCGACGCAGGAGTTCGTCAGCATGCTCGTTCCCACGCAGGTGAGCTACACGTACGAGCTCGTCGGTACGCACAGCGCCAGCGAGGCCGGCATCCGCGCGCTGCGGGCGGAGGACTACGAGACGGCTGTGCGGCAGTTCGAGAAGGAGATCGCCAAGCGCCCGGACGAGCACGAGGCCATCTTTGCCCTGGGCGTGACGTACGAGCTGATGGGCAATCCGCGCAAAGCGCTCGAACTCTACAGCCGGGCCGTTTCGAGCGAGGACGTCGACGAGGAGGAATTGGCGGTGTACACGAGTGCCCGGCGCCGGCTGGCCGACCAGATTGACCGTATCCTCAAGCCCGGCCCGACGGAGCCCGAAGGCTCGCCGCCCGCCGCGCCCGCACCGCCGCAGGAATAATCCGCCGGTTGCACAAAAAGGTCAGCCGCCCGAACGTCAGAAGGTAGTGGCCGGGCTCCGTACCGGCCGTCTTCCCTCCGTGGCGGACGAAAAACGTGAACCGCGAAAACGCCAAAACGCCAAGGCAGAGGGCTCGTACGCCTCTTGTCTCGTGGATCTGGATGCAACCTGCAGTGAAGTGGGCGGCATGCCCGCATGCAGATCAACAATTCCAGGCATCTTGGCGTCCTTGGCACCTGCGCGGTTATTCTTTCTGCAACGTTGGGGATAAGAGGGCGCCCCCACCACGGTGCGCTTGCCAGGTTCACAGTCTCATCCGCCGGGTGATGTCTGCGTTGCCGGCGCCGTGGCCGTTGCCGCCCTGCGGATCTGATCGACCACCTTCCGGAAGCGTTCCCCGCCTGTCGCGTATGCCCGCGCGCCGACCGCCTGCGTTCGCTCGCGGAATGCCGGGTGGTCCACGTCGCTCAGCGTCACACCACTGTCTGCGAGCCGCCGGAGGCTCTCGCGTTCGGCGGCCTGCCACATTTCCCGCTGGCGGAGCACGGTCTCACGCGCCGCCTGCTCCACCCAGCCCCGCTCCAGCTCCGTGAGCGCTGCGAGGAAGTCCGCTCCGGCGATCAGCACGTCCGGCGGCGACGCGTGCTCCGTCCGGGCGAAATGCCTGCAGCCCACGTCGGACGTCCGCACGGACATGACGGTTGTGGCATTGTGTTCCCAGCCGTCCAGCGTTCCCGCGGACAGCGCGTCGCGGACGCCCCTGAATTCCACCGGGCCCGCGCGAGCCCCCAGGGCTTCGATCGTCGCGACCCCCATCGGGGAATCGGTGACGCCGATGCGCAGGCTGTCCAGATCGTCCGGACGCACGATCGGGCCCTTCCGGGTCGTCAGGCTGCGAGGGCCGGCGTCCAGGAAGCCCAGGATGTCCAGTCCGCCCGCCCGTACCTCCTGACGGATGATCTGCCCAGCCTCGCCGTCGAGCGCCCGGTGCTGGTGACCGGCATCCTCCCAGATGAATGGCAGACCGAGCGCCGCGACCGCCGGAAGCGGCCCGGCGAGAGGGCCGACGGGAACATGCGCCATGTCGAGCTCGCCCGACCGGCATTTCGCGAAGATCTCGCCAGCACTCCCCTCCTCGCCCGCGTACGCGATCCGGATCGTCATGCTCCGACGGGTCAGCGTCTCGAGCCGATCCCGGAAGACCAGCAGCGCCGCGCCCGTGGGATGAGAGCGTGGCAGCGCGGTCGCGAGCCGTAAGGTCTTGCCCTGCGGGCGTTTCTCGCAGCCACCGAGCAGGATCGCCGCGGAGGCGAGCAGCAGTGCCGGGCATCGCGCGGTTCTCATCGTGTTCTCCGTCAGCAGGCCCCAACGCGCCATCATAGTCGAGGCCGCCCGGCCGGAGCACGCGCGCGTCGCGCTGGCTGTAAGATCCCAGCAACTCCCGCCAATCGAGAGAGAGGCTGATCGGACGAGGTGGCGAGATGCGCGAGCAGCTATGTCGCGGTTTTACCCTGATCGAGGTCCTGGCGGTCGTCACCATCATCACGACGCTCGCGGGCCTGCTCCAGGCAGTCGCGGCGCTCTCCACCCCGTAAGCCATCGCCCTGATCGCAACCGGCTGCGATGGACAACACACCGGGGCTGTAAGTACCGGGTGAAGGCCACGGCCTGTCTCCGCCAAACGGACGGCGGAGCCAGACCGTGCCACCCTCCGGCCGCAGGAGTTGCCATTCGAGGCCGGGACTCAGCGTGTTGCTGCGGCGGCCCGGGTCGTGGGCTGCGGACCGAGCGCCCGGATGGCCACCTGCCCCTGGCGCGAATAGTTGATCGACTCGCCCAACAGGCGCATGGCCTCCTGTGGAGCATGGAAGCCCATCGAGTTCTCGGCCTCTACGAAATCCAGCAGGAACTGCGCCTTGCGCTGGAAGCCGCGGGCCGGTGCGAGCTGGTCGTCCGACGCGCCCGGGCGGGCCGCCCGGATATCCGAGATCAGATCCACGAGGGCGTCCATGGCGACGTTCCGCAGGTTGAACGTCCGCTCCTGGATCGTCTCGACCCGCGCCTTGAGCTCCGACTCCGGGAACTTGTGGCATGTCTGGCAGGCATTGTTGATGTTGAGCAGCGGGCTGCGCACGTGGTGGTCGCTCACCTTCATCGCCCCGACGCGGTGATACGGCATGTGGCAGTCGGCGCACGCCACGCCGGAGCGGGCGTGGATTCCCTGGTTCCACATCTCGAACTCGGGATGCTGCGCCTTGAGCGCCGCTGTCCCCGTCTCGGCGTGCGTCCAGTCTGCGAAGCCGGTCTCTTCGTAATACGCCAGGATCTGGTCGGCCTTGAGCCCCTTGTGCCAGGGGTATGTCAGCCGCTTCTCCGGACCCCTGAAATAGTACTCGACGTGGCACTGCCCGCAGACGAACGCCCGCATCTCCTGCCGCGTCGCATCGCGGTTCACGTCGTAATCGTGGATACCCTGCGAGGCCTTCAGGACGCGGATTCCCTCGATGAACCCGGGCCGCGTCACGCGCAGCTGCATCGTGCGCGGATCGTGGCAGTCGATGCATGCGACCGGATGCAGCTTGTCGCCCCGCGCAGTCAGCATCTCCTCCATCTTGCGCTCCGCCTCCTTGTAGGGCATCTGGTTGAAGATCTCGAAGCCCTTCATGATGTCGCCGTCGCCCGCAAGCTTGTAGGGAACGTACGTTGACGCGTGGCAGTGAATGCACGTGCCCGGCTGCTTCGCCACGATCTGCCGTTCGGTGTAGAGCTGGTCCTCGAGCATGTACGCGTGTCCGCGCTCCTCGCGAAAGTCCTTGGCGAATGCGTAACCCGCCCACATCGTCTTCAGACGCGGGTCCTCTTCCAGGCGCGACTGCGACACCACGGAGCGGGGATCCGCGTCGTCCGGGGTCCGCGGCAGCGCCTCGCTCCCGCCGTAGCGCGTGCGGACCATGTCTACCGTCCGCCGGTAGGCGTCGTACTGCAACGGGAAGTTCTTGCCCCAAACCGCCGGATCGACCGTCTCGTCCGTCAGGTCCACGACCCGGAAGAACGGGTTCCGCGCCTCCTGCTTGTGCTCGAAGATGTTCACGAGCAGTGCGGTCATTCCGAATGTCAGCGCCGCCGCGAGCAGAACGGCCCCGGCGACTACCGGGACGCGGCGTCGGGCGGCGGGACGGGGGCTGTCGGTGGTACTCATAACGCTGGTTTCCTGGTCCTAGTGAAGGTGTCCGACCGAACGATGGCAGCGGACGCACGAGAGGGCCTCTCCCGGCGCATGCCCGGAGTCGATTGCCTGCACAACGTCCTGGTGGCAATAACGGCACGCCTGCTCCGTAATGGCGTGGTTGCGCGGGGTGATCTGGATCGGCTCGTGAAACCGTCCGCTGGTGAACGCCAGGGAGTGGTGAAACCCGTTCGAGGCCTTGGTCAGGTACTTTCCGATAAAATCGTGCGGCGTGTGGCAATCATTGCAGGTCGCGACCGCGTGGTGACTGGATCGCGTCCAGGCGTCGTACTGCTCCTGCATCACGTGGCAATTGGCGCAGGCTGAGGCGTCGTTGGTCATGTACGACGCCCCTTCCGCATAAATAAACGTGTAGCCGCCGACCCCGGCAGCGGCTCCTACGAGCAGGCCGGCCGCCCCGGCCGCCCACCGAAGATGCCTCTCCATGGCGCACCCTCCCGAAAACGCTGCATCTTCACAAGCTTATGCGCCACAAGGTCGGACGCAAGCGGCTTCGGACCTGCCGGTTGTGCAATATTGCTGGGCTTGATCTTGCCTTTCGGGTTCGGCCTGTCTAACAACTAGAAGGCACGCACGTACGCTGTCCTCCAGGGGCCTCGCAGGAAGCGAAAACGTACCCACTCCAGGTGTTTTGAACGGAATGGCCGGCGGTGTCCCGTGGGCAACGCTTGTGCGGGAGTTGTGTCCGTGTCGAACAGGATCGTCCACAATCGGTGTACGGTGTTTGCGGGCCTTGTCTGCGCGGCTCTGGCGGCGCCCCTCTGCCCCGCCGGGGAGTACGTCATCCGGGCCGAGGAAGCCGTGTTTATTCCCGGTCAGCCGGCACTTCTGCTGGGAACTGTCCAGAAGAAGCACTCGCTGGCGATGCGCGACGACGTGCGCGGCGCGATGGTCAGCTTCTACGTCGATGGCATCTACATGGGCCAGGCGGCGACCAACAAGTACGGCCAGGCCTTCCTGAAGATCCGCTCCGTCGCGCGGCCCGGCACGACCATCGAGACGCGGACGTCCCTCAAAGGGCAGACGCTCAGCGATCGCGCGCCAATCTTCAACTGGGATGCGAACCGCACGATCATCGCAGTGGATATTGACGAGACGATCTCCAAGACCCACTACAGCGATCTCTTCTTTGCGATGATCGACAACTACTCGGACCCGGTCGACAACGCGGCTGCCGTGCTCAACCGCCTGAGCAAGGACTACCACATCTACTACTACAGCGCGCGCCCCCGCTTCCTGCACGAGAAGACGCACGAATGGCTGCGCCGCCACGGATTTCCGCCCGGCCCCTACGCCGATGCCCTCAAGTTCGAGGCGTGCCTGCAGCAGGAACGCTACAAGCGAGAAATCCTGACCGATCTCCGCTCGCGGTACCCCAACATCCTGATCGGCATCGGCGACAAGGACGCCGACGACGGCGCGCACCGGGATAACCGGATGCTCTCGCTGATCCTCGGGCGCCCCCCGCTGTTCGGCTACAGCAACGCCTCGATCGTGTGCCGCGACTGGCCGACCATCGAGCGCTTTTTCAGCACGCACCGCCAGCGCCTCGTAACCCCTGCCGCGCTGGCCGGCATCATCGACACGACGGACCTGGAGCTGCGGCCCTACTTCGAGCGGGTTGCTGCCGTTGCGATGGTTCCGGCCCCGACGGCGCCGCCCGCGCCTCCCGCACCGGTGCGTGAGAAGGCGACGGAGGAGTCCACCGCGCGACTCGCCAGCGCCCCCTGACCTTCCGCCGGTTTGTTCAGAAGGATCACCGATCCACTGGATTGGCCCGGGCTGCCGCCTCACCCGCGACGCGACCGCTCGCCCACGCCCACTGGAAGTTGAACCCCCCGATCCGTCCGTCCACGTCGAGGATCTCGCCGACCAGGTGAAGACCGGGGCATCGACGCGATTCCATCGTGCCGGGGTCGATCTCGTCCAGCGACACGCCTCCGGCGGTGACCTCCGCGTACTGGTACCCGCGGCTGTCGCGCACGGGCAGCGCCCACGCGAGCATCGCGCCCAGCACCCGCCGGCGATGGTCCCGGCTCAGATGGGCCAGCGGCGTCCGACCGGGCACCCCGACCGCCGCCAGCACGGCGTCCACCAGTTTCGCGGGTCGCCGGCCGGCCAGCGCGTTGTGCAGCGCCAGTTTCGGCTGCGCGAGGGCCAGCTCCGCCAGCCACTGCTCTGCGGATGGCAGCGTCTCGTCCCCGAGCAGATTCGCCGTGATTCGAACGTCCTGGTCCGCCAGGACCGACCGGTGCCACAGCCCGGAGGCGTCGAGCACGACCGGTCCGCTCACGCCGAAATGTGTCCAGAGCATGGAGCCGGTGAGCCGCTGCGGCTTCACGTCCGCCGACCGGACAGTCAATGCCGCCGGATGGGCCACGCCGGAGAGCCCCTTGTGAAACTCCCCCTCGAGCACGAGCGGTACGAGCGCGGGCGTCGTCGGCACGATGCTGTGGCCGAGCGCCCGGGCAAGAGCGTATCCCCCGCCATCGCTGCCGGTCTTAGGCAGCGACAGCCCACCCGTGCCGAGAACAACCCGTCGCGCAAGGATCGGCCCCGCGGAGGTCTGCACGGCAAATCCGTGGGGGCCGCGATCGATCGCCACAACGCGATGCTTCGTGCGGATCCGCACGCCGCGTTGCTCAACCTCCCGCAGGAGCGCGTCCAGGACGGTCCGGGCGCTGTTCGAATCTGGAAAGACCTTGCCGTTCTCCTCCTCGTGCAGGCGGACGCCGATCTCCTGAAAGAATGCAACTGTTTCTGGGACAGGAAATTGCCGCAGAACGCGCCTGATGGTATTGCGACTGCCGCCCCGGAAGTCCTCGGCCGTGACCCGGGTATTGGTGACGTTGCAGCGTCCGCCGCCGCTCACCAGGATTTTCGCCCCCAGGCGTCGCGCACCGTCCAGGATCAGGACCGAACCTTGAGGAACGGCGCGCGCGGCAAAGATGGCCGTCGCCAGCCCGGCCGCCCCGCCGCCCACGATGACGATGTCTGCGTCGCACATCGCTGTTGACCTGCCCCCGCTCAAGTATCGGAGTCATGGTACCGCCCGGGGAGCTGTCCTGCCGTCCCCGCATCGACGAACCACACGCTGCGACTGGTGAGTCTGGGGGATCGGCGCAAGCTCCGCGATGTGATTCAGACGTCCGGATTGTCGCTCAGCGACGCGTTCCGCCTGTCGATGACCATCAACTCCGGGCCGCTGCGCATCCACATCTCTTCGCAGGACCGCGACAAGCCGCCCGGCGCGCATGCGGCACGGATTCGCCCCGCCCACTGGCGGGCCCTCCTGCAGGCACTCGACAGGCGCTCCGCCGACCTGATGATGGAAGCCAGGGATAAGGAACTCGCGGCGCTTCCGCTTCTGCGCTCGCACCAGAAGACTCTCTTGAAAGCCTGACCGCTCCACCAGAACGCACCCGAGCACCGATGGCAAACCAGCCGCGATAGCTCTCGCCGCTGCATCCCACTGGTGCTCATTTTCTCCATTTTCCTCCCGCAATCACCGCCGGGTCTTGCCTCCACGCCTCTGTGCCCCGACAATGCACCCGGCATCGCAGGATTGAAAGGAGACCGCAATGCATCGACACACCGTGGCAGCCTTGATGTGTGGACTTTTCCTGGCCGGCTTCGCGCCGGTGCTGGCGGCCGAAAGTGCCGTCTATGGCCGCTGGGACGTCAATATCGGCGACCGGGCTCCGGCCTGGCTCGGCGTCCAGGAGAAAGACGGCGCCACCGTGGCGAGTTTCCTCTGGGGAGGCGGCTCGCCGCACGAGATCAAGGACGCGAAGATCGAAGGCAACACGATCACCTTCAAGTCGCACGACCACAGCTTCAGCCTCGAGGCGGAAGGCAACACGCTCACCGGCACGGCTGCCCGCGGCACCAATGAGCCGGCAAAGGTTACCGGTCGCCGCTTCATTCCCGCCGTCGATGTGAGCGGCACGTGGAAGATCGCCTCCCGGCAGGAGCGCGCCGGCAACGAGCTCAAACTCGAGCAGAAGGGCGATCAAATCACGGGGACCATGGGGCCCCGCGCGAATGCAATCTCCGATGCGAAGCTCGAGAACGGCGTCCTCACCTTCACCTTCGGTCGCGGCGGGCAGGTCAAGGCGACGGTCCAGGGCGACCGCATGGCAGGTGAAATCACCCGTCCGCGCGCCCAGGAAGGCGCCGCGCGAGAGTTTACCGCGACGCGGCAGCGCGAATGGGCCGAACCCGTGGAACTGATCAACGGCAAAGACACGAATGGCTGGAAGCCGATCGGCCAGGCCGAGTCATTCTGGAAAGTGGTTGACGGCTGCCTCTCCAACACGGGTCGCGGCGGCGCGAACATCATGACCGAGAAGAAGTTCCGCGACTTCAAGCTCCACGTGGAACTCCGCGTACCCGAGCATAGCAACAGCGGCGTGTATCTGCGCGGCCGGTACGAGATTCAGGTCGAAGACAGCTTTGGCAAAGAGCCCCAGCCCGGGATGTGCGGCGCTCTGTACGGCCGGATCGTGCCGAAGAAGAACGCCTCGAAGAAGGCCGGCGAGTGGCAGACCTTCGACGTGACGCTCATCGGCAACTACGTCACTGTCGTGCACAACGGCCAGACCATTATTGACAACCAGGAGATCGACGGCATCACCGGCGGTGCGCTCGACAACGACGAGAACGCCCCCGGCCCGTTCTACCTCCAGGGCGACCACGGTCCGGTCGATTACCGCAAGTTCACCGTCTGGCCGGCGAAGTAGCGCCCGCAAGCAACTCGACACGCCCATAGACGCCGATTGCACGCTCACTCCAGGTGTGCAATCGGCGTCTTGCATGAAGTGCGGCGTATTCCACCTGTCTCAGACACACAACTGCGGCGCGATCGCCTCTGCCGCCAACACTTGTCATCCCCCGCAGTTCGCATGAGAATTGGCCTCCCGCCGGGCGACTTCCGCACCGGCGTTCACCTTGAAGGAGAGCACGATGAGAAGCGACCGCATGCTCGCGGCACTGATGGCGGTGGGGCTGCCGATCCAGGCGTGGGCCGGCGAAGCATCGCCGATCGTGGGCCGCTGGGACATCCTCGTCGGCGAGAAGAACCCGTACTGCTCGTGGATCGGCATCGAGAAGAAGCCCGGCGGCTACGAGCTGGAGTTTCAGTGGTTTGTGGCGGGCACGGAGCGACCCGCCGACGCGAAGGTCGAGGGCGACACCGCCACGTTCACCGCCCGCGACCTCAAGTGGGTCGCCAAAGCGGAGGGCGACCGGATCAGCGGCACCGCGACGAACGCCAAAGGCGAAAAACTGCCGTTCATCGGCAAGCGCTTCATTCCGAAGGTCGACGTGACCGGCACGTGGAAGGTGACCCAGGGCCCCGGGGCCCGGCGCGACGCCGTGCTCAAGCTCGAACAGAGGGACGGCACGATCACCGGCGAAATGGGCGGGCGTCGCAGCCAGCCCGTGAGCGACGCAAAGCTCTCGGGCGACCGCCTGACGTTCAAGGCAGGCCGGAGCTACGAGGTCACGGTCAAAGGCGACGTGCTCGAAGGCGAGACCACCGGCACGACCGGGACGAATGCCGGGCGCCCCGGTCGATTCGTGGCCGAGCGGCAGCGCGCGTGGGGCGAGCCGGTCGAACTGATCAACGGCAGGGATCTCGCCGGCTGGAAGCCGATCGGAGACGCCAAATCGTTTTGGAGAATCGTGGACGGCGCGCTCGCCAACACCGGCGAGGGCGGCGCGAACATCGTGACGGAAAAGACATTCCGCGATTTCAAGGCGCATGTCGAGTTCCGCATTCCCCAGCACAGCAACAGCGGCATCTACCTGCGTGGACGGCACGAGATCCAGGTTGAAGACAGCTACGGCAAGGAAATGGGCGCGGGCTCGTGCGGTGCGATTTATGGGCGCATCGTGCCAAAGGTGAACGCCTCGAAGCCGGCGGGCGAGTGGCAGACGTTCGAGGTCAAACTCCTGGGCATGTACGTCACGGTGGTCCTTAACGGCCAGACGATCATCGACAACCAGGAGATCAAGGGCATGACCGGCGGCGCGCTCGACAACGACGAGAACGCTCCCGGCCCATTTTACCTCCAGGGCGACCACGGCCCGGTCGACTACCGCAAGTTCACAGTCTGGCCGGCGAAGTGACCCCCGCTACTCCCCGGCCGGGTCGGTCGGCAGGCGGCGGAGGCCGTTCGGTGACTCGCGGTCCAGCATGAATGGTTTAAAGAACTGTTCTGCAGTGGGCACCGAGATCTCAATGTAACTCTGGTTTCAAACGCCCCGAGGTCTCGCCCACGCACCGCGTGTCAAAACGGCGGCTCCCCCAGACTCGGCCGCCGAAATAGCCATAAATCGCTTCCCGCTCTGGTTTTATGTTTAAGACCGCAGCCGGGGCGAACAAAAAACATTACCTAACACTTGCCAAACTTCCGATGAAGGGTATACTGTCCGA
>CAZJTF010000244.1:7692-10917 GCA_964548565.1 uncultured Planctomycetales bacterium | reverse complement strand
TAATTCCGCAATCGAGACGGGCTTTGTCATACGGCGGCACAACATAACCCGTCAAGTGACAGCAGACAGCGTGGTACCGGCAGACTCGACCGAGCATTGTGATGAAACAGTAGAACCGGGTGAACAGTATCGTTATAGCGTCCGGGCTGTTGATAAAGTCTGCGAGAGTACATTTACGGAAGCTCGCTGTATGAGTATTAGCGTCCCGTCTATGCCACGTGTTCGGAGCGCAAGTCTTACCGCAGGCGGGAGCATCCTCCTGAGATGGAATGATCTCTCGACTAACGAGACCGGATTCCGGATTCGTCGGCAGGATGCCGTTACGCAAGCCGTGAAGGAGGTTGTGCGCCCAGCCGACGCTCACTATTACCTTGACGATGACGTGCAGTCGCTGAGGAGCTATTCGTACACCATCCAGGCGTATAATGGAATGGGATCGAGCCAGGTGACGCAGCCCGCTCTCGTCCAATGCGTCCGCCCGCCCGACATGCGAGTCGATGCTGTTCAGGGCGCCTACTATGTGGGCCCTGAGGGCATCGACGATGACACGCCTGGCGCTGGCACGTCGGAGCGCCCGTGGAAAACAATTCAGTACGCTTTAAAGCATGACCTGCGAGGAAAGACGCTGATCCTCAAGGCAGGTGAATACAGCGCGTCCAATCCGGCGCCTCTCCGGCTCACTTCTGCACACAGCGGTACCGAGCGGCTACCGACCCTTATCCGCTCAGAGCTCAAGTGGCAAGCTATAATCAAGGGGGCGAAATATGTCGATCAGAATAATCTAGGCGTCGGCATGTATCTTTCGGCTGGAAACGGCAGCCCGGAGTGGATTACCCTGGACGGCCTTCAAATTTGTTATAACGAAGGTGACGCTATCCAGAGTGAAGGCAATTACATTATCGTCCGGAATTGCTGGATTCATCATAACGGCGTGGCGGACCGTGCCGACAGCTTTGGAAGAAACGGAGTTGGGTGCTACGGTTTTGCGAACAACCGGATTGAGTTCAGCCTCATCGAAGACAATGGCCGGACTCCGTTTGACCATGGCGTCTACATGTTTGGGACTGGACACGTTATCCGGAACAACATTGTGCGCCGCAACGCCGGTCACGGTATTCAGTTGTACGGCTCCTTTATGTATGGGGCAAACGGATGCAGCATTGAGGGGAATGTGTGTTATTCGCAGGTAGTTGGCAGCGGGATTTACGTTGATTGCGGCCCGGGAGGTGCGAATTGCGGGCAGGTCGTCCTCGATCCCGGTCTGCCGCCGAATCGCATTTATCACAACAGCTGCTGGGGAAACGCACGAGACGGTATTGTCCTGCTGGGCGAGCTAAGCAACGCACCACATGAGGTCATGAATAATGTCTCGGTAGGCAACCGCGGGTATTCCTTTGCCGTTCATGAGGATCCCGCTCGGCCCGTTCCGGACTTTAACGTCATTTTCGACTGCAACCTGGGGGGGCTGAAGCCGAAGGGGGTGTGGTACACCAACCGCCCTGAGTCGTGGGGGAGCAGGAATCGCAGTACTGGCGCCTGGCCGTTCATAGACCCGGAATTCGGCTTGATTGGTTCACCTCACAACCAACCCCTCGTCTGCGAACCCGTGATTTGTTCGGCAAGCGGCATCGGATGCACGGATTACTTCGTACCAATTGATTTGTTCTCCAGGCAGAGAGGCGATGCATCCGCGCCGGATGTCGGGGCGGTGCCGTATGAACGTCAGGATGATCCGCCACTGGAAATGTGGATTCCGTGAGAGTGCAAGGGGTCATCGCGCCCCCATGCAGCCGGCGTTGGGCGGATTGCCTGGGCCGCCATAGCAGGCCTGCAGGAGCCCGAAATCAGACTGATCAACGTCTCCGTCACTGTCCAGGTCGGCGCACCGGCAGTCGGAACGAAGTTGTGGCACCATGGGTCCTGATCTGCATAGTCTCAGGCGAGCCTGGTCCGTCAGGTCAACGTCACCATCCGCGTCGAAGTCAGCCGGGGCTGCGGGTTCGCCAAAAACGTCGTCATCGTCGACGTCGAAGTCTCCGTCTGCATCAAAACATGCGCATGAAGGAAAAGTTCCTGTCGGATATGGCTTGCCAGGCCCCGATGTACAGCTCTGACGGATCACCGCATCGTATTCATCGAGTTGACCATCGCCATTGCTGTCATTGGGCGGCGTGTTGCACCTGAACTGCCCGGAGTGGATGGACATTTGGTCAATGTAAAGCGTTTCGCCGCTGGCGGTCCAGATGTAAAGGCCGTCAATCGTCAGGCCGGCGGTAGGAAAGGTGGTATGCTCAGCGATTTTCGTTCCATTGACGTGGAGTTCTATAGAGCCGGCGGCGGCGTCACAGAGCAGGTCAAGGCGTGAGTAGAGTGCCGACAGCGTGATTCGTTCCGTCCCGGTGCTACTTGTGGAGCTGCCGGAGACCGGACCGCCGATGATGGACCCGCCCGAACCTACGGTGGCAGGAGCCTTCTGGTTGAAGCTGGCATACGCCGCCACGTGCGTCCCGCTGACGAGTGCGATGTCAACGCGATTGGGCGCGTCTCCAAAGTTCACGCTCAGGCTGGTCGATCCTCGGATCATCCCGAGCTGGTTCGCCGGCAGAGGCAAGCTCGGGAGTTCAATCCAGGCGGACTCTGGAGCCGTTGCCTCAGGGAGGTAGATGCTCGTCCGATCGACCGCAAAGAAATCCGTCGAGGTGAAGGTCCAGCCGACTCCTATGCCGCCGGTTGTGCCTACGAGAAGATTCCCGAATTCCTGGTGAGGCGCACTGCTGCCCCTTCGCATCTCCTCAGTCGCCCAACTGTTGACAAACGACGCCTCTCCAGGCTTACTGCCGGGAGTCGCGATGTCCAGCGGTGGATTCAGGGTGTCATGATCTCCTTTGACCATGACAAAAGTCCGTCGCGCGACACTGACATCGCTCGCGATGCCATAGTAGCCGACGCCGACCGGATCGGCGGCGTGGATCAGATCCTGAGCCTGCCAAATCATAACGTACTTGTATGGCGGCACGTTAGAGCCGGCTCCGTTCGGGTCAGCCCACGCGCTGAGGGAGCCCACCGGATTCCCCTGCTGATCAAACAGCGGCCCCACTTTCGTACGGACCCACTTGGCCATATCCTCCGATTGCCAGCCGAAGAGAGGGTGCAAAGACCCGTCTGGAAGCGCATTGATAATCGAGAGTGGTATCAACAGCCCCCGCACCTCGGTCAAATGGTTCC
>CAZJTF010000244.1:6442-7682 GCA_964548565.1 uncultured Planctomycetales bacterium | reverse complement strand
GGGGAGCCATGAAGCATGACGTTGGCGATGTCGTAACCGGCGGGCTCGTCGAGCACTGGGGCGTACCCCGGTTGAGGTGTCTTATACTCAAAGTAGTAACGAGATCCGCCCAGACCGCGCTGGTTCGCCGCCGCGTTGTTGAACCAGAGGTAGGAAGGTTCATCCTCCCATCCCTGAGGGCCTGATATTTCCAGATCGAATTCCTTCCCCACGTTTGGGGCAGACAGGGTGATATCCACGCCAGAGTCGTTTCGGTTTCTGGTCCAGCTTCGTCCCAGCGCGAGAATGCCCACCCCCGGCTCGCTGTACCCGCTCATGCTGAGCAGGCCGGCGTCCAGGTCGGTGTTCACCGCAGGGCTTTTGTTCCTCATATGGAAGCCGTAGTCGTACCCAGCGGCATGCGGGGTGTTGTCGATTACTTCCTGCGACAAGTAGCCGTCGAGGTTCAGCGTGACCAGCACATCGTCTTCAGTCAGCGGGAGCATGTCAGGCCCGGACGCCCGTCGCGTGAAATCGACCGTATAGAGATGGGTAAAGAAGAACCTCTGTGGGTAAGTCTCGGCTCTCGCCGCGGGTGCGAGAATAAGGCCCACACCACTCAGAGTGGCGGACCAGGTGAACACGATCCGTATCGTGGTGCCCTGGATCGGCCGCCGAGTCACAGCTCTCCTTTTCAAAATGCCGCCCTGTGGTTGTCTCATTGTTGCCTCGAAGTGCGGGATCGTGACGAAGACGCCCTCGCCGAATATCCGCACCCAGCACCCAGACGCCATCGCCGACCAAGGAACCCGAAGCGCTTCTGCTGCGGACCTGCCCCCAACCACGCTTCTTTGTTATAGCGTAATTGGCTCCTAGTATCAAGAGTTGGGCGAAAAACTACGGTGTTGCTGGTGATGAGCTGCCCTGCATTGAAGCTCATCCTGTGGGCGGAGCCAATTCATATCCGTTTTATTTCCCCCAACGATTCCCGGACCGAGACACCAGCCCGAAACAATCCGAAGGACGCAAAAGGGCGTAGAGCATTGGGTCGACCGGTCGTCCTGAAGCGCTTGGCTGTGGGGGTGGCGACCAGCCGAGTTGATGTCGAGTACTCCCAAGGAAAGTCACCGCAGGTGTTGGTAGCGCCGGCGAGAGAGAGCGACGCCCGTGTTGCACTCCACCGAGTCCCGCCACGTGATTCCTATACATGCTGGACGCCGGAGCACTACCGTGCGATTTGGTTCGTGAACCTCGACGCCGC
>CAZJTF010000244.1:0-6432 GCA_964548565.1 uncultured Planctomycetales bacterium | reverse complement strand
CTCGGTGTGGATGGCGCGTGCGCGGGAGCTGGTGGAAACCGGGCGGGCACGGGCATTTCATTTGAGAGGTGTGCCGATCGGCGGTCGGCGATGTTCATGGAGATAAAAGATGCCGCGTACAGAACGCTCCGCGAAAATGACGATGGATCACGAAGAGATCCGGCAGTGGGTCGAGTCGCGCGGGGGGCACCCGGCCACGGTAAAACGCACCGGCGGGCGTGGCGACCCTGGAATCCTGCGTATCGACTTTCCCGGGTTCAGCGGCCAGCAGTCGCTGACGTCGATCTCGTGGGACGACTTCTTCGAGAAGTTCGAGGAAGAGAAGCTTGCGATGTTGTACCAGGATGTGGACGACAGCCGCTTCGTGAAGCTCGTCCAGAGGCCGGGTACGGAAAACGAACGCGGGCGCGTGCGGGGGCGGGCGTCGCGGCAGACCACATCCCGTGCGGCCAAAGCGCGGCCGACACGTTCCACTTCCGCTTCATCGCGGTCACGGGGCAGCAGCAAAACGAGTCGATCGCGCTCTTCGGCGACGGGTCGAACTCGTCCCTCGAAGTCTTCGCGAACCTCCCGAGGCTCCGGGTCCTCCACACGGGGGCGGAGTCGATCGAAGACGTCCGAGTGACGATGTTCTCTGAGGCGGAAGGGCTGACGAGGTCGCCAAGCCGCTCCACGCGAGTCCCGAGCCCGATGGTCGCGCCCACTGGGCGTGTTGCCTGCATCCTGCCTGGGTCGTGGCCTCGCCCGGTCAGGGCACCGGTTGCGCCTGTTGGCGGCATGCATACAGCGATGGTGATCGTCTATCCTGCCGCGCGGGAGGCGAGTACGATCAGGATGCCGATGATGGGGGCGAGGAGCAGGGCGGCCATGCCCAACAGCGGGCCACCCCAAAGCAGAGCACCGGCGACGAGGGCCCCCAGGCCGACCGTGAGGGCGACTGCCTCGCCCAGCGGAGTCGCCGGCTGGGTCGCGGTGGGGAGCGTGATTCCGCCCGTGTCTTCGCCACTCGACCCCCCGATGCCATCGGTTCCGCCGGTGCCGTCTGAGCCATTCCCGTCGTCGCTTCCTCCGCCGCCGCCCGTCGAGACGCGGGTGCTGATCCGCATCCCGGTACCGATCGCGATGTTGGCCGTCACCACACGGTTGTCCGGCAATTGAAACACGTTCGCGGTGGAGTCATCCCGGACAACCGCACTGAAATCACCCTCGATGTTTGGCGTGGCCAGGCGGCCCCGGGCGAGGATCTGCTGCTCGTTCTGGGCAATCCCGAATACCGGCAGCAGGCCTACGAACGTGTTCACCGCGCCGCTGATCTGCTCGATGTCCTGAAGCTCGCCGGTTGAGCCGGGTGGTTCCAGCGGTGTCCCCGGATTCTGCTGAATGGTGAAGTTTTCGCCGATGATCGGCTCGAACTCGTCCACGGGACGCTGCGTCACACCCAGATCGGTGCGGATGTGTACCCGGAAAAACGCAAGGCCGTTGTTGTCGACATTGATCGGGTCATCCGAGGTCACGATTGCCGTGAGGATGTACGGCACGTCCTGGCCGGGCTCCACGACAACGGCGTTCGTGCCGCTCAACCCGTCGGGCTGGATGTCAAAGATCACCGTGGCCGCAGAGAGACGGCATGCGAGCATTCCCGAGAACACAAGGGCAGAGACGCAGCGGTGCATTCAGAAGACTCCGTCAGGCGGCCCAACCCAGCGGTGCCGCCCAATTCTACGCCATCCACAACAGCTTCTCTCATATTCGCGTAAAGACCTGCAGAGTCGCCGTTTGCGATACGCATGCCGATCGGAAACCCGCCGGAGAAGCCGTTTTCTAGGAAGGCGTCGGGAGGGGGTATGACCCATCCTGTCGTGGTTGGGTGGTATTGTGATTCTGCTGCCCCATCGCAGCCTTTGGTGGAGCCCAGCTGTGCAAGCAATCGCAGATCGTCTCCGTGCTGTTGGAGCAGACCGGCCACAGGGAACGGCCCTGCGGATCGTGCCCATCCTTGGCGAGTCCCAGTCCGAGCCACCGTATCAGACGCTCGGAGCGAAAACCCTCGACCGGATCCGGATCAGCGAACTCGGCGAGGGTGGCGTTGTGCCCGTCCTGAAGGTCGAGAACCTGCTTGATGAGCGGGTGTTCCTGATGGACGGGCAGGGGCTCGTCGGGGCGAAGCAGAATCGCATTCTGAACACCGACGTCGTGGTGCCGTCGGGCAAAGCCATTCACATTCCGGTCAGTTGTGTCGAACAGGACTACCGGTTCGAAAGTGAGCGCCTGTCCGGCTCCGCGCTGCTCTGGGACGACCGCGCGGTGTTCATCTGCAGGTATTCCCGAGGAACGAAGCCTTTGAGAGCAGGTCGGGCGGGCCCCTGCACCCTCATGCGTAGGTCATTGCGATCGATCCCTGGGCGAGCCAGGCCTGTCCCGGTGTGGCGGGGGAAAGGTCGAATTGCCGGGCGAGTCATTCGCGGGCGGCCACGCGCTCGACTTCCTCGATTGTGGTGATTCCGTCCGCGACCCGGCGGTAACCACTCTCGACGAGGCTCTGGTACGTGAACTCGCCGGCGGCGCGCCGGATGTCGTGGATCGTTTTCGTGGTGATGAGCGCATCACGCAGCTTATCGTTGAAACTCAACAGCTCGAAAATGGCCGTGCGACCCCAGAACCCGACGTTCATGCACTTGCGGCAGCCGACGTTCGTGTAGATTTCGTTAACACCCTGCGTCTCCATACGCATCTGGACGAGCTGACTCGGCTTGGGCTTGATGGCACGCTTGCAGTGCGGACACAGCACACGAATCAGTCGCTGTGCAAGGCAGACCGAGATTGCGTTCGCAAGCATGTACGCCTCGACACCGAGGTCCAGCAGCCGGAAGAGCGAACCGATCGTGTCGCGCGCGTGCAGAGTGGTGAAGACGAGATGCCCGGTGACGGCCGCCTGCATGGCGGTCCTGGCCGTCTCCTGGTCGCGAATCTCACCGACGAGGATCACGTCCGGGTCCTGACGCAACACCGACTTGAGGATCTGCGCAAAGGTGAGGCCCTTCTTCTGATCCGTCTGGATCTGCGTGATGCCGTCCACGTGGTACTCGATAGGGTCCTCGATGGTGATGACATTCCGGGAGCGGCTGTCGATCGCGCGCAGGCAGGTGTAGAGCGTGGTCGTTTTGCCGCTGCCGGTCGGACCGCTGACGATCATCATGCCCGAGTCCAGGTGGCACACGCCGCGGATCTGTTGCAGCATCTGGTGAGAGAGACCGAGTTCGTGCAACTCAGTCGGTACGGCCGCCGTATCCAGCAGGCGGATGACGAGTTTCTCGCCGTACATCGTCGGGGAGATCGACACACGGCAGTCCACCTCGCGGTGCACGTTCACGCTGAAACTGCCGTCCTGCATGACCTTGCGGCCGGCGATGTCGAGATCCGAGAGCACCTTGACAATGCCGACAAGGCTGCGGCCGATCGCTTCGGGCAGCAGCACGACCGGGAGCATTTTGCCATCCACACGGAAGCGGATCTGCATTCCGTTTCGCGTCGGATCGCAGTGGATATCGGTGGCGCGCGTCCGGAAAGCGCCGTAAAAGAGGAGGCGCATCGTCCGAACGGCTTCACTACCCTCCTCCTCATTATCGGCGCCGGCGTGCACCGGTTTGCTGTGGCAGTCGACGAGGATCACGTCTTTGAGCCCGAATCCGGGGTCGGTTCCGGCTGTGCGCAGGTTGTTCAGATCACGCCGGGCGGAAGAGAGCAGATCGTCGGTGCCGTGGTGGGCTTCAGTCCGGCCTTCGCCATCTTCGAGGATGACCTGGGCAACGGGGGCTTCCGCGCCCGCGCTGGCTGCTTCGGCGGGGGAGAGGACTTCGACCGGAGGCACTGAGCTTTCGAAAATCCGCAGGGACGTCTTGCCGATCGTGAACGCCTCGCCGAAACCGATCACGACGCGTTGAATCCGCTTGCCGTGGATGCGGGTGCCGTTCCGCGAATCGTGGTCCTCGAGAAGGTAACCACCGGAGAAGGGCTGGATCGTGCAATGGTGGCGGCTCGATCGCTCGTCTTCGATGATGACGTCGTTGTCAGACTGCCGACCGATGGTGACAGGCCCGTCCGGCAGTTCCAGGACGCGGGTCCCGTCAGGCGTCGTAATCTGTAGAACAGCCATCAAATTCTACCCTTGGACGGTCAATTTGCGGTCGGTGCGGTGGCGAGCGGACTGAACGCGACGCGGAAGCGGAGTCCGCGGACCTCCAGGCGGGCAGTTGCCGCCTGGGCGGAGCCAGTCGCCGCGTCTACCTTGCCGAACAACATTATATCATACGTTTCCCCGGCCTCGAACCGCAGAGACACGGTTCGCTGGTCACGGGAGGCGGCTTTTCCAGCGGCACTGTCGCTCACTGCCTGTGCGACCTGCGTCCGGGAGACGACGTGCTTCCGGGAGTCCACCACCATGAGAACGAGCGAGACAGAGGCGATCGTCTCAGGTGCCGGTGGATCACTCGCGTCGAGCACCTGTTCGACGTCGAAATCGCACGTAAGGCTGACCGCCTGGGCGAGAGACGAGCGATTCTCGATGCGGTGGCCCAGGTTGAACTCGGCGGAGGCCGAACCGCCGTTTGCAGCGTCGGCGAGGCAGAATGCGCCGCCGTCGGGGGTGGCGTCTGACTCGCCGCGCGCACGCCCGTCGGGTCCGGGGGTCTGGCTGCTCCTTTTCAGGTGAATGGCGAAGGGCTGGTCCGCAGGGAAATTGAGAGGGGCATCCGCGGGGGCCGTCTCCGTCCGGACGTGCCGCTGGGTGACGTCAAGGCGGATCTCGCCGCCAAACTCGCTGCCGCCGCACGCCCCGAGGCCCAGGCAGATCGCGACGACCACCCCGACAAACGCACGCGAGCCTTCCATAGGATCCTCCTGCAGTCAGCTCCGGCACGTGTCCGCGCACCGTGCAGCGGACGATATCACCTGCACCGCAACCTGTAAATCCGCGTTGACAAGGGTGGGGTATCCGCGGACGCTGGGATGCCATCCGGGAGGCGAGGGGGCTGCTTCGGACGATCGTGAGGGCAGCGATGAGCGAATGTGGACGTGACTGCAGTTGCCGTGGAGAGCCGAGCCGACGCGACGTGCTGAAGATCGGCGCCGGCGCGGCAGGGGTCCTGGGCGTGGCATCGTCGGCACGGAGCGCTCCCGGCGACATTCCCCCAGCGGCGCGTGCGCCCGCGGACAAGGAGTGGTTCAAGCAGCTGACCCGGCCGGGTGAAACGATTGTGTACCGGGGCACGCGGCTCGAGCACCTGATCTTTCCACTCGGGGGGATCGGGACGGGCTCGGTCTGGCTCAATGGGCGGGGAAAACTCGTCAACTGGCAGATTTTCAACAACATTCAGAAGAACTGCTCCGTCGATGACACGTTCCTGGCGGTGCGCGTGGAGCCGGAGGGCGGACCGGCGGTGACGCGGGTGCTGCAGACGGAGCAAGTCGGACCGTTCACCGGGATGCGCGAACTGGAGTTCGTCGGGCAGTATCCTGTCGCCACCGTCAGGCTGCGCGACCCCGATGTGCCGGTGGCGCTCGAGGTCGAGGCCTTTAACCCGCTGATCCCTCTGAACGAGAAGGACTCGGCAATCCCGTGCGTGGTGTTTCGGGTGAAAGCGGTGAACCGGAGCGAGAAGGCGGTCCGTGTTGCATTCCTGGCCGCGCTTCAGAATGCCGTTGGCCACACAGGATCCGGTGAGTCCTCGGCGAACCGGCATCCGACGTATGGCGGGAACCTGAATCGCCTGGTCCAGGAAGGGGCGATGACCGCGGTATTGCTCTCGGCGCAGCCTGGACGGAGCGCCGAGGTGCGGCCGGCGCTGCAGGTGATGGTCGATCACGAGGACTTTCCCCTGCTGAGCGAGGCGCCTGTCCAGGGTCTGTCGCTGGCAAGCATCGGGGTAGACCGCGGAAACGCAACGCTGCGCACGGTGTACTGGATTGCGCGGGGCGATCTGCGGCGACTCGGCGGCAGCATGCTGGGGCAAGTGTCCAGAGAAGTGCGGGAGTTCGGCGCCGTGCTCCTGCTCTCCGGAGTGGACAATCCACTTGCGCGTCCGGTGCGGGCGACGGTCGCGCCGGGCACAATCCGGCGGGAAACGGTGTTCGAGACATTCGACGCCGAGAACTTCGGCAAGTGGACGCCGGAGGGTCCGGCATTCCGGCGTCCGAGCACCGGCGCGGCTCACGGGCAGAACCCGGTGAGCGGCTTCCTGGGGAGCGGGCTGGTCAACACGTTTGATCCGTCTGATGAGCCGCAGGGCACGCTCACCTCGCCCTCGTTCATCATCAAGGAGCAGTACATCTCAATCCTTGTGGGAGGGGGTAACTTTCCCGCGTCTTGCGCCATCGAACTCGTGGTGGACGGCAGGTCGGTCCGATCAGCGACGGGTCGGAACACGGAGCAACTGG
>CAZJTF010000243.1:0-10948 GCA_964548565.1 uncultured Planctomycetales bacterium | reverse complement strand
TGCGGATGCAGTTGATCCAGTCCTGCTTGTGGCCGGGGCTCTCGTAGAGGTGGATTTCGCCCGGGCCGATCCGTTCGTTCATGAGTTCGGCCGGCCAGGTCTTCATGTAGCCGCGATTCACCTCGACGCGGCCCTCGGTACCCGTGAAGAGCACGCCATTCACGGCGCCGTGGCCCTCGGCCTCGCCGGCGCGGAACATTTTCACCCCGTTGGCATAGACGAAAGTCAGCGGCTTCTTCGCGGCGTCATCGGCCGGAATGATCTCGACCGGGCCACTGCCGTCCATACCCATGCCCCACTGGCCGATGTCGAAGTGGTGGGCGCCCCAGTCGGTCGTCATACCGCCGGAGTAGTCCCGGATGCGACGCCAGCCGCCGCTGTAATCGCCGCTGCAGCGTTCGGAGTTGTAGGGCTGCCAGGGAGCGGGACCGAGCCAACGATCCCAGTCGAGGCCCTCGCGGACCGGCTCTTCCGGCAGATACTTCTCCTCGGAAGGCGGGCCGATGTTCACGTGGACGGTCTGCAGCTTGCCGATCCGTCCGTTTCGGACCAGTTCGCAGGCGAACCGGAAATTGTGCTCGCTGCGCTGCTGGCTGCCGGTCTGGAACACGCGGTTGTACTGCCGCATGGTCTTCACCATGTCCTGCGCCTCGCGGATGGTCAGCGTGAGCGGCTTTTCGCAGTAGATGTCCTTGCCGGCGCGGGCGGCGGCGATGGCGATGATCGCGTGCCAGTGATCGGGCACCGCGATCAGAACGGCGTCGATGTCCCGGCGCTCGAGAACCTTCTCGAACTCGTTGTACTCGTCGCAGCCCTTGTAGGCGCCGGACTGCCGGTCGGCGGCGTACCTGTCTTCGACCTGTTTGCGGGCGTTGGCGCGTTTCTTCGCGTCCACGTCGCAGACGGCCACGATCTGGAGCTGAGACCGGTTGCCGTCGTTGTTGAGGATGTCGCCGAGGTGGCCGCCGCCCATGTTGCCGATGCCGATCATGGCGAGGGTGATCCGCTCGCTCGCGGGCTTCCAGCCGCCTTTTCCGAGGGCGGAGGAGGAGACGATGTACGGCGCCGCGGCGGCGGCCGTCGCTCCTTTCAGGAGTGCTCGACGGGTCAAGTTGCCGGGTTGTGACATAGGTGATCCTTTCCGAATGAGCGCGTGCCCGATGGGGCACGCCGGGAACTCCAAGTCGCGACAGCGTAACGCCGAGCGTGCGGGTGGTACAGGTGTCCGCGGGAGCATTTCCGCTGATTTCGCGTCAGGAGCCTGGGGCGGGGCCGTGCAGAACGGGGCACAATCGGAGCCCCGGCAGCGCCTGATAGCGCAAATCTCGTTTCTGTAAAGTTTTACGGTTTCCGCGTGCCCGGACGGGAGGTTCTGCGGTGGCTTCGCTTGGCGCCGGCGCGCCCGGGGGCAGGGGGACTGCTCCGGAGACCCCAGGAAACGATAAGCTTATCTTTATCAAGGAATTACACCTTACGCACCATTGCGAGCGTTGACCAGCGAGTTGGGTTCGCCTTGTGCAAGCGATAGGCGTGAGGACTGACCATTCGCCGGTGAGGACGCCGCGGCACCTCAGGGATGTTCGTCTTCGGATGGGAAAGAGCCGCTCCCGGGCACTGGTCCCTACGGGAGAACACGCTGGATGATCCGCGGGCAAGTGCATTTCGGAGTGCACCATACGTTGTGAACTGGAACCGGTGCACGGAAACGGCACAGCCGAACGCTGGGAGGGCACATCCGGACTCGTGCGCCAATCGCGACATCGCTTGCGGCGGGAAGCGGGGCGGCGTACACCTGTGGCGTGCCGCAGCAGCGGCGGACACGCATGGTTTCCAGCGAGGGACACGCATGAGGCACGGAATGCACGCCTGGGGTCTGCTGGCGATGGGTTGGATCGCGGTTATCTGCGGGTGCGACACCGGAGAGCGGACGGTGACGCTCACCGGGGCGGGGCCGGCGATCGCGGGGCGTGATGGCGGGCCGAAGCTGGCGGTGCGGATGGCGAATTACGGCAAATATGAAGCCGGCGGCTGGGCACACCTGCAGTCGCTCGGAGTCAAGTACGTGTTCATGAGCGTTCCGAAACCGGAGGACGTCCCGGCGGCCCAGAAGAAGCTGGCCGAGCACGGGCTGACGCCGGTGGTCATGCGCGGAGACACGGACCTGTCGAAAGACGAGGCGGTCCAGGACCTGGCGGCGCAGTGCGCGACCTGCCGGCGAATGGGTGTGCAGTACATGTTCCTGTCTCCCAAGCGGCGGGGCGTCGAGAAGGACGTGATCTTCGCCAGGCTGCGAGAGGCAGGCGAGGCGGCGCGGCGGGAGGGCGTGACGATCGCGCTCGAAACGCACCCGGACCTGGGCACGAACGGCGACGTGCACGTCGCCACCATGCAGGCGATCAACCACCCGAACGTGCGGGTCAACTTCGATTGCGCGAACATCACGTACTACAACAAGGACACGGACGCAGTCGCCGAATTGCGGAAGGTGCTGCCGTACCTGGCGACGGTCGAAGTCAAGGACCACAACGGGCAGTTCGAGACGTGGAATTTCCCGGCGCTCGGGCGGGGGGTTGTCGACATCCGGGGCGTCGTGAAGCTGCTCAAGGACAACCACTATCGCGGGCCCATCACGATCGAAGTCGAAGGCGTGCAGGGCGTCGAGCGCACCGAGGCGCAGATCCAGGCGGATATCGCCGAATCGGTGGAGTATCTGCGGAAGGTCATTGCAGAAATGTACGAGGGGTAGGTGATTGCGGATTTCGGATTGCGGATTGCGGAATGATCGGGGTTGCCATTCGGATTCGGATTCCGGATCTGGTCGCGATCTGACGCTCGGCCGGAATGGGGCCGTCGGCCGCTTGATCAGCGGGGGCGGGGAGTCGACAATCCGGGCCGGTCCATGACAAGGAGATGACCTCATGATCAATGCGCGACGTGCGATGGTACTGGCCCTGACCCTGATTGTGCCCGGCATGCTGCAGACGGCTACGGGCGGTGAAGCGAAACCGGCGACAGAGACGCGGGATCAGCGGGACCTGCGGATGAAGTGGTGGCGCGAGGCGCGGTTCGGGATGTTCATCCACTGGGGACTGTACGCCATCCCGGCGGGCGAGTGGAACGGCAAGCCGGTCAAGAGCATCGGCGAATGGATCATGCAGACGGCGGCGATCCCGGTCGAGGAATACGAGAAGCTCGCGCCGCAGTTCAATCCGAAGAAGTTCGACGCGAAGGCCTGGGTCAAGCTCGCCGGCGACGCGGGGATGAAGTACATCGTGCTGACGAGCAAGCACCACGACGGCTTCTGCCTGTGGGACAGCAAGGTGAGCACGTACGACGTGATGGACGCCTCACCCTTCAAGCGGGACATCGCGCGCGAACTGGCGGATGCCTGCAAGGCGGACGGGCGCGTCCGCATGTGCTTCTACCACTCGATCATGGACTGGCACCACCCGGATGCGCAGTCGATCAACACGCCGGGCAATTACAGTCCGGGCGGCAAGGACAAGGACGGTTACAAGCCGAACCCGAACTTCCCCAAGTACTTTGAAAACTATCTTAAGCCGCAGCTCAAGGAGCTGATTCAGAACTACGACCCTGCGGTCATGTGGTTCGACGGCGAGTGGATCCCCGAATACACGGAGGAGATGGGGCACGATCTCTACAACTACTGCCGAAGCCTCAAGCCCGAGATCATCGTCAACAACCGCGTGGGCAAGAGTCGCAAGGGCATGTCGGGAATGAGCCAGAGCAAGGAGTCCGCGGGCGACTTTGGCACGCCGGAGCAGGAAATCCCCGCAACGGGGTTCCCGGGTCTCGACTGGGAAAGCTGCATGACGATGAACGACACGTGGGGCTACAAGAAGGACGATCAGAACTGGAAGTCGTCCACGACGCTCATCCGCAACCTGATCGACACCGCGAGCAAGGGCGGGAATTACCTGTTGAACGTCGGACCGACCGCCGAGGGGCTGATTCCCGCACCGAGCGTCGAACGCCTGAAGGATGTCGGCGAGTGGATGAAGGCGAACAGCGAATCCATCTACGGCACGACCGCCAATCCGCTGGGCGAGCTGAAATGGGGACGGGCAACGCAGAAGGGTCGGACGATCTACCTGCACGTCTTCGACTGGCCGGCGGACCGCGTGCTGCAGATTCCGGTCAAGAACAAGGTGAAGAAGGCGTCGATCCTCGGCAAGCGCGGCAGCCTCGACACCAAGCAGATTACGGAGGGGGTGGAGATCAAACTGCCCTCGAAGCCGACGAACGACGTGGCAACGGTGATTGCGGTGGAACTGTCGATGTGATCCGCCGGACTCTCATGCGATGATCTACGGGGCCGGTGCGCCACGGCGGCGCTCACCGGCCCCTTGTTTTTTGCGGATTGCGGATTTCGGATTGCGGAATGATGGAACGACCGTTGCTGTCTCCGATGGTTCGCTTCCGGCTGTAGAGGCGTCAGCCACGGGGGCGGCCGCTACGGGTCGTGTGATTACCGGCTCGAGCCAGCCGCCACTTCCTCGCCTTCCGGCTTGTCGTGGATGTGCTCGAGGTCACCCGCCTCGGCGTGGCCTTCATAATGGGCGGCCAGGAACGGGATCCGGTTGAGCACCTTCTCCTGCAGGACTTCCAGATACAGATAGATCACCGGCGTCACGTACAGCGTGATCAGCTGGCTGACGAGCAGGCCGCCGACGATGACGAGGCCGAGCGGGCGCCGGCTTTCGCCGTCGGCGCCCCAGCCGAGGGCGATGGGCACCGCGCCCATGACCGCGGCCATGGTGGTCATCATGATCGGGCGGAAGCGGTCCATGCTCGCGTCGTGGATGCTCCGCTCGGCAGTCTCGCCCTGGGCGACGCGCTGAATGGCGAAGTCCACGATCATGATGCCGTTCTTCTTGACGATGCCCATGAGCATGAAGAGCCCGATGAAAGCGTACAGCGAAGCCTCGGCACCGAAGAGATAGAGCGTGAGCAGGCCGCCGACCATCGCGGTGGGCAGCGTCGACAGCACGGTGATCGGGTGCAGGTAGCTCTCGTAGAGGATGGCCAGGATCACGTACATGACAAAGACGGCCATGCCCATGAGCAGCGGCAGGCTCTCGACCATCTCGAGGAACGTGAGGGCCTCACCCTGGAACTGGCCACGGAGGTGCGGCGGCACGATCTCGCGGGCGATGCTCTCAACGTGCTGAACGGCAGTGCCGACGGGGACGCCAGGCATCAGGTTGAAGTTGATGGTGACGCTGGTGAACTGGTTCAGGTGATTGACGGACTGCGGGCCGAGCGTCTCGTGCCATGTGGCCACGGCGCTGAGCGGGACGATCCGCTGGCCGTCATCACTGCGGATGTAGAGCAGGTCCAGATCTTCCGGATGCGTGCGGGCCTCCGGCGTCGCCTCGACGATGACCTGGTACTGATCCTCGGGCTTCTTGATCAGGTACACGTAGTTCTGGCTGTACGCGCTGCGGAGCAGGGACTCGATGCGCCGCGCGGAGACGCCGTAGCTGGATGCCTTGTCGCGCAGGATGTCGATCTTCAGGTTCGGGGTATTCAGGTACAGGTCGGGAATGACAGTGGCGAAGATCTTCCCCTGGTCCTGCATCAGGCGCCCGATCAGTCTGCCCGCCACGGCATACACCTCGCGGGGGTCGATCCCGGAGAGGGAATAGGAATACTGACCCGTCTGGCTCGCGCTGGCGCCGGTGGAGATCTTCAGCACCGGGTCCGGCTGGATCCCCGGAATGACGCCCGGCACGGCCATGGCGGCGGCAAGGCGGAGCTCATTGGCGACGATATCGATGGGCGGGCGCTCTTCTCGCGGCTTCAGGAACGCGAGCGTAAAGGCCTGGTTGGAGGCGAGGAAGCGACTCACCCCGCTGACGGTGAAAGTCATTCTCACCGCCTCGTTCTGCTGCAGCGCCGCCTCGACGCGCCGCTGGTAGGCGTCCATCTGTGCGGGTGAGGTGCCTTCCTGGGCGATGATGACGCCGAACATGAAAGAGCTGTCGCCGACCGGCAGGAAGGTCCGCGGGATCACGCGGAAGAGCTGGACCGTGCCCGCCATGCACACAACCCAGATCACCAGCGAGACCCAGCGATGCCTCAGGAAGAACCAGAGCGAGCGCCCGTAGATGCTGAGCACGCGTTTTTCCACGCCGCCGATCACGCGTTCGACCAGCGTCTTGCGCGTGCCGTGCCCGCGCTGTCCGAGCATGCGGGCGCACATCAGAGGCGTGAGTGTCAGGGACACGACACCGCTCATGATGATGGCCACGACGATGGTGACGGCGAATTCGCGGAAGATCCGGCCGAGCAGGCCGCTCATGAAGATCAGCGGGAGGAACACGGCCGCCAGCGACAGCGTCATCGAGAGGATCGTAAAGCTGATTTCCTTGACGCTGTTGATGGCCGCCTGGACGGGGCGCTCGCCGAACTGCTCCATGCGACGGACGGTGTTCTCGAGGAAGACGATGGCGTCGTCGACGAGGAAGCCGATCGCCAGCGTGAGCGCCATCAGCGACAGGTTGTCGAGGCTGTAATGCAGGATGTTCATCACGATGAACGTGAGCAGCAGCGACAACGGCAGGGCGACAACGGGGATGAGCGTGTCGGTCGCGCGGCCGAGGAACATGTAGATGACCACGACGACGAGGATGAACGCGATGAACAGCGTCTCCTCGACGTCGCGAATGTTGTCCACGATCGTGGCGGACCGGTCGTACATGGGCACGATCGAGACGGATCCGGGCAGCGTCGGCAGGATCGACGGGATCAGCTCGCGGATCGACCGCACCACCTCGACGGCGTTGGAGCCGGCCTGGCGGAAGACGGCGATGACGACGGTGGCCTTCGGCACTTCGCGCCCGCGGAGCCAGAAGCGCATGTTCGTGCGCTCGTCCTCGACGCTGTCGACGGCCGTCGCCACGTCGCGGAGGTAGACGGGCGCGCCGTCGCGCGTGCCGATGATGAGATTGTTGTACGCCTGGGCGTTCTCGAGCTGGCCCTGCGGCTGGAGCAGAAACGTGCGGTTCGGCCCGTCGAACTGCCCGGCACCCTGGTAGGTGGTACCCGCGCGCACGGCGTCCGTGAGGTCTTCGACACTCATCTGGCGGGCGGCGAGGGCGGAGGGGTCGGCTTTGATGCGGACGGCCGACTTGGTGCCGTAGATCGCCACCTGGCTGACGCCGCTGAGGATGCTGATGCGCTGACCGACCTGGGTGTTGGCGAGGTCGTAGACCTGCCCCTGGGTCATGCTGTCGCTGGTCAGCGCCATGTAGATGATGGGTTGGTCGTTCGGGTTGGTCTTGGTGAAGGTCGGCGGGCTGGGAAGATCCAGCGGGAGCTGCCCGCTCGCGCGCGTGATGGCGGCCTGCACGTCGGTGGCGGCGGCATCGAGGCTCTTGGTCAGCGCGAACTGGAGCGTCATGCTGCAACTGCCCTGGCCGCTACGGCTGGTGACCAGCTCCAGGCCGGGGATCTGCATGAACTGCCGCTCGAGCGGCGTGGCGATGGTGGATGCGACGGTCTGCGGATCGGCGCCGGGGTAGCCGACCTGCACCTGGATCACCGGGTAGTCCACCGCGGGAAGGTCATTCACGGGAAGCTGCAGGTACGCCATCACGCCAAACAGGATGGCGGAGGCAGTCAGCACCACGGTCATGACCGGTCGACGTATGAACCGTTCCGAAAGGGTCACAAAAACCTGCCTCTACAAAAAACACCCGCGCGCATCACACTTCCCGGATGCAAGTTCCAGGGCCGCGGCTCAGGGCGCGGCGGCCGACACCTGCGCGCCGGCGGGAGCCGTTGCCGGCGGCGCATTTGCCACCATGACCCTGGCTCCCGGTATGACCATCATCTGCCCACTGACAACGACCGGTTCGCCGGCCTCGACGCCTTCCTCGATCCCGAGGAGATCGCCCTGCCGCTGGCCCACCTTCACCGCACGCAGCTCGGCGGTGCCGTCCGGGCGCACGACGTACACGAACGGGCCCTGCTGGCCGATCTGTTGAGCCTGCGCGGGCACGAGGACGGTGTTTTCACGCGTCGTCAGCACGAGCCGGACGTTCACGAACTGGCCAGGCCAGAAATAGCGGTCCTCGTTCGGGACGGTGGCCCGCAGACGCACGGTTCCCGCCCGGGCGTTGACGGAATTATCGAGAAACGTCAAACGTCCTTCTCGCCCGCCGGCATGGGCCGGCTGCGTGCCGACCGGCGGCGCATGGTGCGCGGTCGCAGCGGCGGCTGGGGTCGCCCTGGCCTCGGAGGGCACCTGCACGAGCACCTTGAGCTTGCCCTGAGGGTCATCGCCGAGACCTGCCCGCGTCAGGTGCCTGCGGACCATTTCGAGCTCGTTCTCCGGAACCGTGAATTCCACGTAAATCGGGTCCAGGCGCTGAATCACCATCAGCGGGGCATCGTTGGCACGCACCACGTTGCCGGCATCGACGAGTCGGGCCCCCGCGCGCCCGGTTATCGGTGAGTAGATCCGGCTGTACTCCACGTCGAGCTCGGCCGTCTGGACGGCGGCGGTGGCCGCGGCGACTCTCGCCTCGGCGACGGCGAGGGCAACCCGTTTCTGGTCGTATTCGAGCTGGCTGGCGGAGGCGGTGTTCATCAGGCCCTGCACGCGGCGGAATTCAACCTGGGCCCAGTCGAGTTCGGCGCGGGTCTGGGCCACCTGCGCCCTGGCCGAGGCGAGGGCGGCGTCGAACGGGCGGGGATCGATCTCGAAGAGCAGGTCGCCCTTGCGGACGTACGCCCCGTCCTCGATGTGGACAGCAGTCACCTTTCCGCCGACCTGCGGAACGATCGAAACGACCTCAACCGCCACCATCTTGCCGATTTCGCTGAGGTAGACAGGGACATCGCGCGCGATCGCGGGGGCCACCGTGACGACGGCGGGCGGGCGCTCGGGCATTTGAGGCTGCTGACCGCGGTGGCCGCAACCGCAAAGGGCGAGCATGCCCGCGATCGAAAGGAAAGCGGTCGAGACGGCCCATCGGGTGACTCGTCGTTCATCGACTCTCAAAGCGTTCTCCCTGGGTGAGGCTCTGGCGCGTCACAGCGGCAGAATCACTCCTGGTGGTGGAGGCGTGCCTGCGGCAAGTTCGGTCAGAGGAGGCCACTATCGCTGACGCCCGTCTCCCGAGCAACGGGGGCGGGGTCGAGGCGGCTGTTGCCGGGGACGCGGTGTGCGGCCTCGGGCGGACGGCCCCGTGCTCCGTGGGCATCCATTTTCTTGCTGAGGGTGGCCATCATGGCGACGGAACTATACCGTCCGGAAGGTACGGCGACAAGGTGCGCACGCTAAACTGTTCCGCCGCCCAGATTTACCGAGACGGAGCGGTCGCCGGTACGGGGCGGGTCGTCGGCACCAGCGGCGATGTCATTTCCGGGGCGACACGGACGAAGAGGCGGAGCCATTCCCGCCACAACGCTTGCGCCATCGACAGGTTTTTGTGCTGCTCCATGGCGTCATATTCGGGGATGGTGATGCCGTCGTAGTGGCCGATCCAGCCGCAGGCGATCCCGCGCGACTGGCGGAGGAACGTTTCCAGTTCCGGACCGCTGCAGGAGAGGGGGAACGTTTCCTCGATCACCAGCGGCTTGCCGACGGCAAACTGCTCGAGGACGCGGAGGGCTTCGGGCACCTGGCCCTTCTCAGGGTAGATGTGGACGCTCATGAAGTCGAGTTCCGGAGCGACGGTGGCGGGCAGGAAGCCGGAAAGGTGGCCCCATTCGCGCGTGGAGGGCAGCAGGCCGACGGTGATGAGGTGGTGGGGGTCGCGCCGGCGGATCGCGCGGGTAAGGTGGCGGATCCAGTCGCGGGCGATCTGGTCGCGCGGGCGGTCCTGCTGGTCGAGAGCGATCCACTGGAGGAAGTCGTAGCCGCCGAACGGCTTGCCGGAGTACCACTGGCCGGGTTCGCGCTGGCCGCCGGGCGAGAGGGGCTCGTTCATGAGGTCGTAGCAGAAAACGGCGGGGCTGCGGGCGCACCGGGCGGCCACGGCCTCCCAAAAGGCGGCGTGGGCGTCCCAGCGGGCCCGTTCGTCGAGACGGTCATACCACGCGGGTACGTCGGCGGTGCGGTAGCAGGCCAGGCCGGTGAGGTCGAGGTAGATTCCGACGCGCTCGGCCTCCTGGAGGAGGCGACCGAGCAGGTCGAGCGATGTCGGGTCCGGCTGGTCGGGCGCCGTCATGAATTTGCCGAATTGGAGGTGGATCCGGGCGACGTTCGCGCCGAGATCGCGCATCTCGCGGAGGTCGTCGGCGAGCGTTTGCCACTCGCACTGCCAGAAGTCCTCCATGAGGCGTCCGGCGTTGCCGTAATTCAGGCCCCAGGGGATGAAGGCGCGCCCGGAGGGGATTTGGGCGAAGCCGCGGGCGCCCGGGGCGATCGCGATGCGTTCCATCGGCGCGGGACGCGTGGCCGGGGCGTGGGCGGCGAGGCAGACGGGGAGCAGGATGGCGGTGAGTGACAGCATGATGGCATCCCTATGGCCCGGCGCAGCGCCGCCCGGGCGATGACGCTACTGCGGGCGCGTGGAAGCCGGCGCCGTCGCCGGCGCGGTGCCGGTGGTCGGACGCACTTCCACGAGCGAGCAGTCGTCCCAGGTGACGTGCGACTCGTCGTAGGGCTCGCCGATCACTGCTTCGAGCACAAAACGCACGCGCGCCGTCTGCCGGGATGTCGTGAACGCGAGGGAGAGTCGGCGATACGCGCCGGCATCCCGCACCGCCTGGCGCGGGTGGTCCACCACGATGCTGCCCTTTTCGTCGAGTTCCTGCACGCGGAGGGCGGCCACATCACAGCGCTGGGTGCCGAAGCCCTTGCCGCGCAGATTCGCCGTGAGCACCCAGGCGGAGGCGATGTATTCCTTCCCTGGAGCAACGGGGACAAGCTGGAAGAGGTATGAGTGGCCGCTGCGGTCGGCGTGGGTGCGGA
>CAZJTF010000242.1:0-11093 GCA_964548565.1 uncultured Planctomycetales bacterium | reverse complement strand
CTACAACGTGCACGACGGGGGCGTGTCGCTGCAGACTGCGGCCAAGCTCCGCGATCTCTATGGCGTCAACGTACTACCGATCGACTGCCTTCCGGTGGACGACATCGACATCCGCGACGTCAACAGTAATATGTACTGGGCCTACGGGCGGCGGATCCTCGCGACCGCGCGCCTCGTCGCCCGCTACCCAAACCTGCACATCATCTACATCACGAACTTCAAGTGCGGCCCCGACTCGTACGTGAAGGCCTTCATCCGGCCTGCGTCCGGCAAACCGTTCCTGAGCCTGCAGTTTGACGGGCATTCGAACGACGCCGGCATGATGACGCGATGCGAGGCATACCTGGACAGCAAGGGAATTCTGCGATGGTGGCGAAAACAAGAGAGCAGTCCGTCAGCCTCCGGGGCCGGCGGCTCTATATCCCCCAGATGGCCTGGGCCGGAGCCCGCCTTGCTGCCGCGTCGTTTCGATCCGTCGGGATCGAAGCCACCGTCGCGCCCGCATCCGACGCCGAAACGCTAGAAATCGGCGGGCGGCACAGCAGCGGCGAGGAGTGCCTGCCGCACAAGGTCACGCTCGGCGACTTCCTCAAGGTCTGCCGGTCGGACGGCTTTGATCCGTCCCGCACCGCCTTCATGATGGCGACCGCACACGGCCCCTGCCGTTTCGGCCAGTATGCCCCCTACCTGCGCCGCACACTCGACGAAATGGGCTACCAGGACGTGATGATATTCTCGCCCACGAGCGAGAACGGCTACGAGGGCTTCGGCGAGCAGTCACGTGAATTGCTCCGAACCGCGTGGATGGGGCTGATCGCGGGCGACATTACCACCAAGTTCCTGCTCAAAACGCGCCCGTACGAACGCAGTTCCGGCGACGCCGATGCCGCGTTCCAGCGGTCGGTCGTGGAGTTCGAGAGCATCTTGGAGCGCCCGGGGCTCTCTGCCGCCGAGCGTTTGCGGCGCATGACCGCACAGGTCGAGGCGGTGCGCGACCGGTTCCGCGCGATCCCGGCGGACTACGTGCGTGGACGTCCGCTCATCGGCCTCGTCGGCGAGATCTTCTGCCGCCTCAACACGTTCAGCAACCAGGACGTCGCCCGCACCGTCGAGCGCCTTGGCGGCGAATGCTGGCTCTCCGATATCGCGGAATGGGTCTGGTACACGAACTGGTACCAGGAGGGCAAGTGGACCCGCGAGCGCGGGAAGCTGAATGCGGGCTTCCTCAAGATGAAGGTCAAGACGTACGTTCAGCGGCGCGACGAGCACGCGCTGTACGCCCCGACCCGCGCGGACTTCCGCGGCTACGAGGAACCCGACGGCGTCGGCGAGGTCCTCGAACGCTCGCGCCCGTACCTGCCCTCGTCCGGCTGCCTCGGCGAAATGGTGCTGAGTATCGGAAAGGCGATCTACCTGCACGGCAAGGGCGCGGACGGCATCCTCGACATCAGCCCCTTTACCTGCATGAACGGCATCATCTGCGAGGCCATCTACCCGGTGGTCAGCGCCGACCACGATCGCCTGCCAATCCGCGTCTGCTATTTCGACGGCGTCAGCGCCGGCATCGAGCGCGACCTCGAGATCTTCCTTGAACTCGCCCGCGGGTATCAGAAGCGCAAGCACATTCCCCGGATCTACCCCCGGTGCTTCGACTGACCGGGATACATCAGCTGACCACGTGGAGGTAGAGCATTTGGCTGCGATGGAGTATCGTGCCGCCAGCCTTTGAATGGATAAATGCCCGGTTTCTGCGGGGTACGATGCATGAGCAAGCTTTTGAAATGCCTGGCGGTGGTGATCGGGGTCCTGGGACTGCTGGCCGGTGGCTGCTCGCAGCAGGACCTCGGCCTGAGCTTCCAGGAGGCAAAGCCGGTCAACACGCTGGGCGTGCGTCTCAAGTCCTACGGAAAGTACGAGGAGTCTGCCCCGGCGCACCTCAAGTCGCTCGGCGTGCGTTACATCGAGATCCCCGCACCCCTGCCCTACGAGGTCGAGGCGATCCAGGAGAAGTATGCGGCCTATGACCTCCGCCCGATCATGCTCACCGGGCGTGCGGACCTGGCCAGCCCCCGCTGCGTGGAGGAACTCGCCGAGCAGACCGCCATCTGCCGCCGCATGGGCGTGCGGTACCTGTTCCTTTCCGCAAAGTCGCAGGGCGCCGGACGCGAGGTCGCCTGCCAGCGCCTCTGGAAGGCGGGGGATGTCGCGCGTGCCAACGGCGTGACGATCGTGCTCGAGATGCACCCCGATCTGCTGACCAATGGTGATATGGCCCGTGCCACCATGCAGCGGATTCGGCACCCCAACGTGCGGGTCAACTTCGACACCGGCAACATCTACTACTACAACCAGGGCCGCGACGCCGTCACCGAGCTCGAGAAGATCGCCGAGTATGTCGAGTCTGTGCATCTGAAGGACACCGACGGCGGCTTCGAATCCTGGAACTTCCCCGCGCTCGGCAAGGGGGTTGTGGACTTCAAGGCGGTGGTGCGCACCCTGAACCAGCGCAGCTTCACCGGCCCGTTCATCGTCGAGATCGAGGGCGTGAAGGGTCAGGCGTGGACCGAGGCCGAGACGCTGCAGGCCGTCGCCGACTCGGTCGCCCACCTGCGGAGCTTTGGTGATTTCCGCTGACACGCCCCGCACCGCGATCAGCGGCTGAAGCGGATGGACGCGATCACATTCGCAAAGAGCGTGAAGACAACGAAACCCACGATGAAGACGGCCGCGAGAAGCACACTCGCAGCACCTGCCGCTTTGCTGTAGGGCTGGAAGCTGTAGAGGGTTGCGGTGGTGATCCCTCCCACACCCGTGAGCGCCAGCGCGATCGTGTACCCTCCCAGGATCCGGCGCGGCGTCCCGGGCTGTCGCCGGAAGGTGGCCGTCACCGGGATCGACATCATCGCGCAGAAGAACACCGCCGCAATCGCGACCCCGCTGCTTGTCAGCAGAGCGATGACGAGTGCCGCGACCGCTCCGCCCAGGCAGACGAGCAGCCAGTTCGACGCGACTGTCTGGTCCCGCGAAAGCGCGAGCCGCCCGAATCGGCTGAATCGCAGCAGCAGGTTGAAGAGCGGATCCGCAATCCACGTCAGCACGACAAACAGAACGTACAGGAGCAGCAGCGGCCGCAGGTACGGCGCGAGCTGCGGGCTTCTCTCCGAGATGCCGTCCAGGAACCGGGACGCGAAGTAAAGCCCGAGGATAACACCCCATCGCGCCCGCCCGCTCAGGCGCGACATCCAGAGGAAGTAGGCCAGCAGCCAGCGATAGATGAAGTTCCGCGCCTTGAGCGCCTCCACGATCCCACGCCGCGCCCACTCGGAATCCGGATCGATCCGCAGCGCCTCGCGAAAGTGCTCGAGTGCCGGCTTTGTCGTGCCCGCGTGCAGCATCGCCCAGCCCTTGTTGGCGTGAGTGACCGCGTTCTCGGGATCGCGGGTCAGCGCGGAATCGAGCGTCAGGCCGGCCTCGTCACGACGCCCGAGATTCACCAGCGCCATCGCCCGCATGTTCGAACAACGCACATGCTCCGGATCGAGCGCGAGCCCGCGCTCCGACGCGGCGAGTGCATCCTTCCATCGCCCGAGTTCCGCCTCGATCCCCGCAAGCAGCGCGAAGTGGTCGGCTTCCGACGGGTCGAGCCGGATCGCCTCGTTCACCGCCTCCCGCGCCTCCTTGGGACGGTTCCGCCCCGCCAGCACCTCGGCCAGCGCGTAGTGCGCGAACGGCATGTCCGGCGCCCCGTGAACGGCCACTTCGGCCTCGCGCTGCGCCTCGTCGAACCGCTCGCGCTCGGCAAGACACAGCGCGAGCAGCGCATGCGCCAGGGGATTCTCGGGGTCGCCGGCCAGTTCCTGCCGCAGTTCTGCTTCCGCGAGGTCGGTGCGCGACTGCTCGAACAGCACCAGCGCCCGATCGAAGTGTCGGCTCATGTCAGTCTCAGGTATTTCAGGATATCGTCGTAGAGGCCGCCCTGGTTGGAATAGAGCGCGTAGTTGCGCGCAGTGGAGAACCACTCCCGCGTGGTCGGCCGGAGTGCTTTGGCTGCCGTTGTGAGATCCTTCGTCGTGAGCGGCAGCGGGTTACCGCTCCGCATCGCCTCCCGGAGCTTCTCCTCGATTGCGACGTCGACGACCGCCTTGAGATCCGCCCCCGAAAAGTCGGGGCTCTTGCGCCCGATGTAGTCGAAATCGATGTCCGCACAGGGCTTTCCGCGGCAGAGTACCTTCAGAATCGCGGCCCGCGCGGCAGCGTCCGGCGGCGGGACGAACAGAATGCGATCAAAGCGGCCGGGCCGCCGGAACGCCGCATCCAGGTGCCACGGCGCGTTCGTCGCAGCCAGGATCAGCACCCCCTCGTTCGAGGACTGCACGCCGTCCAGTTCGGCGAGAAACTGGTTGATGAGCTGGCGCCCGGCGCTCTGCCGCATGTCGCTCCGGCTCGCGCCAAGCGCATCCACTTCGTCGAAGAACAGCACGCACGGGCGCAACCGCCGCGCCTGCTCGAACACATCGTGCAGGTTGCGCTCGCTGCTGCCGATCCACATGTCCAGGACGTTGTTGATACCGACCGCCAGGAACCCCGCATGGATTTCGCCGGCCGTCGCCCGGGCCAGGTGCGTCTTGCCGCAGCCGGGCGGCCCGTACATCAGGATCCCGCCGCCAACAGCCTTGCCATAGGCCTTGTAGATCTCGGGATGCGCGAGAGGATGAATGATCTTCATCCGGATCTCGTCTTTCAGACTCTCCATGCCACCGACGTCGGCAAACGTGACTTTCGGACGCTCGATGGCAGGATCCGGCGCCTCGTCACCCTCCCCGGCAGCCATCCGGACGCGTCCGTCGACGACGTCTGACTCGGAATCCTCGTCTGCTTCGATCCCGAGTTGTTCCTCCATCGCTTCGTCAGCCACGGCGGGGTCAGTCTGTACAGCTCGCTTGTACTGGCGGACTGCCCGTTCGACGTTCCCGGCCCGCAGCAGCAGGCGCGCATGCAGCAGGTACGCCTCAGCCGGGGTGTCCGGCTGCTTGAGCATCTCCTCGACGATTACGAGGGCGTGGCTGTTCTTGTCCTGACGGAGGAACACCTGGGCGAGGCTCAACTTCAGCTCGCGATCTCCGGGTGCACGGGCGAGGGCCTCGCGATATTCATGCTCCGCCTCGTCCAGACGGCCGAGGCTCGACAGGGTCGAAGCGAGGTGCCGCCGGAGCGGGAGGTTGTCCGGCGAGACGCGAACCGCCTCCCGGAGCGACTGGATTGTTGCTTCGCCATCGAGCATGCGCCCACCATTCAACACTACACGCTCGGCATCTTACGACTGCGCGGCGGCGTGTCAAAACACGCGCATCCGCTTTCCCGTGCAGGCGTCCCATGATATACGAAAGGAGCCTCGGGCCGGGAGGAGCGGAGGCGACCGTGGCTCAGATTCTGGCGTTCAACGGCAGTCCGCGTATCGGAGGCAACACACACACGCTCCTGGCCGCCCTGCTGGAATCGGCGGGGGCGGCCGGCGCGCGAACAGAGCTCGTTCAGCTTCGCGACGTGACGATCCGGGAGTGCGACAACTGCCACGCGTGCTGGCGCGGCACGCGCTGCGCCAAGGCGGACGGCATGCAGGAGATCTACACGAAGATCGCGATCGCGGACGTGCTGGTCTTCGGGACGCCGGTGTACTGGTATGCAGCGATCGGCCTGATCAAGCTGCTGATGGATCGGCTCGTGTACTTCAACTGCCCGGCCAACCGTCCGCAGATCCGCGGCAAACGCGCGGCCGCCGTCATCCCGTCCGAGGAGGACTCCGCCGACGTCTCACGCCCGCTGGTCGAGTTTTTCGAACGCTGGATGGGTATCTGGAGATCAACTTTTGTCGGCGCGATGCTCGCGCCGGGAGTGACCGGGCGCGGGGAAGTCCGCGAACGCGCGGAGTACATGCAGCGGGCATCGGCTCTGGTCAACTGATCAACGGCGAGAGCTGAGCATTACGGCTCCGGTGCCTGCACGGGTGCACTCGCCTGCGCGGCTCTCCGGATCGGGTGATTCAAGCGGTACATGCCCGGCCCGGACATGAAATACACCCGGTCGTCGGCGGCGATGGTAATGGCTTCCACGCGCACCGGTGATTCGGCCACCAACTCCGTGCCGCCTTTGCGGGCGTCGAAACGGACGAGGCGTCTGTCCGAGGAGCCCAGCAGCGTCCCGTCCCCGATCGGCTCGATCGAACGCGACGTGATAGCGGGCAAACCCTCGGCCGGTGCCTCGAGCAGGACCTTCGTGCGCGGGTCATACCGCTGGATCGCCGAGTCGATGGTGAACAGCACCAGGCCCGAGACCGGCTCCCGCACCACACGTGTGACTGATGCCGCGTCGAACTCCCGCTCGAAAACCACCGCACGCGAGGCGAGGTCGATCGCGCCGAACTTCGCCTTCCCCTTCTGCTGAGGCAGGCCGTTGCCGGCCAGCGTCGTCCCCGCGTAGACGTACTGATCATCGACAGCAATCGACGTGATCCCCTGCTGTCCGAGAGGGTTCTCGATGAGTTCTGTCCTGCCGCTCGCCGGGTCGGTTATCGAGATTGCCCCGCCGTATGTTCCGTACTTCGCGACCCAGCCGGCATAGAGCTTGCCGTCCGGCCCGGTCATGATCCCTGCTTCCGGACGAATGTACCGGGGCGCAACGCTCGCGAGCGGGCGCGGGTTCTTGTGGTTCAGCTGGTCCCAGAGTTTGGCCGGGTCGTACGCGGTGATGTCGCCGCCCGAATACGACGCGGCATAAACGACGCCCTTGTGGAACGTGACGTCGTACACTTCGCCGCCGGCGTCGCAGACGACATCGGTGTTGACGGTCTTTCCGGTGCGAGTGTCGTAGTAGAACAGCGTCTGTCCGAAGTGCGGCCCGCCCCAGATGCGGCCCTCTAGGTCGGCCTCAAGGAAGAGCGCGGGGCGGCCCCTTCCCTCGACCGGGATCGGACGCAGTATCGCGTTCTTCTCGCCGGGCTTCACGGTGTAGTACGACTGCCCGCGCACACCCAGCAGTGTGCCAGCAGCCGCAACACCGACGTACCGCCCGCCATTGATCTGCACATCAGTGACTTTCACCAGCTTGTCACGAGCGTCGCCGACCGTGTAGCTGTAGAGCGCGCCCCCGCTGTGCATGTAGAGCGTCCTGCGATTGGACAGCGTGGTATCCAGCACGAAGTCCGGCCCGGGCACCGGGAAAGGGCGCTCGGTTTCAGGTTGCAGCGACGCATCCCGGAACGCCTCGACCTTTCCGCTGCGCGGGTCGCTCGCAACGAAGAAATCGTTCCAGGTGACGCCCACGCCGAACTGTGTTTTCTCCGGCAGGCCGGGGATCTCGCGCCACGTCTTTTTCCGAACGTCGTATGCCCTGGTCGTGGACTGCACCATGCCCAGATTGCAGAAGATCTCGCCCCATGGCGTCGCCGAAACGTACCGGAGGTACTGGTTTGCCGGCGTCGGCGCGCCGATCACCTCGCAGGTCCCCTTCTCGACATCAAGAGCCCCCAGCTTTCCGCCGGGATATGTGCCGCCGTAGACCCGCCCATCCGCACCGATGACGAGATTCCAGATGTAGTGTTCACCGGGAAATGGCACGACCTTCGTGAACGTCTTCGTCTTCAGGTCGAAGATCATGAACACGCCGTCGTAGAAGGTCCCCACGACGAACTTGTCGCCCGGCACCTCGATGCCGCACCACGACCCCGCGCCAGCCGGCGCAGCGAAGACTTCACCGGCGTTCCGCTCGAAGTCGATGGAGAGAATCTCGCAGTGGTACACCTCGTTGTCGTTCAGCAGCAAGAGACGCTCGCGTCCATCGCCGCGGTCGCGCACGACAGCCGTTCCGAGAATCTGCCTCGCGCGGCACGGCTCGCCGAGGAGTTCCACGTCGGCGGCACGCGTACGAGTGCAGCAGGCGAGGGAGAGAATCACCATGGGAACAAGGCTGCGAATCACGGGGAATCTGCTCATAGCTGTCCTTTGAACTGGTGGGCTTTCACTGCGCCGGTCGGGTCGCGGGCCCCCTGCAGGAAGCGTACAAACGCGCGAGACCGGCCGCGAGCGAGGACCCGCGGAAGAGTCGCGGATCATCCACGAATCCGATCAGGTTCTCACAGACCCGCGGTTCTTCGGCGCCGAGAACCGACCAGTGGAGAGCCGCAGTGACATATTTGTCCACGCCCCCCGCCCCACCCACGTTGTTCGCGACCTTGCCGCCGGGAAAGAGCACCCGGGTGAGCAGCGTCCGCGCGAATCGTTTGATATCCTCGCGGGTGAACACAATGTTGTGGCGGTAGCACTGGCACGCGAAGTCAACATTGATGGCGGCGTGGGAGATATCCTCGAAACCGACGCCCGCTCCGTCGAGGGGAGGACGGTACTCCCAGAGATACGCGTCATTCATCAACCGCAGCCGGTTCTTGAAAAACCGCGCGAGGCGTTCGATCCGCTCCCGGTGGGCAGGTTCACCGGTCGCATCATCGATCGCCAGCCAGGCCCGCGCGAGCGCGTTCTGCATGTTCAACGGCGCCTCGAGCCCGCTGAAGGGCTCGACGAGATAGCCTTCGCCCGCCGCGGGTCCTTCGCGAAACTGCGAGTCATGAACGGCGACGGACTCCTGCGCCGCCTTGAGGTACCGTCCGGCGGCTTCCTCGAATCGCGCCAGCTCCGTTCGAGTGCGGACGACGGCCGCGAACCGTGCCAGCGGTTCGGCGAGCATCCCGGTGTGGACCGCCCAGACGTACGGCTTGCCCTTCGTGTACTTGGTCGATCCCCACGCGGGAAGGATCGCGTTGCGCACCTCGTCCTTGCGGCCCACACGGTCGTCACGCACGGCCAGCACGTGATCGGCCAGGCGAACAAACGGTTCGGCATAGCGCGCTTCGCCGGTGTGTTCGAGCATCAGCACGAGTGCGGCTAATTCGTAGCTGACACCCCAGGCCAGGCCACCCTGCAGGTTGTCAGCGGGCCGGGTCTGCGCGAGAGCGAGTGCAGCATCGACGGCCGCCCGCAGATCCGGTGCCGGACGGGAGGCCGGAACCGCCGAGATGCTCGAGACAGTCAGGCAGCAACTCGCGAATAAAGTCAGCAGCATGCATGATTCTCCACGAAAGAACGTCAATCCCCGCGCGGCGCGCTCCAGTCAGCCACATCTTCCGCCCGACCCGTGGCCACCGACAGCGTTCCGCCTGAAATTATCGCGTGCAACAACTCGCTCGGCGCCTTCAGGAGCAGGTTCAGGCCGCGATACCGGACGAATGAGCCTTTGGCAATATAAACGGACCGGTCGCCGCCGGGTCCCTCGCGGACGAAGGCAAGCTCGGCATCCGTTTCGAGACCTGCCTCCGCGCTGGCCAGCGGGCGGATGCCCGTGCCCGTAGACATCTCCTCGACGTCAGCCGCAACGAGCAGATCGCGGATCCCGCCAGCGGGCGAGACCTCGATTGCGACGTGTCCATCGGTTGACAACGGGATTCGGCGGACGCTCTCCACCCGAGCGACCTGGCCCCCGAGATGAATGACACTGGCGAAGGTGGAAAGCGGTGATTCAGCCGACGTTTGCCTCCTCACCATCAAGGTGGGAATCCAGCACTCACCCGCACCCTCGAATCCCCTCGCGTTCACCCAGGACTCCGCTGTCATCACGTCAAGTGGACCTGTCGTTAACTCCGTCGAGCGCATGTGGAGCGGCCCCGGGCCGGTCAGGAGCTTCTGGCGGTCATCGATGGCGAAATCGGCCGTCCATGGCGTTTGCGGAGCGGCGGCCAGGGCGAAGTTCCGCATCTGGCCAATCATCACGTCCGGTTGTGGCTTGAAGGCGAGCCCGGGAACCTCGAGTTGACTGTAATGGCTTCTCAGGTAGCGCGTGTGCTCGCGACCACCAGCGACGCGAAAAACATCCACAACGTAAAACCCGCGCGGCGGGACGTCCACGAGGACCGCGGTCCGCTCGAATCGCTTCGCATCGACGATTGCGGGCGCTTCCGCACGTACTGCTTTAAGTCCTGAGGCATCTACCCAGAGTATTGAGCGGCCCGCACCGGCCTTGCTGTTGCGACCGTCAATCACGACCGTGTTGTGCGCGATGCTCTGCGTGTACCACGTGGCGCGAGGAGAGCCCCAGCCCCCGTATTGAACCGGCGGATACCCAAAGTCAGGCATCAGGTCCAGACCGCGGGCGAAGAAACCCAGATTCATCGCGTCGGCGTGGCCGTGACGCTCACCGGAGTCGTAGTCGAGCCAGACCGCCCGTGCATCGCCCCCCTCCCCGCTGCGGAGGATGGCGAGGTGCCACTGCTCTTTATTGACGCTGGGGGTGCGCAGCTCGGGCCCCTGCTTTTCAATGAGTTCGGCGACCTGGTGCTGGATCAACTGCGGATCGCGTGCGAACAGGTCGTACGGCAGGCCATCCGCCTGGTCGCCGTTCGCACGCCAGAGTACCCGGGCAAAGTCCACGTCTTTGGTCAGGCAGTACAGGTCCCAGAGGAACGTGAAGCCGGAGGGCTCGAGGCCGGGATCTCGCGAGAATGGAACACCGGCGTAGCTCGTGTGGGGAACGGCAAACGAGCCCGTATCGCCTGTCCGCGGGTAATAGCGCTCCAGGCACCACGTATCGATGTGGAAGCGGAACATATCATGCAGCCGCGGGTGGCGCTTCAACATTTCGGCAAGGAAGCCGGCATCCGCGCGCGCGTAGCGGCCCAGCATCTTTGCGATTGTGTGGGGACCGATCACACCGTAGCCGTCCAGGCCCTTCTCGCCGGTCACGCCATCGACGGCCGTCGCAACCTTGATAATCTCATCCATCGCGCCCAGAACTTCGTCGCGGTTGCCGGGCCAGCCGAGCACGGTCCGGATGGTAATGATCGCGTTGTCCGTGGTGGGGTAATTCGAGCGGATCTTCTGACGGTTGTTGAGAGTGTCGATCAGGATGCGTTGCTCGATGTTTCGGCGGATCTCGGCGACGCTCTTTTTCGGCAACGGCGGGCGAAACTGCGCCGCCTTGGCGCTGAGGAATCGCACCAGCTCGACGTCGCCCTGCAGGCCGTCGAAGACCTGGTCGTAGGCGATCGTGAT
>CAZJTF010000241.1:0-11139 GCA_964548565.1 uncultured Planctomycetales bacterium | reverse complement strand
GCTCTGTTTCGCGGGTGCCGGTCGTCCCATCCCGTCTGATCCGCCGGGCTGCGCCTGTTACGACAAGGGTGGCGGCCTTTCTGACAAGGACATTGATGTTGACGATTTCATCGCGTTTGCGGCGTGCGCGAGCGGGGCTTCCATTCCGGCGCCTCCTGAGTGCCGCTGACGCGGAGCACACTTGAGCAGGGAGTATAGCCGTTGCGTCGTCACAATGCGTTCACACTGATTGAAGTGCTCGTGGTCGTCGCGATCATCGCACTGCTGGTCGCGATCCTTCTGCCGTCGCTGCGGCAGGCGCGGGAGACGGCACGCCAGACGTCCTGCATGTCCAACATGCGACAGATCGGCCTGGCGAACCAGCAGTACCTGAGCGACCACAACAACTACTTCCCCGACGCCAGGGGCGAAGACCTTGTTTCCCGGGCGGACGACATTTTCGATGGCAAGAAGTACTACTCCCGCTTCCTGGGCGGCGATATCCGGGTGTTCATCTGCCCGAGCGACCCGAAACAGAAAGAGCAGAAGGAACGTGTCAGCTACGGCGTCAGTGAGTTCCTCTTTCAGCAGGCGGAGGTGTTTGGCTACACGAACCCTCTCCGGCTCGACAAGCGGGTGTGGCGACCCGAGCGCTGCGTGTTCCTCATGGACTACTGGGGCAAGGATCAGCCGGCCAACCGCTGGCCGCACTACTCGTCATTCCCCGCCCAGTATCTCGATGTGCACAACAACGGGTCGATCTTCCTGTTTCTGGACCACCATGTGCAGTACTACAAAAAGTTCTCGTCCCCGTCGAAGACGACCCCCGTCTGGACGCAGTACGGCATCACCATGGTGCCGTACTTCCTGCCGAAGCCGTGACGGGCTGCGGGCCGAGGCCTCGTCGGACACCGATGCTCGCGTTTCCTTTCCGTGTGATCTACGGGAGCTGACATGAAAGCGGAACAACGTTCGCCTGTCTCTGGATACCTGGTCCTCATCCTGTGCGCGGCCGTGTGGCCCTGCCTTGCGCCTGCGGCCGAACCGATCCGCCTGGGGCGCGGGCCGCACCTGCTGCTCGACGACTACTTCATCGCCGAGTCCTCCGGCGTGGAGCGGAAGATCCGCGAGCCGGCCCGGCACCCCGAGCCGATTGTCACCGGCAAGGAGGATGGCAACTTCCAGCCGTACCTCACCGTCCTGCGCGACGACGCCCGCAACGTCTTCCGGCTCTGGTACGGCATCCCCGAGCACGAGAGCCAGACGCACCTGGCGTACATGGAATCGCCCGACGGCATCAACTGGATCCGCCCCCGGCGCGTCCTGCCCGATCCCGGCGGCAAGATCCAGTTCGGCATCAGCATCATCGATGACGGGCCGGACTTCCCCGACAAGGCGAAGCGCTACAAGCTCGGCTGGTACAACGACGGCGGCCTGCGCATCGCGACGTCGCCCGACGGGTTCGACTGGAAGCCGATCGCACCGGGCGTGGTGCTCGAGCACAGCCACGACATCAGCTGCATTTTCCGCGACCCGATCCGCAAGCGCTACGTGGCGATCGTGTCGTCGTACACCACCGGACCGAACTGGGAGGGCAACCGGCGCATCCCGATGCAGAGCGTCAGCGACGACTGCATCCACTGGAAGAAGCCCTGGGTCATCATCATGCCGGACAAGAAGGACGAGGGCGACACGCAGTTCTACTGCATGGGCGGGCTGATCGCGCGCGGCGGGCTGCTGGTCGGCATGCTGCGCCCGTTGCGCGACGACCTGCCGGCGGAGGAAGGCGGCCCCGTCGCGGGCATCGGTTACACGGTGCTGGCCTGGAGCCGCGACGGTGAGACGTGGCAGCGTGACCGCGAGGCGTTCATGCCGCGCAACCCGAAGCCGGGCACGTGGGACCGCGCGATGACCTGGGCCGACTGCCAGCTCGTGGTTGGCGACGAAACGTACATCTACTACGGCGGGTATTCACGCGGGCACAAGACGGGGCGCTTCACCGACCGCCAGATCGGCATCGCCCGAATGCCGGTCGACCGCTACGTCGCGCGCGCGGCCGGCGCTGACGGTGGGCGCCTCCGTACGCCGCGCGTCGTGCTGGAAGGGACGGCGCTCACCGTCAACGCTAAGATGGACGGCATGCTCCGGGTGCGGCTCCTCGATGCGGACGGCAGGCCCGTGCCCGGATGCGACGAGGCCGACTGCGAGCCGATCCGCGGCGACTCCGTGCGACACCCGGTGCGGTGGAAGGGCGCGGCGCCGCGGGGCGTCCCGGTGCAGCTGGAGTTCGTGTTCGACCGCGGCGAACTGTACGCGTTCGACGTCGTCTCCGGCCCGGGCGGCTTGCCGAACGCCGCCAGGTAAACCGCTGTCCTGCTAAAAAGGATGGATGATGCGGCAGTCGCGCGACATCTTCCTCGATGACACCGGACATCCGCGGATCCTGCGCGGCGTGAACGTCTTCAGCGGTTCACCTCTGCTCGCGGAACTCGCCGTGCGATGCGGGTTCGAGGCCGTGTGGATCGAGATGGAGCACGGCGCGTCGGACTTCAGCGACGTGGAGCGCCTCTGCGTGGCCGTCGAGGTCGGCGGGGGCGTACCGGTGGTACGCGTGCCGGACGGCCAGCGCATGCACGTGCTGCGATCGCTCGAAGTCGGCGCGGGCATTGTCATGGTGCCGATGGTGAGCACCGCCGACCAGGCCCGGCAGATCGTCACGTTCGGCAAGTTCCCGCCGCTCGGCCAGCGCGGCTACAACACGCGCAGCCGCGGGCTCGGCTTCGGGCTCACTGACTGCGCGACCTCGTTCGCCGAGGCGAATGCCCGGACGCACCTCTTCGCCCAGATCGAAACGCTCGAGGCGGTGCAGAACCTCGACGCGATCTGCGCGGTGGAGGGACTCTCCGGCATCTTCATCGGCCCCGGCGATCTGTCGGCGGGCATGGGCTGCCCGGGCGACTTCGAAAACCCGCGGCTGAACGAGACCGTACAGGACTGCATCCGACGGGCCCGCGGTGCGGGGAGACATGCGGGAATCCTCGTACGTCCGGGCAGACTGCTCGACACGGCGCTGGAGGCGGGCGCCGACCTGGTGATCTGCGGCGGCGATGTGATGGACCTGTCGGCCTCATGGCAGAAGCTGCTCGCGACCGCGCGCGGCGGGAGCGTGCCGGCGTGAAGACGTTCTCAATCGCGCTCTATCCCGGCGACGGCATCGGCGTCGATGTCCTCGACGAAGCGGTCCGCGTGCTCGCGGCAGCGCAGGAGCGGTCGGGCGGCTTTGCCCTGCGGTTCACGCGGTTCCCGTGGGGCGGCGACTATTACCGCGAGCACGGGCGCGTCGCTCCCGAGGACTTCCTCGATCGGCTCCGCCCGTTCGACGCGATCCTGCTGGGCGCGCTCGGCGATCCGCAGCGCATCCCCGACCACATCACGCTCGACCCGCTGATGCGCATGCGTCAGGGCTTCGACCAGTTTGCCTGCGTGCGTCCGTGCCGGACGTTCCGCGGTGTCGCGACGCCGCTCGCCGGCACGCCCGGCATCAACTTCGTCGTCATCCGCGAAAACTCCGAGGGGGAGTATGCCATCTGCGGGGGGCGCGTGCGTCAGGGGCAACCGGAGGAGGTCGCGGTCCAGTCGGCCGTCCACACCCGGCGTGGCGTCGAACGGATCCTCCGCTTCGGCTTCGAGCTCGCGCGGACGCGCCGCCGGCGCCTCACGATGATCACGAAATCCAACGCGCTGCGCTATGGCATGGTGCTGTGGGACGAGGTGCTGGAGCGGGTACGGGCGGACTACACGGACGTCGAAGCAGACCGCCAGCACGCCGACGCGGCCGCCATGGACTTCGTGCGGCGCCCCGAGCGCTACGACGTCATCGTCGCGTCAAACCTGTTCGGCGACATTCTCAGCGACCTGGGCGCGGCCATTATCGGCGGGCTCGGGCTCGCACCAAGCGCGAACATCAACCCGCAGCGTGAGTACCCGTCGATGTTCGAGCCGGTGCACGGGTCCGCGCCGGACATCGCGGGGAAGGGGATCGCCAATCCCGTCGCGTGCATTCTCAGCGCGGCGACGATGCTCGACTGGCTCGGCGCGCGCGAGCCGGCCGCCGCGATCGTGCGGGCGGTGGACGAGGCGCTGGCCTCCGGCGCCCACACGCCGGATCTGGGAGGCACGCTCACGACCGGGCAGGTCACGGATCGCGTCATTGCATGCATCGAGGGGGTTTCACGATGATTCAACTCCCGTTCGGAGCACAGCCCGGCGGCTACATCGACGGACGCTGGGTGTGTGAGAGTACCGCCGGAACGACAGACGTCGTGAATCCCGCGACGGGCGAGGTGCTGGCGCGCCTGCCGATGATGGGACGCGATGAGGCGGTGGCCGCAGTTGAAGCGGCGGCTCGCTCGTTGCGGGTCGCGTCGCCGGCGATGGAACGGCGCGCGTGGCTGACGGGCATCCACGACGGGCTCATGTCGCACCGTGAGGAGCTCGGACGACTCGTCACGCTTGAACACGGCAAGCCGCTGAAGGAAGGGATCGGCGAGGTCGAGTACGCGGCCGGGTTTTTCCGCTTTTTCGCCGAGCAGATCGATACCCTCGAGCCGGAGATGCTGCCCGGTCGCATCCGGAATTGCCGCTGGACGATCCATCACCGTCCGGCCGGCGTCGCGGGGCTGATCACGCCCTGGAACTTCCCGCTGGCGATGATCGGCAAGAAGCTCGCGCCGGCAATCGCGGCCGGCTGTGCGGCGGTCATCAAGCCCGCGGCACTCGCGCCGCTGTCGACGATCGCGCTCTGCGGCCTTGCCGAGCAGTGCGGCCTCCCGCCGGGGCGCCTGAACGTGCTCGTCGGAAAGTCAGGCCCGATCGGCGACGTGCTCTGCAGCCATCCGGCGGTGCGCATCGTGAGTTTCACCGGCTCGACCGAGGTCGGTCGCCTCCTGATCGAGCGCACGGCGCCGCACATCAAGCGGCTCGCCATGGAACTCGGCGGCAACGCACCGTTCATCGTGTTCGACGATACCGACATCGATCCGGCCGCGGACGCGCTGATCGCCAACAAGTTCCGCGCCAGTGGGCAGACCTGCGTCTGCACGAACCGCGTCTACGTGCAGCGGGGGATCGCGAAGGCGTTCATCGAGGCCGTCCGAGTCCGCGTCGAGAAGCTCCGCGCAGGCGACGGACTCGATCCGCAGGTGGACATCGGGCCGCTCATCGACCGCACGGCGTTCGACAAGGTTGCCGAACATGTCGCCGACGCGATCGCGCGCGGCGCGACGCGCCTGTGCGGAGGCGACCCGCCGCGCCCCGCGCATGCCTGGGGCGCGTTCTATCCGCCGACGCTGCTGGTGGGCGTGACGCCGGAAATGCTCGTCTGCCGCGAGGAGACGTTCGGGCCGGTGGTTGCGGTCCTCACGTTCGACGACGAGGATAGGGTCGTCGAGGCGGCGAATGCGACGCCCTACGGCCTCGCGGCCTACGTGTTCACGCGCGATGCGGCCCGCGCGGCCCGCGTCATCTCGCGCCTGCAGTTCGGCCACGTCGGCCTGAACACCGGGACGGGCCCCGCGCCGGAGGCGCCGTTCGGCGGGATGAAGCAGTCCGGATTCGGGCGCGAGGGCGGGCACGAAGGGCTGCTCGAGTTCTGCGAGACGCAGGTGGTGGCGAGCGCATGAAACGCAGGCAGCGCCTGGTGATTCTGAACCCCACGTGCCTCGAGGTGATCGAGTCGCATCGCGCGGACCTCGACGCGTCGGGCGTCGAATGGATTGGCGGGCCGGAGCTCTGTCGGCTCCGCGAGGCCGACGTCGACGCCGTCCTCGGGGGGGCCAACGCGCTCGTCCTTCCCGCGGCAATCCGCAATCTGCCGCTGGCCGCGCACATGCGAACGCACGCATCTATCCGGGTGCTGTCCATCGCCGCGAGCGGTTACGACTGGCTCGATGTCGAGGCTGCGACCGCAAGCGGCATTGTCGTGACGTTCGCCCCGGCTCGCGAAGGCGTCGAGGTCGTGGCCGACATGGCCTTCGCCCTGATGCTCGGCGTCGCGCGGCAGATTCCGCACCATCACAACGCGATCTGCGGTGGCTGCTACGACCGCGGCATGGGCGTGATGCTCTGGGGCAAGACGCTGGGGATCGTCGGCCTCGGTCGCATCGGCTCGGCCGTGGCCCGGCGCGCCGCCGGCTTCGACATGAGGATCCTCGCGGCGGACCCGGCACCCGATCCGGCGGTGGTCCGCGCATACAACGTCGAACTCGTTCCCCTCGAGCGACTGCTGCGCGAAAGCGATGTCGTCTCGCTGCACGTGCGGCTCAACCGCGAAACGGACGGCATGATCGGCGCGGCGCAGCTTCGGCTCATGAAGCCCGGCGCGATTCTGGTGAACACCGCCCGCCGGGAACTCGTGGATGAAGCCGCACTGGCCGCGGCCATTCTCGAAGGACGTCTCGGCGGGGCGGGGCTCGATGATCCACCGGCGCGCCCGGACACGCCGCTGCTGGGCCGCCCCAATGTCATCTTCGCACCGCATCACGGAAATCGTGCGATCGAGGGCGTGCACGCGGTGTTCCGGCTCGCGATCGACAACGCACTGGCGGTCCTGCGCGGCCAACGACCCGAATACGTCGTGAATCCGGCGGTCTACGAAGGGCCGCTCCGCTCTCACGAAGCCGAGGCACCCGCATCATGAAGATCACGGACATCCAGGTGCATCCCGTGCAGGCGCCCGGGCGCACGCTCGTCGTCGTGCTCGTCCACACCGACGAGGGGCTGACCGGCGTGGGCGAGGCCGGGCTGCAGCGGCGATGGTCAGCTATCGCGGGCGCGGTCGAGCACATGAAGCGCTGGCTCGTCGGGCAGGACCCGATGCGGATCGAGTACCTCTGGCAGCGCATGTCGCGCGGGGGCTTCTATCCGGCCGACCGCCTCATCGGGTCGGCGCTGTCCGGCATCGACATCGCGCTGTGGGACATCAAGGGCCAGGCGCTCGGCGTGCCGGTATATCAGCTCCTCGGCGGGCGGTGCCGCGACCGCGTCGAATGTTTCTTCCAGCCCGGGTATCTCACGTCCGTCGTCGAGCACCCGCAGGCCCGGGGTGTGGCGGAAGGCAACCTCCACGCGGCGGCGGACGAAGTCAAGGTGGCGGCGCAGCGGTTCGTCGACGAGGGCTATCGCTACTTCCGCGTGTCGCCAAACGCCGAGCAGGGCGTCTTCCAGCCGCGCGACGCAGCGCTCCAGTGTCTGCGCCAGCTCGAGGCTGTGCGGGCGGCCGCAGGGGATCGGCTCGAGCTTATGGTGGACCTCCACACGCGCCTGAGCCCGCCCGACGCGATCTGGTTCTGCAACGCGTGCGAGTCGCTCCGCGTGTATGTCATCGAGGACCCGATCCGCTCGGAGCATTCCGCCGGCTACCGGCACATCCGTCGTCAGACCCGCGTCCCACTGGCGGCTGGCGAGCAGTGGGCGGGCAAGTGGGAGTTTCGCGAAGCCATCGAGGAGGAACTCGTCGACTTCGTGCGGCCCGATCTGTGCATCTGCGGCGGGCTCACCGAGGGCCGCAAGATTGCCGCGATGGCCGAGACGCACCTGATCCGCCTGCTGCTCCACAATCCGCTGGGGCCGGTCTGCACGGCGGCATCGCTGCACCTGGATCTTGCCTGCGACAACGCCGGGCCGCAGGAGGTCCTGTGGCCGCCGCAGACGATGCTGCCCGACGTGTTCGAGTGCGCGTTCGAGCTGCGCGGCGGGTACCTCACCGTGCCGACCGCACCCGGCATCGGCGTGAAGTTCAACGCCCGCGCCGCCGCCGCGCATCCGGCGGACATGACCGAGCCGCCACACTGGCACCTGCACGACGGCAGCTACACAAACTATTGAGAGGGACGTGAACCGGGGATCGCGGCCGTCGCCATTCTCAATTCTCAACTCTCAATTTGATTGAGGTCCCATCGTGCAACCCCCGTCTGACCGCCTCTCCTTCGGCCTCCTCGACTGGCTGATCATCGTCGCCTACATGCTGATGCTCGTCGGGATCGGCTGGTACTACTCCCGGCGTCAGCAGACCCTCCGCGAGTACTTCCTCGCGGGCAAGCACATGAGCTGGCTGCCCATCGGGCTGTCGCTCATGGCGGCGCTGAACAGCGGCATCGATTACCTGATGCAGCCCTCGGCGTTCCTGAAGTTCGGGATCGTCATCATCCTCTCGAACCTCTCCTGGCTCGTGCTGTACCCCTACGCGTTCTTCATCACCATGCCGATGTACCGGCGGCTCGACGTGTACTCGGCCTACGAGTATCTCGAGAACCGCTTCAACGTGCAGGTGCGCTGCCTGGCGGCGTCCATCTTCATTCTGTGGCGCCTCGGCTGGATGGCGACCGCGCTGTACGTGCCGTGCCTGGCATTTCACACCGCGACGGGCGGGCAGCTCCCGCTGAAACCGACCATCCTGGTCCTCGGGGCGGTCGCCACGCTCTACACCATGCTCGGCGGCGTGAAGGCGGTCATCTGGACGGAGGTCATCCAGTTCCTCGTCATGTTCGGGGGGTTGCTGCTGACCCTGATCATCATCTTCCTCCGGGTGCCGCTCGATTTCGCCACGTTGTGGGAGGCGACGTTCGCGACGGGGGTGCCGCCGACCGCGCCCTCAGGGCACGGCGCGTGGGCGCAGGTGGTGGCGGCCTTTCGGGAGCCGATCACGTGGTACGGGGTGCTGATCGCCACGCTCGTCGGCCGCCTGACCGGCTACACGAGCGACCAGGTGATGGTACAGCGGTTCCAGACCTCGCGCACAATCCGCGACGTCCGCCAGGGGTTCATCATTACGGCCGTGAGCGATGCGGTCTGGATGATGACGCTCACGTTTATCGGCGTGACGCTGTACCTCTATTTCCAGGGCCGTACGCTGCCGGAGTGGGTAGCGGGAAACACGGACTACTACTTCCCGTACTTCATGGCCAAGGTGTTCCCGCCGGGCACGACGGGGCCGGTGATCGCCGCTATTATTGCCGCCTCCCTCTCCGCCATCGCGTCCGCGATCAACTCGCAGAGCACGGTGATCGTGGTCGATTTCTACAACCGCCTCGTGAAGGGACGGCGTCGCCCGACGACCGATCTGCTGCCCCCCGACGAGCAGCGCTTCCAGATGCGCCTGTCTCGCGCCGCGGCCGTTGCGGCGGGGCTTGCGGGGACGATCCTCGCGTGCTACCTCGACCGGCTGGGCACACTGTTCGAGATTGCCAACAAGGTCATCCAGACATTCACCGGCCCGGTGCTCGCGATCTTCTGGCTCGGTATGTTCACGCGGCGCGCCACGAGCCTCAGCGCATTCCTCGGCGGGCTGGTAGGCACGGGGGTTGGGGTTTACGTCGCGTTCTTCAGTTCCCTGAGCTTTCTCTGGCCAGCGGTGTTCGCATTCGCATCGGCGATGGGGGTTGGGTACATTGTCGGTGTGGTGTCGCCGACGACGGCGAGCGCACGCGAGTGGAATTGGTTTACGATCACGACGCGTCCGCTGCAGGAATGAGCGACGATGCATGTCGACCTGGCCAACTCCCCCGGGTTCCGGGGGTGCATCTCGCATCCCGCAGTGCCGGAACGAGCCCGGTACACCAACCACCGTTGGAGGAATCAGGAAGTACATGGTAGGCAAACGGATAGGCGGGCTCCGATCTCAGCGAACTCCCGAATCTCAGTTTGCCCAGCGCACCCGGGTCACAAAGACGCTGCCGTCCGCTCCGCGCGGGTCCGGCCGGTCTGCGAGGATGTACTCCGCATCTGTGACCCAGGATTCGGCATCGGTGATCGGGCATGCTCCGAAGTTCCCGAGCATGGCTCCCCGCTCCGGAATCAGCACCTTCTCGGTCGAGGGCAGCACGCATAGCCTTGCCGGATCCACCTGGCCGATGAACAGTGGTGCGCGGGGCCGCGGAATGTGGTCGTTGTTTGCCCCACGTCGGGTATAGCACAGGAAAAGACCATCTCCGTGCGCGAGCCAGTGCTGCTGGGTGTTGTAGCTGCCGAGCTCGCTGCCGTCGTCGAACCGCCAGGGATGACCATCGCGTCGGGCGCCGGGAACTGCTACCGCACGTGGATGAAACCAGCAGAAATCGGGTGAGAGCTCCCTCTTCGGGGTCCTTCCGGAATCATCGTGGGTAGAGATCGAGGCCTCCACAGAAGAAGTAGATGGCGGTCTTGAAGTTCTCCTTGCTCCGATAACCGCAGGCCTTGCGCTTGATGGTCATGATCTTGCTGTTGAGGCCCTCGGCGACACCGTTCGTGATCGGGTGCTTGCAGTAGGTCAGGATGTTGGTGAGGTGATCGCGGAGCATGGCGGCCACCTTCTTGACCGGCTCCAACCGTGAGCGTCGGGCCCAGCCGAACCAGTCCTTGAAGAACTTGCGGGCCCAGGCCACCGAGCGATAGCTCCAGAGCTCCCGCAGGGTCTCCTTGATTGCCCAGGCCCGCCCCGTCCGCACGCTCTGATCGCGAACCGCCTCGAAGGCCCGCAGGTGCTTGTCGGGCACATTCTCGTAGCTGTAGAGCCACCAGTGCTTGGTCCCTTTCAGCACATCGTCCCCCTCGGCCGTCAGCTGCCGGTGCTCCTCAAGCCGGACCTTGTCGACCGCACCATTCATGTGGCTCATGATGTGGAAGCCCTCTTCGGAACATCGAGGCGGATGTTCTCGATGAGTCCGGTCGGCATCGCGGCGCCCAGAGCCCGGGCCATCGCCGCGAGCATGAGCTTGTCCATCATGGGAGGAACCCAGCAATAACTGTCGTCGTAGCCGTCGCGCCAGCACTGGTCCGTCGGCATGTACCCGGGCGCGCCCTCCCCAAAGCCGGCTACGACCACAAGTGAATCGGGGCGCAGTCGCTAGGCAGCGAGCTGGTAGCCGAGGAAGCTCTCGGCGGGCATGATCATGAACTGAGCGACACCACCGTTGAGCTCCAGGCAGGGGACGTCGACGGCGTGGCCTGCGTCGACCCGCTGTCGCCAGCTCAACCCCAGCGCCGCGGAGATTCGGCCCCAGGGGCTTTCCTTCGGATCGACGAGCCTCTTCTTCATCGCCTCCAGGGTGAAAGTTCCGGTGTCGCGGGCGGGCAGCGGCAAATCAGTCACCCGAAAACGGACACGATCCAGCGGAAAAGTCCGGG
>CAZJTF010000240.1:0-11179 GCA_964548565.1 uncultured Planctomycetales bacterium | reverse complement strand
ATTGTCCGCGAGATCAGGTCGATGGGGACCTCTCGAGACGGACGAGTCACCACAGAAGTCTTAAGCATGAGGAGAATGCAGGATGGACTACTTTGGGTGGCCACAAATCATCGCCCTGATCGCTCTGATCGCGCTGATCATCTTCTACGTACAGTATCGTAAGCGCAACATGTAATCAGGCCGGCAGGCTCTGACCTGCGGATTTCAACGGCTTCGAAAAGGGGCGTGCGGTCGCACTGCCCCTTTTCTCTGCGCGCGGGTTGCGGCCTCGGGCTTTCCTCCCCATCATGGCTCAAAGCTTCGCCAGGAGGAATCGCGATGCTCAGCCTGTGTCTCTCCGGTCTGCTGGCGCTCCACGCAGGAGCGGTCCCGAGCGACGTCTGGTCAGATGCGCAACGCAACGGTGAGCAGAGCCGGCAGGCAATCGCTCTCTGTCGGGCCTATGCGCGCGGCTGGCTCGCCCACGCAGACCCGAAAACGGGGCTACTGCCGCGGAACCTGACCGCGGACCCGTGGTGGAACGCCCGGGATGCGGCCGCCGACAACTACCCGTTCCTCGCGCTCACGGCGGCGATCGCCGGCGATCATCACCTGTGGCAGGACGCGCTGCGGATCCTCGCCCAGGAGCGGAAACTCACGCCGCGCCTCGACAGCCTGCCCGACGATTTCATCTTCGCGACGCAGTCGCTCCGGGAGAAACCCTCCGGTCTGCCGGACTTGATCTTTGGCGCCGCCGAGTACGCCAAGGACGGCCTGCTGCCGATGACGGAGTGGCTCGGGAAGGGTCCGTGGCTCGACCGCATGGAGGAAATGCTGCACGACATCTGGAAGCATGCGCCGATCGATTCTCCCGCCGGGCGGCTCGCGTCGGACAACGTCGAGGTGTGCGGCGATCTTCTGCAGGCCATGAGCCGGCTCTACTGGCTGTCGGGGCGCCAGGAGTACCGGGAGTGGGCCTTCCGCATCGCCGACCACTTTCTCGTGCACGGTAACCTGCTGGAAGCAGATTCGCTCCGCCTGCGGGACCACGGCAGCGAGATCATCGGCGGCCTCTCGGAGGCCTATGTGCTGGCCGCCCGCACCGATGCGGCGCGCCGCGACCGCTACCGTCCGACAATCCACGCACTGCTCGATCGCATCCTCGAAGTCGGCCGCAACGAGGACGGTTTTCTCTATAACGCGGTGAATCCCCGCACAGGCGAGGTGGTGCGGGGGGGGCTCAGCGACGGTTGGGGATACGTCTACAACGCCTTCGTCACCGTCGCCCTGATCGACGAGATGCCGAAGTACCGGGAGGCAGCCGCACGCCCGCTCTCGAACCTCCGCAAGTACATTGGCTACGACTGGTCGCACGGGAGTGCCGGCGTTGCGGCCGACGAATACGCCGACAGCATCGAAGGCGCGATCAACCTGCTCAACCGGATTCCAGTGGACGGCGGCTTCGACTGGGTGGACTCCGAGATCCAGTTCATCTTCAAGAAGCAGCGTCCGGACGGCGTCATCGAGGGCTGGCACGGCGACGGTAACTCGGCCCGCACGTCGCTGATGTACGCCCTCTGGAAAACGCAGGGCGTGACTGCCGAGCCGTGGACGCCGGACTTGCGCCTGGGCAGCGTACGCGAGGCGGATGGGACCCTGCGGGTCTCGGTCTCGTCCGAGTTCGCCTGGAATGGCACGCTCCGGTTCGATCAGGCGCGGCACCGCGTGTTCTTTAACCTTCCGCTGGATTATCCGCGCATCAACCAGTTCCCCGAGTGGTTCACCGTCGATGATGACGCCTCGTATGAGGTCAGCCGGGCAGGGGGCGGCTCGAAGGTCGTCGCCGGGCGGCAGGTCCGGACGGTGAAGGTCTCCCTGAAGCCGGGTGGCCGGTACCAGTTGTCGATTCGCAAGGTGGAGCAGTCGACGACGGGTCCCGCGCGAGAAGCCCGCTTGAAGACGGGGACGCCCGACCAGGTCCGCGCCTGGCAGGAGGGGCTCCGCGCCAGGTTGCGGAAACTGATGCGGCTGGACGACCTCGACGGGGGCGACATTCCGCTCGATGTCCGCGCGACCGGCTCCAAGCCGCAAGAGGGGTATCTCCTCAAGGACGTGGCGTTCAATTCCACACCGGACCGCAGAATACGTGCCCTCGTCGGCGTGCCACAGGGATCCGGTCTGCACGCGGCCGTCATCTGCATTCATGGTCACGGCGGCGATCGTCGTGTCGTCTACGATGCGTCCAACGTCTACAAGGGATTCGCCGACGCACTTGCGCGCAAGGGTTACTTCACGGTCGCGGTGGACGTGGGGCAGCATGCGGTCGTCGAGAGTGGCCGCACGCTGATGGGCGAGCGCCTCTGGGATCTCATGCGGTGCGTGGACTACCTGGAGTCGCTGCCCCAGGTGGACAAGTCGCGCATCGGCTGTGCCGGCCTGTCGCTCGGCGGCGAGATGGCGATGTGGCTCGGCGCGATGGATCAGCGGATCGTCGCGACCGTCAGCTCCGGTTTTCTGACGATGATGGACCAGATGGAACGCGACCACTGCATGTGCTGGAAGTTCGACGGGCTGCGTGAACTTGTGGATTTTCCAGATGTTTACGGTCTGATCGCGCCGCGCCCGCTTCAGTGTCAGAACGGACGGCGCGAGCCTGCGAACATGTTCACGCCGGCACTCGCCCAACGTGCGATGCAGGAGTTACGGCCCGTCTACGAAACATTCGGCAAGCCGGGGAATGTCGAACTCGTCATCCACGACGGGGGCCACGAAATCGACCTCCCGGCCCTGCTTGCCTTCTTCGATCGGCATCTTCGGTGACTGACTGGTTTTTTGTTATCTCCCATGACTGTCGCAAATGACCGGTGCCAAAGGACGAATGACGATTTACCTCGTCGCCTTGCGCAACGCCTGCAGACAGGCCGCTCCGTCAGACCCGGTAGGGCAGATGGCACCGCCTTCGTCCACCTCATTCCACGCGTAGATCATGAGCAGAGGCTGCGGTGGCACATCACCCCGGTGCTCGCGTATCCAGCGCAGCGCCCTCGCGACGAAGTCACCGAACTCCTCCGGGCTGCGGCGGTACCAGTAGTCGTAGCGCGCTCGCTCGCGCTGTCATCCTGCCGCCTTCTATGGCGTTCCCAGTGTTTGCTGCAGTCGTTCCCTGATCTTCGTGCCGCGGAGGCCCGTCGCGGCAATCCGCCCGTCCGGTCCGATCAGCAGGATCGCGGGAATACCGTGAATGCCGTACGCCCGCAGCACCGGTGAGTTCCAGCCCTTTCCGAGAAATCCCTGGATCCAGCCGAGGTTGTTCTGATCGGCGTACTTGAGCGGCTCGTCCATCTGGTTGTCGATGCTCAGACTGATCATCGCGAACTGCCGGTGGTTGCCGAATGTGGCGAACACGTCTTTCAAGTTTGGCATCTCTGCCTTGCACGGGCCGCACCAGGTGGCCCAGAAGTCGATGAGCACCCATTTCCCGCGGAACTGCTGGAGGCTGAACTGCCGCCCGTCGAGGGTCGTGGCCGTGAACACCGGTGCGATGGCTCCCACGCCGAGCGTCTGTGCCGCCGGCGGGAGCGCGGCCGCTGCTGCCGCCGCGTTCCTGCGCTTCTGCGCTTCCGCCAGGGCGGCTTTCCGCGACTCCTCGACTCCGCGACGCGTGTCGAGCTCCGTCTGTCGTGTTGCGGCCATCTGGTAGACGGACGCGACCGCCAGGTGGTACTCGGGGATGCCGACCGTCTCGACAAAAGCGCGGAGTTTGTCCTGCGCGCCGGAGATTTCGGCCTGGGCGGCCGGGTACTTCGATTCCCGCGTGAGCACCGATGCCTGCACGAGCCCCGCGCGAATCGCCGCCAGATCCCGATTCTGCTCGAGCGTCAGCTTCAACGCCGGCTGCGTGGGTGCTGCCTCCGCCGAGCCGGCGTAGCCCTTCCTGGCCAACAGTCCCCGCTTGGCGTCCGCCGCACGCAGCAGCGGCGCGATGGAGTTGTCCCACAGCGGAACATCCGTTGTTGCTGCGAACTGCCGGAGGTCGCGATGGGCGTCGGAAATCATATTGTCCGCCTCCGCGAGTCTGCCGGCGTCGATCATCTCGGTCACGTCTGTCGTCAAGCTCCGGCTGATCGCGCTGAGGCTTCGCAGCGGGGCGGCCCCGGGGGGCTCCGGCGCGGCAGGCGAAGGTTGCGTTTCCGGCGCGGGCTTGGGCGGGCTCGACCGATTCGCAATCGCTGCGGTAGCGGTTATGTCTGCGGGCAGAGGCGTGGTGTCGTGCGCGGGTGTGGTGGACGGAGGCGGCGAGACAACCAGCATCACCGGTTGTGTCTGAGGCGTCGAGAATGCCATCGTCGGCATGGAGGCTGGCGGACGCTTCTGCACTGTCGGGGAAGACGGCGTCCTCGCGCCCGGCGATTCGACGCGCCGGGCCGCCGGTAGCGGCACGGACTGCTTCGGATGACTCATCCGCCCGACCAGGAAGCTGAGGCCGCTCAGAGCGACCAGGACGATGACGGCTGCGATCAGGGGAACAGGAAAACGTCGGGTGGTTTCCGGTTTCCTGCTACCGTCATGGTCCTTTTCAGGCGCATGCATCCCGACGTGTGCCGGAGCCTCGCGAATGATCAGCGGCGCCCCGCAGGCAGGGCACCGGGTCTGCCGGCCCGCGTGCTCCCGCCTGGTCCGAAACCGCTTACCGCAGACGCACGCGACGGTGATCTCGCCGGAGGGGACCTGCGTCGGCTGGGCGGCGGCTGGAATGTCGAACCGCTCTCCGCATCGCTGGCATTGCCAGGTTTTTCCGTGGAGCTCTGCGTCGACATGGCCCGGCTGGCCGCATTTTGGGCATTGAAACCGGAGTTGCTGTGACATCGGTGCACCCCTGTCTGACGGTACTGCCTGCCGGCAGACTAACAGCCGATCGCGGGACGTGAATGGCAGCCCCCACTAATAACAGCGAAGCGGGGTCGCGGTCAATGCGGCGGGGACGTGCCGTTTAGGCCGGGGGAGGGGCGGCCGCAGACTGGATCGGATGCATGGGGGCGATTGGGGAGTCCGACAACACTCAGACCAACCGTAGCTGCACGATCTCCGCCGGGGCATTGACCCGCACCGGGAACCAGTTTCCCACTCCGGCGTTGACGAACAATGCCTTCTCTCCCGATCGGTACTCGCCCCGGATGTAGCGAAACAGCAGGTTGCCCGCCCCGAACTGCAACTGCATGCCCGGCGGCGTGAACATCACCTGGCCACCGTGTGTGTGTCCGGCCAGCGTGAGATCGACTCCGCGCGATGCCAGCGCGTCAAACGCGTGCGGATGGTGCGCCAGCGCGACCGTCAATCGCTGCGGATCGGCCCCGGCGAGCGCTGCCGCCGCCCGTCCTTCATGCCCCGGGTCGCGCGCCGTGGTAACCTCGCCCCGCGACCAGAACAGGCCCGCAATCTGGATCGTCTCCCCGCCGATGTCGCAGCGCACGTGCTGATCGACGAGCAGGTTCTCGCGTTCCGACATGTAGGAGAGGAACGCGCGCGGCTGATCGATGAGATCATGGTTTCCGGCGACGACGTAACGCCCGTACCGATGCCGTAACTGCCCGATGGCCGCGCACGCATCCGGCAGAAAATCGATGGCATGATCCACAATATCCCCGGTGATCACGACGAGATCACTGTCCAGGGCGTTGACGTCATCGACCATGCGCGGCAGGTGCTCCGGCCTGAACAGGCGCCCGACATGCATGTCGCTCAGATGCGTGATGGTCAGTCCGCGCAGGCGATCCGGCAGCCGAGGCAAGCGGATGGCCTGGCGGCGGACGAGGTATCGCCCGGACTGCACCGTGCCTGCGGCGACCGCCGCGCCGCTGATCGCAATCGGTGTCGCTGCCGTCGCGCCCAGCAGAAACCGGCGCCGCGACAGGGGTCGACCCGCTGCGGGAGAATCCTGGCGGGGCTTGCGTCGCTGGCGCAGCCAGTCGATCGGGCGCACCACCGCGGAGAGGATTGCCAGCAGTGAAGCGGCAAAGTACCAGGTCATTGTCCAGGCGATCACCGGGACCGGGAGGGCATCCCAGTAAGTCCGACCGTACAGCGGCAGGAGCAGCACGGGTGACAGCAGGAACAGCGTGTAAGCCCCCCAGGCTGCCCGCGCCGCAGCTCGAGCCTTCCCCGACCAGCTCTGCCGCCGGAGGACCGAGTCGACCCAGACCGCCCAGTAGAGCACCGACAAGAGGATGGCGGTGATCGTCAGCGAGAATCCACCACCCGGAAGCGGCAGTGCGACGAAACGCCTCGTCAGCAGGCCCAGCCACGCCGCGGCCGCGAGGCACAGCAGCAGATTCCCCCGAAAACGCATGAATTCCCTCAAAACGGGGGCAAACGTGCCCTTGCAGGTGTGCCCCGATTTGCCTGACGCCCAAACGTGGGGTATGTACCCCTCAGTTGGTCGGGCAGCCTCGGCGCTGCCACGGAATCTCTACCGTAGAGCGCCGCCTTTCTTTTCCCGAACAACCGGACCAGTCTTATCGTGCCGCCGGTCCCGCTGGAAGACCGCGGTGACCGCCGGGTGCACAGATGCGGACATTCAGGTCCGACGCCGCACAGGTTCATTCTACGCGCGATGTTCCTTAAAGCGTGCAGGCGTCGACGGCGGGGGAGAGATGCCCCCCTGCAGGCGGGGAGAGGAGAAAGGGGAAAGGAGATAACGCAGCGGGGTGTTGCGGCGGGCCGCGCGCTCAAACAGCATGAGCGGCCCGCCACCGTTTTTACTGGGGCGCATAAAAAAGAGAGTCCGAGCTCGCCGTAACTCGGACCCTCAAGCCAGGCTGTCCGCTCATCGAGCGGAGACCCACAGCCTCTGGAACGTCTATCGTTTGGTGCCGGTGTGCTCTTTAGCTGTTTTTCGGACGGTTTTTTGCGGCCGGGCGTGTTGTCATGTGACCGCCGGCTGCAGCAATGTGATGTAGTCCTGGTCGTCCGTCCCCAGCCCCCGCTCGGCCGCCGTCCGCAATTGGGCAAGTCGTCCGCCGGCGTCGCCGATCGGTGGCAGTTTCGTCCGTGCCCGCCGATCGTTCAGAATATCGAGTCCGACGGTATCGGCAGCGACAGGGTCCCGGCTGACGATCACGCCGCGATGCGCCCAGACGGTCTCAGGAGTAGCCTGCGGTCCTCCCTCCACCACGCACCGCAGCGCGTTCACGAGGTGAATGCGGATGCGAGAACGGATCTGCGGAATTGACAGGATGTCCGCGACGTAGGGGGCGCAGGCCTGCCCATGGTATCGCGCGGGACGCCGGACGAGTGCATGCGAGAGATTCTTCAGGCAGCCGCTCATCCCTGCCAGGTTGTGCGTCTTCAGGAACGGCACGTTAACAATCGCGGTCACTTCCTGCAGCAAGGCGGCGAGTTGCTCTTCGCCGGACGCGAACGCCACCGGCCTGCCGCTCCAACCGATGACCGGCTTGCGCGTCCCCAGCCGGCGCGACAGCTCCGTCGGCGCCTCGATCAACATGACCCGATCCGGGCGGAGGCCTGCGCGCTGCAGCGACTCCACCAGCTGGGTTGCGAACGGCTCGGTCGTGGCGAGCGCATCAGCCGCGACCTGGTTGAACTTGACGGCTATGACGTCGTCGTCCCGCAGCAGCCGGCGCCAGGCTTCCTGGGGCGTGGGCTGGCCGGTGACGGCCCGCACACCTTCCTCGATCATCTCGCCGACCAGCGACGGATGCACCTGGCTGGCGGAAATCACTTCCTCTGCCCGGATGTGTGCGACGATGGATTTTGCGGAAGGATCGACCGGGCCGATGCTCGCGCGGCTTGCGGGTGAAGGCAGCGTCGCGGGGTCCTCCGCGCGGGCGCACAGCGCCATCGCCGCGGCCGCACCGGTCGCCTCGATGAGGAAGCGTCGCCGCGTACGGCTGCAACCCTGATCATGCGCCCCGTTCATACGCCCGCCTCTCCGCGTTGACTTCAACTCCGCAGCTTTCTATATCTATCGGCGCGAGTGAAGTCCCGACCTGAGGAGCGAGCCGTACCCCGGCAGTGCCAGATGCCTGAAACATTGAACGACCGTCTGTCCCGGATCCGACCCGTCCTGCAGCAGCATGGGCAGGAGCACCTGCTCGCGTTCTGGGATGAGCTCCCGGAGCAGGCGCGGGTTCGGCTGCTCGACGACATCCAGCAGGTCAACTTTCAAGCGATCGATCATCTGATCGCGACACAGGTGCGGGACGCGCAGCCGTTCCCGATGCCTTCAGACATACGGCCTGCTCCGTTTTACCCGGCCCAGCCGGGGATCGACCTGGTCGGCAGGTATGCCGATGCGGTGAAGCGCGGCGTCTCCCTGATTCGTCGCAACAAGGTCGCCGTATTCACTGTTGCCGGCGGCCAGGGGACGCGACTCGGCTTCGATGGGCCCAAGGGCGCATATCGGATCTCGCCAGTCGCCAACAAGCCGCTGTTTCAGCTGTTCGCCGAGCACATCCGCGGGACAAACCGGCGTTACGGTTCCGACCTGACCTGGCTCATCATGACCAGCCCCCAGAACGACGCCGAGACCCGCGCGGTCTTCGAGGAGAACGGGTACTTCGGCCTCACCCGTGAGCGGGTGCGGTTCTTCCAACAGGGTGTCATGCCCGCCTTCGCGCCCGACGGTCGGATTCTGCTCGACCAGAAGGATCGAATCGCCTTCTCGCCAGACGGCCACGGTGGAGCGCTACTCGCGCTGAGGCGATCGGGCGTGCTGGCCGAACTGGCGGCCAGCGGCGTCGATTACCTGAGTTATAACCAGGTTGATAACCCGCTGGTGAAGCTGGTGGACCCGCTCTTCCTTGGGCTCCACGAACTTACCGGCTCCCAAATGTCGAGCAAGACTATCCCAAAGGCCGACGACTTTGAGAGAGTGGGTAATTTCGTCATCGGTGATGGCCGTACGATGGTGATCGAGTACTCCGATCTGCCCTCGGAGTTGGCAACGGCTCGCGACGAGCGCGGCAACCGTCTGTTTGACGCCGGCAGCATCGCCATCCACGTTCTGAGCCGGTCCTTTATCGAGGAACTGACCGCGGACGAGGCGCGCTTCGCACTTCCCTGGCACCGCGCGGTCAAAAAAGTGCCGTACGTGGACGAAAGCGGGCGCCGGGTGGAGCCGACCGACCCGAACGCGGTCAAACTCGAGGCATTCATATTTGATGCCATCCCTCTGGCCGCCAAACCGTTGATTCTGCAGACGATCCGGGCCGAGGAGTTCAGCCCGGTCAAGAACGCGACGGGCGTCGACAGCGCGGAGACGTCCCGGCGCGATATGAACCGGCGCGCGGCCAGATGGCTGAACGGCGCCGGCTTTGACGTACCGGTGAGGCCGGACGGTGAGCCGGACGGCCTCTTTGAGATCAGTCCGCTGCTGGCGCTTGACGGGGCTCACCTCCGCGAAGTGATGGTGCGGCCCCCGAAGTTCACGGCTGGCGGCAAGCACTATTTCGAGTAGAATTTGGCGGCCGGAACGTTGCATTTCCGTCCGGCGGTGTTAGACTCAGCGTGCGCGGTTCATGTCTGTCGAGTGGAACGGCATTTCGCGACACCAACGAAGGGAATCTCAGATGAGCGAAACATCCAAGAGCGTAATCCTGATTGTGGACGACGAGCCGCTGAAGTGCGCGACGCTGCGGATCGATCTTTCCAACGCCGGCTACACCGTGCTTGACGCGCCGGATGCCGGCAGCGGTCTGCGTTTTCTCGCCGATCGCGTCGTTGACGTGGTGGTGACCGACCTGCGGATGCCCGGAATGGACGGCATCGCCTTCCTGCAGGAGATCAGAAACCGGTCGCCCCGCACCCAGGTCATCGTGATGACGGCCTTCGGGACCGTCGATTCAGCCGTCGAGGCGATGAAGTGCGGCGCCTGCGATTACATTACGAAACCCTTCGCGAGCGACGTCCTGATTTCCAAGCTGGAGCGGATCCGTTCCGGCGAGACAGGTGAACCGCAGGCGAGCGGTGACCTGGGGACGCTGATCTGCCGTGCCTTCGGGCTCTCGCCGACCGACGGTGTCAAAGAACAGCCGTTTATCATGCCCGCCAGCACCTCGCTCGGCCGCCCCTCCGCGGGCCTGACGGAGACGATCGCCGGCGTGGAGCGGACCCTGATCGATGCGGCGCTCAAGAGGGCCGCCGGCAACCAAGCCAAGGCAGCGCAATACCTGCGCATCCCGCGGACCACCCTCCGCGACAAGATGGCCAAGTACGGTATGGTGGGCGGGGAGAAGCGCGAAGTGACCGCCTGACGGACGGCCGCTCCGAACCCGCGAGCCTCTGCAGTCGTAAACATACCGAAATGCAGACGGGATCCGTCTGGCGCGGCGGTTCTCCGTCAGAAGCTTCCCTGTGGTCTTGACAGCCTCACGGCCGATCTGGATCATGGGAGGACGGGGGATCGGTCTGTCGGCGTGGCGCTCGACAGGCCTGTGCCGGCGGCCCGCCGGAGATGCCCGGAGGCTCCCCCGGTTTTTATTCCCGATGCGGAAACCATTTATGACGTTGAGACGCGGCTTTACCCTCATCGAGCTCATGGTGGTCGTTGCCATCATTGCTCTGCTGATCAGCATCACCATGCCCGCGATGTCGGAAGCCCGCCGGGTGAGCAAGAAATCCGTCTGCCTCAACAATCTGCACCAGATCGGTACCGGGATCCACGCCTATCTTCAGGTGAACCGGGACACCTTCCCCCACGTCGCCCGTTTCCCGACCCGCGAGTGGAGCATTGCCCAGAACGTCGGCCGGATTGCCCACCCGACGCTCCCCATCGCATTCTCCCGGGAACTGGGCGGGCGTCCGCCGTCAAACCTGCAGAAGTACATGCAGGATATGTCCAACGTCGGGCGCAAGGGGGATAATTCGCTCTTCGAATGCCCCGCCGATGTCGTGGATCTCAAGCACGCGGATACAGCCCCGCCGATCGTGGTCCGCGCGGGCGATCGGTATTACAACTCCCAGACAACCAGTTATGAATGGGAAAACACTCTCGACGGCGTGCGGCTGCAATTCAAGTCGTTGCGGGTCATCCAGGAACTCCTGAGTGCCAAGCTGAAGGACGTCTGGATGGTCTTCGATTACGAGCCGTTTCACGGTGGTCCGTACCGGCGCGGCACACACAACGTGCTGTATGCGGACTTCCACGTTCAGAGCGACCAGTGGATTCAATCGAAGGCGGTCG
>CAZJTF010000239.1:0-11205 GCA_964548565.1 uncultured Planctomycetales bacterium | reverse complement strand
CGGGCGAACTGGCCGTTCACGATCTCCGCCAGGATCTTCTTCATCTCCTTGCGGGTTTCCTCGTTGACGATGCGCGGCCCGCGGGTCAGGTCCCCGTACTCGGCGGTGTTGCTGACGCTGTAGCGCATGTAGCTGATGCCGCCCTGGTAGAACAGGTCCACGATCAGCTTGAGTTCGTGCATGCACTCGAAGAAGCAGATCTCCGGCGGGTACCCGGCCTCGACGAGCGTGTCGAACGCCGCCTTGACGAGCTCGGTCACGCCGCCACACAGCACGACCTGTTCGCCGAAGAGGTCCGTCTCGGTCTCGTCCTTGAACGTCGTCTCCAGGATGCCGGCGCGCCCGCCGCCGATGCCCTTGCCCCAGGCGAGGGCGAGGTCGCGAGCCTTGCCCGTGTGGTTCTTCTCGACCGCGACGAGGCACGGCACGCCGCCGCCCTTCACGAACTCGCTGCGGAGCAGGTGACCGGGGCCCTTCGGGGCGATCATCACGACGTCGACGCCGTCGGGCGGGACGATCTGGCCGAAGTGGATGTTGAAGCCGTGGGTGAAGCCGATGGTCTGCCCGGGTTTGATATGCGGCTGGATTTCCTTGCGGTAGACCGCCGGCTGCGCCTCGTCGGGCAGCGTCATGACGAGGAGCTGGCACTGCTGGGTCGCCTCGGCCGCGGTGACCGGCTTGAACTTGTGCTCGGTGGCCAGGCGGTAGTTATCGGTCCCGGGCAGCTCCGCCACGAGCACTTCCACACCCGAGTCGCGCAGGTTCTGGGCGTGGGCATGCCCCTGGCTGCCATAGCCCATGATGCCGACCTTCTTGCCCTTCAGCAGCCCGAGATCGGCGTCATTGTCGTAGAAAATCGTGACGGGCATCGTGTCTGTCTCCTTCCGTTTTCTGCTCCAGCTGCGTCCATGGCCCGCGCATGCGCGCTGGACGCTGCAGGCGGGTCGAAAGGCCGTCCAGTTTAGCGAAGGCCACCGCCAAGGCAAGATTTGTGGGACAATTCGGCCCCGGTGCGTCCGAAAAATGCGCAGGAGCCGACGGCGGGATGCACCATCGGCCCCTGCGAGACCCCCCGACCGGCTTGATAGCCGACGGATTGACGGCCACTGTGCGCAGATCGGGTGATGGATTCAAGCTGAGCGAAACGGATGCAGCCGGAATCGCGTCCGGGCGCCTGCGGTGCCGTCTGCGGCGTGGGTGCCAAAAAAGAAGCCGCCGGGACTCGCTGGGGAAGCGTCACCGGCGGCTGGAGATCACACGTGCGGGCGATCCGAAAACCGCCATCTCGCACAAGCAGTACTAACTTATTCCCGCGTTGTACTGCTGAGTCAAGCGCCCGGGCGAAGTCAGTTCTGGGCGCCGGATGATGGGACCGTCGCCGGGGCGGACGTGGTGGCAGGCTGTGTTGTTGCGGCAAGCTGTGCGATACGATCCTTGATCTCCTGACGACGGGATGCGGGCCAGCGGCGGACTTCATCCGTGCCGGGCCGTCGGTCGTTGAGTTCAAGCGCCGCGCGGTAGTGCTCGGTCGCCTCGGCCGCCAGATCCGGCAGATGGAATTCGCGGGCCGCCATGGCAAGCAGGTCGGCGAGGGCGATGTGCTCGTCCGGCGAGTTCGGGTACATCTCGAGCGCGCGCCGCTCCGCGCCGAGGGCCGCGATCAGGTCGGCCTGAGAGCCTCCCGCTCGAAAGCGCAGTTCGTTGAGCCGCGCCACCATGTGATAAAGGGAGAGGTCCTTCGGGTCACGCGAGATCGCCCGGTCGATCGCGCTCAGAGCAAGACTGAGGTGCTCAGGGTCGAGCACGCGGGCCCGGATCGAAGCGAGCTCCACCAGCGGTGTTGGATCGAGCGGATCCATGCGGGCGGCCGTTTCCAGGAGCTTCTCCGCGCGCTCCGGCTGGATGCCGGCAGTCTGCCGTGCCTCGTTCAGCAACACGGACGCGATGGTAACGGGCACGAGGTACACGGCGCAGTAGAACAGGGCGAGGCAGGCGGCGAGCACCGTGGGCAGCATCGGACGCAGGCGGGTCGGACGTCCTGTCAGCCGCTGTTGCCGCCCTGCCATGAGCATGGCGGTGAGCGCGATGAACGGTGTAAGGCCTCCCGGATAGAAGCTCGCGTAGTCAATCGTGTTGTGCAGGATGAATGCGCCCGCGCCGCAGAGCGCTGCGAGCTTGTATCCCTTGCCGCTCTCCCCGTTCGCGCGGCCCATGATCCAGAGGATACCGGTCAGGGATATTCCCCAGATCAAGCCGTAAAATCCCAGGTCATAGAAGGCGGCGGCCTGGTTGCCGAGATCTGACGAGAGCCACTGCTCGCGGAAGAGCCAGACCCGCAGGAGGAGGAACCCCCCCACCAGCGTGGCGACCCACTGCGGCGTCGAACTTCGGACCATCTCCTCCGGTACGGCGTACAGTCGATCCTCGCTCCCCTGGGCCCATGTCCAGGCGATGCGAATGGAACCGCCGACGAAGATAGCGGCGAGGCCGATGCCGCCGAGAATTCCCCACTGGGCGAGCACCGCGAGGATGAAGTTGTGGGGGTCCTTGATTTCCTCGGGAGACTCCACCGGCTTGAGGAGCAGGTAGGCACGGTCGAAGTTCAGCGCGCCCACGCCGGTCCAGAAATGCTCGGCGATGATATTGCGGGTGACCTGCCAGTATCCCCAGCGGAACGCGAGGGAGGAGCCGGGGAGTGTTCCGTACAACGTGCCGAGGATAATGACGGCGACAATGGCCAGCACCACGAGGACCCATCCGCCGATCAGGACTGCTCGCCAGCGCGCGCGCAGGCGTTCATGCGTCCGCCCGAGCAGCATCCAGACCGCCAGACCGGCCATGCAGGCCAGGAGGGCGCCCTTGCTGCCGGTCGTGTAGATCATGCAGAAGAGCAGGACCGCCAACCCGGCGAAGACGATCCAGTAGAGCCGGACGGACCGGACGAGCGCGGCGCAGCCCAGTGCGGCAAAACCGGCGAGGCTGAGCCAGGATCCCTGGGTGTTGCTGAACGGGAAGAAGCCTGTTGCCTCGTTCGCGTTCATGCGGCGTTCGAACAACTGCACGCGGGGGTCGTCGAGCGGGATGTTCTGCCGCTCCCAGAAATCCTCCTTCTCACTGTTGTACCAGTCGCGGGTGTCGGCAAACTCTGTATGCACCTGCATGAAGCACTTGGCGGCAGAGGTCAGCCCGGACGCCGTCAACACGGCGAGCACGAGGCCGACCCGGAGGCGATTGCGACACAGGTTTGCCAGCAGGAGCAGGATGGTAATCGTCGTAAGCCAGTCGCACGACGCGTTGGTCGCCAGTCTGCGGTTGCTCGTGACCAGCGTGGAGATGAACGCGGCGATTGCGAGCACGACCCAGCCCATCTCGACGCCGGTCCACCGCCAGCGCACCCCACGCAGCGCGGATGACAGGGTCGCGGCAATGGCGGCCAGCCAGATCGTGGCCCCGAACAGGGCCGTCCGCGCCGGGGTGACGGTATCGAGGCCGCCGACCGCCCGGGCAACGGAGTGCAGGGAGGAATCGTAGGTCTCGGTCAGCAGCGGGCGCATCCCGATGACCAGCAACAGCAGGAACAGGGCCCCGGAGTCCATCCAGGACGCAAATCGCTCCCGGGTTGTCGGCGACCATACCCTGTCGCCAGGGGCCCGATTAAGAGCCATTCCGCGTTTCCAAAATCGCGATGATCGCAACAACGCAAGCGCACTGCGCCAGAATCACCAGGGCCCCGGCCCAGTTGAGCAGTGGCAGCAGGATCGCCGGCAGTGCCGTGGCAGCGGTGGCCAGGTGAATCGTGAGCACGGCGGCGGTGGAGCCCATTCCAAGCCGCACCAGTCGGTGCGAAAAATGACGCCGATCGCTCCGGAAGATGCTCGAGCCGGACCGGAGCCGGTAGATGACGACGCTGCCCATATCGTAAAGCGGCACGGCGAAGATGAGCAACGGCACGATGACTCCAAAGGGCTCGCGCTGCCTCGCCGGATCGTAAAAGGTCGTCAGAACCGTGCAGACGGACAACAGGTAGCCGACAACGAGGCTGCCCGCATCTCCCATGAAAATGCTCGCCGGGGGAAAATTGTACACAAGAAAGCCCGACGTCGCTCCCGCGATCAGCAGGAGGACGCAAGGCACGAACAACTGCCCCGCGAGCAGGGCGGATACAGCCAGCAGAACGGCGCAAATGGCCGCCACCCCTGCCGAAAGTCCGTCCATGTTGTCCATGAAGTTGAACGCATTGGTGATCGCGACGATCCACAGCGTCGAGAGCAGGATCGAGAGCGCTGAGCCGAGGGCGGTTGCCGCGCGGATACCGAATCCGGCGGTAAGGAGGAGGGCGACCGCGATCTGGATGGCCAGTTTGAGCATGGGCGAGAGCGGCCGGTGGTCATCAATGATGCCGACCAGGTGCATGACCAGGGCGCCGGCGATCACGGCGAGAGCCGGGGGCGTTTTGGTCATGATGCCGCCCAGGTAATACGGCCACGCCGGCCACCAGGATGTCAGCCCGGCAAAGCGGTCGGCGGGAACATCCCGCAGCAGGATCGCGGCCACGAGCGGGACCGCCAGGGGCACCAGGATGGCGATCGTGATGGCGATGCCGCCGCCGAAGGGCACGGCCTGCTTGTGCTGCTTGTGGCCCGCGGACTGAGGGCGGTCAACGAAACCGCGCTGGAGCGACCACCGCCGTACGAACGGGGTCAGGACCGCGCTGAACAGAAAAGAGACGCCCAGAGATGCGAGACAGGCGACCAGGACTGGCTTGGGCATCACGCCTGTCCCCCCTGCCGTAGGGCCAGCTTTTCCCGGAGCCGTTCGCGGACACGCTCAAAGAATGCGTCGTAGCGCCCCCGGGCGTAATCCGGGTAGGTCCAGGGCCATGGCTTCCATGAGCCAGCTTCGTAATGAAGCGTACTCTCCGCGTAAATGCCGTCCCGCAGATACACGCGATGCGAGAAATCCTTGGTTGTTGCCAGCACCAGCTTGCTCATCGTCAGGTACCCCGGGTCGAGGTTGACCCGCCTCTGCTCCGGGGGAAGGCCGCACTCGTAGTTGATTTGTCGTTCGATGCCGTTGGTCAGAATCTTGATGGCCGCCAGTTCCACCGGGTCCACGAGCCGTTCGAAAGAGACGAACCGCCGCCGGAGGTCCTCCCCCATCTCGAGGGTGTAATAGTCGGTGTCGTCAAACGGCCACTCGTCAGACATTTCATCGACAGGTCCGGCGTGCCCGGACAGCATCCGCACCGCGCGCAACATCAGATCCGGATCGTTCGAGATCAGTCCGCAGACAAGATTCACCGGACGTGGGGGCCTTGCTGCGCCCATGGGCGATCAGTCTAGCTGCCGGTCTGACGGGAGCCAATAGTCCCGACCCGCCGGGTCCGCCTCAGTCCTCGCTGGGCAGAATGCTGCTGTCGCCGGGACGCGCCGCCGGGGTGTGGAACTCGATCCCCAGGAGGTCCAGCGTATTGCGCTCCACGATCTGACGGAGCTGCTCGCGCGGGATGGTGGGCAGATTGGTTCCGTGGCAGAACTGGTTGATGCTGTAAAGCGTCTCGATGCAGGCGGCCGGCGAGGTGTATGGGAAATCACTACCGAAGAGAAGCATATCCATGACGGAGTACTGGTACGCCGAGAGCAGCGCGTTGTAGGCCTGCCAGGGATGATGCAGAACGCCGCTGATCTCCGCGAAAACATTGCGATGCTTGCCGATCAGGGCGAGCGTCTCCTCGATCCAGGGATAGCCCATGTGCGAGATCACGATCTTGAGGTTCGGAAACTCGCGCGCGACCTCGTCCAGCAGGTACGGGCGGGCGTACTCCATCTTGCTTGCGGGCGAGGAGTGGACGTTCTGATGGAAAATGATCGGGATCCGCAGCCGGGCGGCCTCCGCGTAGACCCGCATGGCGGACGTGGAGGCGGGGTGGAAATCCTGGACCGCCGGCCACACCGTGACACCCTTCATGCCTAGCGATTCGTGAGCCCGACGCAGGTCCGATATGGCCTCGGCCGGACGGGACGGGTCAACGGCGGCGAAGCCGATGAGCCGGTCGGCGTGCTTGCGGACATAGCCGGCGACGAAGTCATTCGGCACATCCGCCTTCAGGTAATGGCTCTTGAAGGCAAGCACGAATGTTTTATCGACGGGTTTCGTGGCGGCCAGGTGGTCCGTCATGGCGGCGCGGGGAGGACCGGCGGCTCCGCGGCGGTTCCTGCCTTCCCACAGTCCCGCCCCTTTGCCCAACTGCTCGACGGATTCCCACACGTGGGTATGACAGTCAACAATCATAGTCAGGGACCGCGTCTCCAGCGACGGTTGCCCGATCCCGGCTCCGCCGACGATTCGCAACCTCGCCTTCGCCCGCGCTTATAGCGAATGATGCCAAAATGGTCAATAAAATTGGCTTGCAGCGCCTGTCGGCGCGGTGCCAGGGCACGCTTCGGGGAATCCCGGTGCCTCCTTGGGGTCGGGTGGGTTCGGGGACGCTGATCAATCGTTGTGGAGGGTATAATGCAGGAGTCGCGGAGTGCTGAGCGTCCATTCCTGGGGATACGTGCGGCGCATGAGGGTTCCACGCCTCGTTCGAGCCGTTATTATTGTCGTCGCGTGTGCCGCGACACTGTACGCCGATGAGAAGGCGGAGATCGGCTTTACGGCCCTTCAGTCGCGGCTCGGAACGCAGCTCCCGACGGGCAGCGGCATCCAGGCGACCCAGGTCGAGGCGGATCCCGATCCGGACGAACCGCCGGTGTACTTCCCCAACCCGGAGAGCGCAGAATTTGCGGGCAAGACGCTCACGCCCCAGACGCCCAATCCTGTCATCTCAAGCCATGCCACGACCGTGGGCGGGTACTTCTACGGCCTGCTCCGCAGCACCGCCCCGGGCATTAACACCATCCTGGCGTACGAGGCGAACGACTGGCTGGCCGGTGGATTCCTTGCACCCGGTCGGTACCCCCTTACGGATGGCAGCCGCGTTCAGAATCACAGCTGGATCGGCGGATCACCGACCGACGCGACGACGATCCAGCTCCTCCGGCGGGTTGATTACGCCGTCCAGCGGGACGGCATCGTGGTTTGCGCGGGGGTCAACAACGGCGACGCAGCGGCAATGCCGGTCCTGGTGGCGAGTGCGTACAACGTGCTGGCGGTTGGGCTGACGAACGGCGGTTCAAGCTACGGACCGACGCGGGTTGAGGGTGGGCGCGTCAAACCCGACCTTGTGGCTCCGCTGAGTGCGACGAGTTGGGCGACCCCGGTGGTGGCTGCGTGTGCCGCGCTGTTGCTCGAGACGGAGGATCGGGTCGCGCCGGCGCTGGGGGCGGTTCCGAAAGCGCTGCTCGCTCGGACGTTACTCATGGCCGGGGCGACCAAGGACGAGTTCGCATATGCCGGCGGCTGGCGGAAAGGCTTCGCGATCCCCGGCACGGACGGCAAGGTGCCCTTCGACTACCGGTTCGGGGCGGGGGAACTGAACATCGACAACAGTCACCGAATCCTGACGGCCGGCGAATATGAGCCCGGCGGTGCCGCGACTGTGGCGAGCACGGGCTGGGATTACGGTACCCTCGTCGCCGGCACTCCGAGCCGGTACTTTCTCGACATTCCCCCCTTCTCGTATGCGGATACGTTTTCCGTGGTCCTCGCGTGGAACCGCCGACTGCTGGTCAGCACCACCGGCAGTTACTTCCCGATGATGGCAAATCTCGATCTGCGTTTCGCAAAGGCCGACGGTTTTCAGGTCGGCTCTCTGGTCGATCAGAGCGTGTCTACAGTGGATAACGTCGAGCACATCTTCGCGCGAAGGCTTCCGCCGGGCCGGTATGTGCTCGAGGTGACGAGCATCACCGGTTGGCCATACGCCCTCGCGTGGGAGACAAAGCTGGCCCCGACGGTAAAAGCGGACCTCGACGGCGATGGCGATGTGGACATGGCGGACGTGGGCGTTCTCACCGGCTGCACGACGGGGCCAAGCCTCGGACCAGTGCCCGTCCACTGTCAGACATCCGATCTGGACGCCGATGCGGACGTGGATCAGGATGACTTCGGGATCATGCAACGCTGCCTGACGAGCCCGGGCGTCGTTCCGGATCCGGTCCGCTGCCCCTGATCTCCGCAGGCCCGCTTCGAGCCCCATTGCTCGGGAGCGCGTCAGTCCCCGTTTCGCTTCGCGTGGAGCCGGTAGCCGCCCGCCAGGTTCACCACGTGCGAAAATCCCGACTGGCTGAGGATCCGGGCGGCGTTGTAACCACGCTGACCCACCTGGCAGAACACGACGACCGGTTGTGAGCGGTCCAACAGTTCGAGATCGTCCCTCAGCCGCGGGAGTGGGATATTTCGCGCCCCGTCAAGCGTTCCGCCGGCGTACTCCGCTTCGCTCCGGACGTCCACCAACTGGCCCGGCGGCACGTCCTCTCCCGGGGCGACCTGCCGCACAAGCCCATCCGCCTCGTTGATCGCGACGAACGCGGCGATATGCAGCGGATCCTTCGCGGAGCCAAACTGCGGGGCGTACGCCAGATCAAGTCCGGCGAGATCGTCGATGGTCCCTCCGAAGTGCAGCGTGGTGGCGACGACGTCGATGCGTTTGTCAACGCCGACCCGCCCCACCGCCTGCGCGCCGAGCACGCGGCGCGTCGCCCTGTCGTAGACAAGCTTCAGAATCATGCTTTCCGCGCCCGGGTAGTAGCTCGCATGGTGCGCGCGGAGGGCATAGGCGGCCGCCGCGTCGTATCCGGCCTTGCGCGCGGCGCCCAGGCTGAGCCCGGTGATTGCCGCGGCCTGACCCATCACACCGACGATGGCGGTGCCTGCGACGGGGGCAGCCTCGGGAGCATGACCCGTTGCGGCGTGCTGGCCGGCAATCCGCCCGTTGCGGTTCGCGGGACCGGCGAGTGGAACCCGGGCGGGCTTGCCTCCCATGACGTGGACAACCTCGGCTGCGTCTCCCGCGGCGTAAATCCGCGGATCGGAAGTCTGCCCGAATGCGTTGACCGCAATTCCGCCGGCGGGTCCGATGGTGAGGCCGGCATCAACCGCGAGGCGGGTGTTCGGACGCACGCCCACCGACACGATCACCAGTTCTGTCGGAATCGAGCGGCCGTCCTGAAGGTTCAGGGCAGTGACGCGCCCCTGCTGCACCTCCAGCGCCGTGACGGTGGCACCAGTGAGGACGTCCACGCCATTCTGATGCAATTCGGTTTCGATCTCTGCCGCCATATCTGCGTCGAATGGCGGAAGAACATGCGGTTGCTGCTCGACCACGGTGGCGTGGACGCCGCGATCGTGTAGAGCCTCAACCATCTCGAGCCCGATGAACCCGCCACCCACGACGGCCGCCCGAGAGGGCTTGTGGTGGTCGAGCCGCGCCTTGATCGCGTCCATGTCCGCCAGGTCACGCAGCGTAAAGACGTTCTCGCTTTTGACGCCGGGCCACGGCGGCACAACCGGCGATGCGCCGGGCGCCAGAATCAGGCGATCGTACCGCTCGCGGTACTCACGACCATCACGCAGGTCGCGCACGAGGATCTCACCGGCAGTGCGGTCGATCTTCAGCACTTCATTGCGGGTGCGCGTTTCGATGCGAAATTTCTCCGCGAACTCGCGGGGGTTCGAAACGAGCAGCTTTGCTCGATCTGCAATCCGGCCGCTGATGTGATACGGGAGTCCGCAATTCGCAAACGAGACGTACTCGCCCTTCTCGAAAACGATGATCTCGGCCTGCTCGTTCATCCGACGAGCACGGGTAGCAGCACTGGCTCCGGCGGCCACGCCTCCGACAATCAGAATGCGCATTCGTTGCATGTTGACCTCCTCAGGAGCAGCTGTTGCTGGTACTCGCTTGCGATTCATTCCACGGCATACCGGCGAGCATTCGCGCCATCGGGCAGAAGCCCGTCCATCCACCAAGGATCAGCATGATCGCCACAAACCAGTCGATGGCAATGAAGGCGGGGTGGACCAGCGAAAGCAGCAGGCCGCCGAGGAGGAAGATGCCCGCTCCGATCATGACTTGCCGGAAAATCGGGATCTGTCGCCGTCCCTTGATGATCTCAACGCCCGCCTGCCGGCATGCGTCGATACCGCCGGTCAGGGTGTAGACGTTCTCGAACCCGATGGAAGCGAGTTGATCGGCCGCCTGGCGTGACCGCATTCCGCTGCGGCACATCAACAGGACCGGCTGCGAACGATCCCAGCCCGACGATCCCTGCAGCAGAGTGTCGAGCGGAATGCACTGCGCGTCCTGCAGGTGCTCGGACGCGTACTCCTCGGGTGTGCGGACATCGACGATGCGGCTCTTCCAGTCACTCAGGTGTGCTACTTCCAGGCTTTTCACTGTGCTCATCTCTTCACCTCAAGATGTTTTGACTCGTCACGCAAAAAAAACTACCGTCCGCCGTGGCTCCGTAGACAGTCCAAAACCCAACCGGCTCGCGGGTCAACCACGCGGTAGTAAACAGCCTTGCCCTCCCGCTCCGCCGCCAGCAGCCCGTGGGCTCGCATGATGTTCAGATGCTGGCTGGCCGCATTGCTGGGGATGTTCAGGTGCTCGGCGATGGCACTGACCGGTACCCGCTGATTCAAGAGCAGATCGCAGATGCGGAGCCGGTGCGGGTGGCTCAGAACCCTGAGAACGGACGCCGCCTGCTCGAGTCGCTCCATGGGAATCAATTTTTCGCTGAGCAATTCCATCACTAATCAATATATCATGCATTTATGAGATGTCAAGCGGATTCTTGGGCTGAATCGTGGTCGTCCGGGCATCCGTGCGAGGGCAAATGAACGCTTCAAGACCCATAAACGTTTGGAGGATTATGCGAGCAGAGCCAGCAGGAGAAGAGGGCCGTCCAGCCACCGCCTCAGGTTCATGGTACCGAGGACCAGGAGGCAGGCGATCAAGGCGAAGCTGAGCAGTCGGCTGAATACAGGACCGTTGTTCATGCCACAGGCCAAATGGTGAGCGCCTGAAGGCATGAGACAGGCGAGCCCCAGCACGCAAATTCGGGGCTGCACGGGCAGGCCGACGGCCGCGAGCAACAGGCCGAGAAGGCCGCCAACCGCCGCAGCCGAAAACCGGTGATCACGCACAAGGCCCAAACCGTACCACCCAAGGACCAGGGCGGGCGTAAGAAGCCAAACATCGCGGTGGAGTATGAAAGCCGCTTCGTGGAGACGAAGAGACGTCGCTGGCGAACTTCCCGC
>CAZJTF010000238.1:0-11229 GCA_964548565.1 uncultured Planctomycetales bacterium | reverse complement strand
CGGTCCAGGCGGTGAAGGAACTGCGACAGGCGATCGACCTGGCTGAGACCCGGCGCGAACTGGACACCTCCCACGGCATCGGGCTGATCGGGTACTCCATGGGGGCGTGGATCGGGACGCTTGCCGGCGTGGCGGACCGGCGCGTCAACGCCATGGTGCTGATGGTACCTGGTTCCGCCGTGGTCACGGCCGGCAGGCGCGAGGCGGAAGGTCCGGGCGTTCCCGAGCGGCTGGATCTGGTGCACGCCTACCCGATGCTGCGGCACAACACCGCCTTGCCGCGTTTCTCACCGCGGCCGGTCCTGCTGCAAAACGGCAAGAAGGATATCCTCGTGCCGTCCGAACGTGCGATGGCGCTCTACGAGGCCGCCGGCGCACCCAAGGAGAGCCGCTGGTACGACTCCGGCCACCTGCTCCCGCGCCTGGCCTACGAACAGGCAGCCGAGTGGATCATGAAGAAGACAGTGAAAAAGTAAAAAGTGGGAAGGAGAAAGCAGAGAGGGTTGGGAGCACCGGCACTCGTGTTCTTTTTTACCTCTGCACGTTTACTTTTGACTTTTTCCCTGCCTTCTACGTTGTCTGCATTGCGTCGATGATGTTGTTCCGCGCCGCGCGCCGGGCCGGAAGGATTCCCGCCAGGAGGCAGATGCCGACCGTGAATGCGACGCCGGTCGCGACCCACCCCCAGGGGACTGTCCACTTCGGCGCATAGCCCCAGATCCGCGTGGTCATCACGTTCATCCCGTGCGCGGCATGCAGCCCAAGCGCAACGCCGATGAGGCTCCCCAAAAGAGCAAGTACGAGCGCTTCGCCGATCACGAGGCGCGTGACCTGCCATTTTGTTGCCCCGATGGCGCGCAGCATCGCGATCTGCCGCGAACGGCTGGCCACGTTGGCCATCATCGGGTTCGCGACCCCCAGGCCGGCCACGATCCGCGCGACCAGCGGGATCGTTGAGAACAGCACCGTCGCCCGCCAGAGATCGCGGTCGATCTGGGCCTTGAGCGCCGCGACCGAGCCGTACTGGTCCACCGCGGTACCCGCGCGACGAGCGACGAGCCGCATCACCAGTTCCTCGCGGTACTGGCGCCACCGCTGCGTGGCGTCGATTCTCGCCCAGCCTGGACGCAGCTTGTTCTGCATGGCCTCCCGGAACAGCCGCAGTGCAGGCGACTCGGTCCAGCTCAGTTCGCGCCCGGAAGACTCGGCGTCCTTCAGGCGTTCCGCAATCTCGCCAAGCTCCTCTGCCCGCTCGGGCAGGCCCTCCCGCCAGCCCAGGATCAGCCGGGCGGCCTCCCCGGCGCGATCCATGTCCGGCGCGCGGTCCCCCTGAAACGCGGGCGGAACCGCGGACGGCGGCAGGTCGAAATTGATCAGAAACATGCTGATTTCTTTGGGCACGCCGAAGACCCGCTGGAGATCGTCGAGAGTGGCGAGCACGACGGAGTACGAAGCGAGCGTGAGCGCCTCCCCGGCGTTGAAGAAGTTGGCCGCGATGTCCAGGGCAGGCGAGGTCACGACGCCGGCCACACGAAACGTGACGGTCCGACCGGCCGCCGAAATTCGCACGTTGTCGTCGAGGGACACATTCTGGGCGCGGCTGAATTCTTTCGTAATCAGCACGTGTCGGCCTTTTTGAAGCTTCTCGACCGCTGACTTCTGATCACCCTCGAGAAACTCCAGCCGCGCGATGTCGAAGAACTCGTCGGGATCGCCTGCCACGATATACGCCAGGCCGAAATCGAAGAGCCCCCGGCCGCGGGCGGTTCCCTGCAGCTTTTCGTTCACCAGGCAGCTCTGGGCAACACCGGGGACCTTGCGGGCATTGTTCGCGACATCGTAGCGCACCGGTGGAACCACGTAGATGAAGGCGTCACAGAAGTCCTTGGGGAAGTCCCATCCGCCCGCGAGTGACTGGCTGTACACGACAATCGAGACGATCAGCGACAAGCCCACCATGAGGCCGCTGCAGATCGCCGCCGATCGCCACGCGGCCCGGCCGACCTGGTCGCTCAGCAGGCGGTGCCGCACGCCGAGCAGCGCGGACGCGCCGCGCACCGCCACCTGGCCAATGACCAGCACCAGTGCGGGCGCGATCAGTGCGTACCCGCCGTACAGCAGGCCCACGCTCTGCACCGTGTACGCTGGATTCTGGAACCATTTCTGCACCGGCAGCGTCTGGATCAGGTACCAGTGCCCACCGACCATGACGAGTCCGAGCGCCGCCGCCAGCCAGACGTAAATGCGTGACGGATGTTGCGCCTGCGGGCGCGAGGCCACGAGCGGCGAGACCCGCATGGCCTGCACCATCGGCGCCAGTGCGCCGAGGAGCGTCGTGATCAGGCCGCCGGCCATCGCGAGCAGCACGCCGCTCCGGCTGATGGCGAATCGTCCGATGTACTCCGGCGCCATCCACACGCTCAGGCGGGCGAGCCCCAGGCCGACGGGGATGCCAAGCAGCATCCCCACCAGTCCGAGCGGCAGCGCCTCCCCGAGTACCAGCGCCGCCACCTGCCCGCGCGTCATGCCGAGGCACCGCACCATCCCCAACTGGCCGATGCGTTCGACCATGCCCATGCTGAGCGTCGAAAGGATGACAAAGAACGCCGTGAAGAGTGCCACGCTTGAAACGATCAGGAGCACGAACTGCGTCTGCCGCTCGGCCGCCTTGACCTGGCGCAGCTTCGCGTCCGCGGAAGTCACGATGATGTTGGCCGAGCGGTGGTTTTTGCGGACGATCGCCTGGACCCGGGAGCTGGTCGCGCCCAGCGCGCGTGGCGAGGTATCCTTCAGGATCATGTCCACCCGGGTGACCTGCCGTGGCGGCGTATCCTTGCCGGTGAGCATCTGCACCGGTTCGATCATCGCGATCACCACCGGTTTCTGCTTCTTCGCCACCCGACGCATGTCGATCAGGCCGACGATCGTGAAGACGCCCGCCCGTTCACGGGCCGGAGCCGTTGTGCCCGTGGTGACATTCTCGAGAACGAACCTGTCCTGCAGCCCGAGGCCCAGCGCATCGGCCATCTCCGCGTCGATGACGGCCACGTTCGTGTCGCCGGGCCGCAGCATCCGGCCGATGATCGTGCTTTCGTCGTACGGTCGGAACGGAGCCTCGGTCAGGGGGTCGATACCCACCGCCTGCACCATGACGCCCTGGGCGCCGGCCTGCACTTGCCTTGGCGGAGCGACGAGTTCGAAGACCTGCTCGCGGACAGAGGGCGCTCCACCGGCGGAAGCTGGCTGCGTGCCCGGCGCAGGGCCGGATGCTGGCGCGGGGCCGGTGCCCGCGCGTTGACCCAGTGGAAGCAGGCGCATCCCGTGCTTCATTCGCGCGGTGACGGCCGCGACGTTCGGATCGCCCGCCACTTCCTCCGCGATGGCCTGCGGAATCGAGCCGTACATGCCGTAGACGGACTCGACAGAGAGATGACTGCGACCGATCCAGAACCACACCTGATCCTGGAGTGCGAGGCGCACGGACTCGTACGCGCAGGTCACCCAGACCACGACCCCCACGCCCAGCGCGATGGCCGCGAGGGCGCCGGCGGTGCGACCCGGCTTAACCAGCCAGTTGCGTGTACCGAGCTGCAACCAGTGCCGCATTTCCCGATTCCACCTTCTCGATCGTACCGACGACGAGACCGTCCTTCAGGACGAACGTCTGGTCGGCGTAGGAGGCAGCGGCCGGCTCGTGCGTGACCATCAGCACGGTTTTCCCCAACTCGTGGGCAAGTCGGGCAAGCAATTGCCAGATCTCGATGGCCGCGATCGAGTCCAGATTGCCCGTCGGCTCGTCGGCCAGCACCAGGGCCGGGTCATTGAGCAGGGCGCGGGCGATCGCGACCCGCTGCTGCTCGCCGCCGGACATCGCCTGGGGACGATGGTTCGCACGGCCTTCGAGATGCACCAGCCGCAGCATCTCGTCCACACGGCTGTCGATCTGCGCATGGGACACGCCGTCCACCAGCAGCGGCACGGAGACGTTCTCGCGTGCGCTGAGCGTCGGGAGCAGATTGTAGGCCTGAAAGATGATCCCCATCCGGCGGCGTCGAAACAACGTGCGTTGCCGGTCCGAAAGCCTCGTGAGGTCCTGCCCTTCGACAATCACCCGCCCCCTGTCCGGCAGATCCAGACCGCCGGCCAGATGGAGAAGCGTGCTTTTGCCCGAGCCGCTGGCCCCCATGATGGCCACGAGTTGCCCGGCGGCCACCTGAAGCGACACGCCGCGCAGGGCATGCACAACCTCATTGCCGAGCCGGTATGTTTTAGTGAGATTCTCGATCTGCAGAACAGCATCCATGAGGCCGTCCGTCCGGCGTCGTCACCGGCAGTGGAAAAGGAGGCGGTGGCAGCTAGACTCACCCACGGGAGGCGAGCCGATCGTGAGGCTGATTGTCACTGCCGATCTTCATTACGACATCGCCCGGAGCATCGAACCCACCCGGCGCGTGGCCGACGACATCTGCCGCACGGACGCTGACGCCCTGCTGATCCTGGGCGACGCGGCCGGCCGGGATACCGGCATTCTATGTGAGTGCCTTCAGCTTTTCGACTCGTTTCGCGGGCGCCGGTTTTTTGTGGCCGGCAATCACGACATCTGGACCGAGCCCGGCGGAGACTCGCTGAAACGGCTCGACGAGACGATTCCGGCGATCTGCCGGGAAGCGGGGTTCCATCCGCTCGACCGCGAACCCGCGGTCATTGGCGATGTCGGTCTCCTCGGCTCGATCGGATGGTACGATCTTGGCCTTCGACCGTCACGTCTCGGGGTTCCGCTGCGATTCTACCAGTCAAAGGTGGCTCCCGGCGCTGCGACCCGGCTGGCCCGGTACGAGCACCTGGTGACGGACCTGTCGGACGTCCCGGAGGAGATGCTCCGCGTGGGTTGCCGCTGGATGGATGGCGAGCACGTGCGGCTCCCGATGAGCGACATCGACTTCTGCCACCTCCTGCTCGAGCGCCTGACCCACCAGATCGAGCAGATCGCCCCCGACGTCCGGACGATCGTGGCGGGAACCCATCACCTGCCCTTTCGGGAGCTGGTTCCGGACGTCGAGGACCTGAGCCGTGCGTTCGCCGGGGCGTACATGGGCAGTGAGCTGTTCGGGGAACTCCTGCTGCAATATCCGAAGATCCGGCACGCCTTCTGCGGGCACTCGCACTCTCCCGGCCGCGTCCGTCACGGACATCTCACCTGCGTGAACGTCGGCTGCACCTACCTGGCAAAGCGCTTCGAGGTGCTGGACCTGTAGCGGCAGGCCTGTGAGGGTATGATTGTGCGGGCACGCGGGCGCGTGCGTTGTCTTTCCGGGACCGATGACCGTGTTTTATCTGCTCGCCACGATCCTCGTTGTCCTGAACGCATTCTTTCTGGCGTTGAACATCGTCGGCCTGCCCGGCAACTGGCTGATGATCATCTGCACGCTCCTGTTCGCGTGGTGGCAGGGGCCGAACCTGCCCGGCGGCGTGATCGGAGTCCCGGCGCTCGTCGCGCTCGTTGTGCTCGGAGTTGTGGGTGAGGTTTTGGAGCTCGTGGCCGGTGCCGCGGGGTCGCGTCAGGCCGGTGGGTCGCGACGCGGCGCCGTCGGCGCGCTGATCGGTGGAGTCGTCGGCGGAATCGCCGCGACGTTTCTGATCCCGATCCCGGTCATCGAATCCCTGATCGGGGCCTGCGGCGGCGCGTTTCTGGGGGCCCTCGGCATGGAGCTGACGACCGGGCGCGACATGGCCGCCTCCATTCGCTCCGGCATCGGCGCCGGCAAAGGCAGGCTCGTGGGGACAGTTGTGAAGATCGCGACGGGGGGCGTCATCTGGCTGCTGGCAGGCATCGCACTCTTCTGGCCGTAACGGCAGGAGCCTCGCCGTGGGACGCCGCAGACGCAGGCATCTCGTGAAGCCGCCGGGCACACCGCCCGGCACGCTCGTCACGCAACCCGACGCCGCCCCCACACAGGCGCGCCTGATCGCGTTCGGGCCCGATCGCATCCTCGAAAAGCAGCTCGAAGACGTTCAGCAGATCGCGCAGGCCCGCGCGGAGTCGAACGTCACGTGGATCGACGTGAACGGCCTTCGCCGAACCGATTTCATCCAGCAGATCGGCAGCCTGCTGCACCTGCATCCTCTGGCCATGGAAGACGCCCTGCACGTCAACCAGCGGGCGAAGGTCGAAACCTACGAGGGGCAGATCTTCTTCGTCGCCCGGATGGTCACCATGAACCAGCACCTTGAAACCGAGCAGCTCAGCCTGTTTCTCGGCGAGAGGTTCGTGGCCACGTTCCAGGAGGGAGCGCCGGGGGATGCGTTCGAGCCGGTGCGCCAGCGACTCCGAAAGAACGATGCCGTCCTCCGCCGCTCCGGGGCGGATTATCTCGCGTACGCACTGCTCGACGCGGTCATTGACGCCTACTTCCCCGTGCTGGAGCAGGTCGGCGAGCGGCTCGAGGACATCGAGGATTGCATTCTCGAACGCCCGACGCGCCGCGTCATGTCCTCGCTTTACGACGTGAAACGCGAGCTCTTGACGCTCCGGCGGGCACTGTGGCCGCTGCGCGAGGCCCTGAACTCGCTTGTCCGCGACGGCAACCCGCTGATCACACCCGACACGCGGCTGCACCTGCGCGACTGCTACGATCACACCGTCCGGATGATCGATTTTGTCGAAACGTACCGCGAACTCGCCTCCGACCTGGCGGATCTGTACCTCTCGAGCGTCAACCAGCGGATGACCGAGGTGATGAAGGTCCTGACGATCATTGCGACCATCTTCATCCCGCTCACATTCATCTCCAGCATCTACGGGATGAACTTCCAGACGGACAAGTCACGGTGGAACATGCCGGAGCTCTCCTGGAGCTGGGGCTATCCCTTCGCGCTGGCCCTCATGGCGGTCACCGCGGCCGGAATGGTCGTCTACTTCTGGCGAAAAGGCTGGCTGGAGAATGCAGACGAGCCGCGGCGGACCGGCAACCCTGCTGGAGAAGTAAAAAGCGAGAATGAAAAAGACCGGCAGCGCATTGGGGTGGCGTGAAACCTGCACCGCAGCGTGATCGCGCAGTCCGGAGACGCGGTCTGCGAGCGCGGGCGCTCACATCTTCAGCAGCTTCGCGATGATGTTGTCGTTCGGATACGCGTGCCCGAGGTGCTGCCGGAAGCCCTCACCGTACGCCCTGCCGATCTGCTTGCCGCGTTCGGCCCCCGTGCGTTTCATGGAGTCGATATACTCGTCCATGCCGTGGTGTGCGCGGAGCCAGTTCCGCTGCGTCACGTGGCACGCGAGCATCTTCTCCTTGATGTCGATCGTGCTCGAAATGTCCACGATGAACGCGGGTTTCACCGGGTCGCCATACAGATCTTTGCACTCCGGCGGATCGACGTAGTACAGGTGCGGCACCTTGGCGGCCGGCGGCGCGGGGTCTTCGTCAAACGTGAGGAAGTTCGGCGCGGGCGCGGCAAACACCGCCGTCCGCACCAGGCGTCCGCAGATCTCGTGATCGATCAGGTAGTCCGACGGCGGCTGCGTGATCACGATGTCCGGCCGGGCCCTTCGTACAATCTCCACGAACCGCTGCAGCGTCGGCTCGTCGTACATGACCAGCAGGTCCTTGCATCGTCCGCAGTAATACTCGGCCTCGAGCACTTTCGCGCCCGCCACCGCCTCGGCATGGCGGAGCCGGGCAATCTCCTCAGGACGGTACTCCATCGTGCCGCAGTCGCCGCTGGTGGCGGTTGCGATGACGATCTCGCAGCCGGCCTCACGCTTGAGCCGCGCGAGGGTCCCCGCACAACTGAACTCCACATCGTCGGGGTGCGCCATAAACGCGAGAACACGCATCGCCATTGAAACCTCCAGTGCTGGCCGCTCAACGGGACTTCTCCGGTCCGGCCCGCAGAGACTTTCGCCGCACCGACGCGCCACGTCAAGGTGCCCTGTACCGATAGATCAGCGCGCGCTCAATTCTGCCCCGACGGGGCTGCGATTCGGTATGCTCCAACGTCAGCGATTCGCCGGGGATGAGCGCCGCCTCCAGCGACTCGAAAAACCCGGGGGACATCCGCAGCATCCGACGCTCATCGAACACGATCCAGTCCGGGCGCTTCGCGCGCGCTTCGGCTAGGATGTAGCCGTGGTTCGCGTCCAGGGGCGACCAGACCTGCTCGCCCGCCGCGTAGAACGCCGCCTGGTGACGCGTGGTCATGACGCGGGGTGAGTGCGGAGACTGCACGCGGATCCACTCCCCCGCCCGTCGAAGGTAAACCTCATCTGCGTAGCGACGCTCGAACATCCACGGCACCGTCGGTGCGATGATCCCGATCAGCAGCAACGACGCGGCCAGCTTGCGCCGTGCGGGCGGCACCAACTCGGCCATCAGCACGATACCGGCGGCAGAAAACGGCAGCGTGAGACCGGCGAGAATCATCACGTGCCGCATGCTGAAGAGCTCGCTGTAGTCGAAACGAACGATCAGCGCGAGCAAGATTAACCCATGCAGCAGAAACAGCCCCAGGGCGAATCGCGTGCCCACTCGATTCTCTGTGGCCTCCGCGGAAACGGCCTGCCGCCGGCGCAGCACCAGCCAGGCGATCGCCGGCAGCAGCAGCGAGACCCGCAGCGAACGCACGTACTTCACTGCCACGATCAGCAAAGCCTGCGCCGTCCTCCGCAGATCCGCGTCTCCGGGAATTATCGCCGCGACATGCGGAAGCGCATGGGAGTGCGTTATTTCCTCCGCCGCGGCTAAATCGAGCAGTTGTCCGATCGACTTCTTCTGAACGAGCTTACCCGTCACCACCATGTACGGAGCCGCCACCAGGCCTGCGCCGATACTCACTGCCACAACGAAGGCAAGCCGGCGCCGCCAGGGACGGTCCCGGACCACCACCAGCGCTCCCGCCGCGGCCACAACGGCGACCTCGGCCCCCTCGGGCCGCAGCAGAAACGCCGTCCCCGACAGCAGGCCTGCCACGAACATCCACCCGGCCCGCCCGTCACGGAGACCCCGAACGGCCGCCGCCGCAGCGAAGAGGTACACCGCCAGGTGTGGCATGTCTGTGAGCACGTCGGCGGAAAGCTGGCAGAATTCAGCCGTCATCGCGGCCAGCAGCGACGTCAGCAGCCCCACCGTGCGGTTGAACAGGACCGAGCCGAGGGTGAATGACGCGATGACGACTGCCAGCCCGCCGACAAGTGTCACCGCCATACCGGCCGCCTGCCAGCTCAATACCGGGTCTGCAAAAACCGCCTCGTCGGCCGCTCCGGGAAGCCGCCGAAGTTCGTCCAATAACCGATGGGCCCCCAGCAGCATGGCTGGATAGAGCGGGTGATGCGGTTGCCGGCGGATTTCCTCGAGCGGATGCGTCGCAAGTTGCTTCGCGTACGCGATATAGACCGTCCCGTCGCGGCTGATCATGGCGGCCGTCGCAGCGACATACAGCCGGACGGCCAGAGCCGCGAACAGGATGGCCAGCAGCGCGTAAGCGGCGCGTGACGGGAAGACCCCTTCTGAACTGCGGGCGTGCACGACCTCAGCATCCCGGAATTGCTGCGCCGCGTCCAGACAGTGTTGCTGCAAATCGTGGTTGGCGCACCGACGGTGATTGGGTTATCCTGAGCGGAGAGGAAGGGGAAAGGAGCACTTCCTTCCCCAGCCGACACCTCGGAGTTGCAGCATGATGAGCCGCTACACCCTCTCTGCCGTTGGGGTCCTCACAATCGCCCATCTGGTGCAGGCCGCAACATACAGCCTCGCGCTGAAGCAGACGGAATTCTCCGATGCCGGCCATGCTCCCTTTACGCTCACGTTCACGAACGTACCAACGCCGACCAGCGGCGGGACGATTCGTGTGCGGGCGTTCGGGGATCTCGGATCCGCCAGCGAGTACCTGGAGATCTACGTCGACGGGATCTACTTCGGCCCCATCCTGAACAACAACGCCACCGATGACAGCTTCAACCATCCCTCCGGCACGGACCAGGGCTACGATTATGAATCCAGCTCACTCGTCTCGAACCAGACCGCGCCGATTTCCCTCGCCCAGCTCACAACCATGGCGTCGAACGGCTCCATCGCGGTTCTGGTGGATCCCTCCCAATCGGTGAACAACGCGAAAGCCGGCGAGTTCGTCGAGGTAACACTCACCTACGATTACGCCTCGGCCGGCGCCTGCTGCGTTGCATCCTCACACACGTGCCAGGATCTGCCGCCCGACCCGTGCGCGACGACCGGCGGCACGTACGCCGGCGACGGCACGAGCTGCGCGAGCCACGCCTGCTTCCCGGAGGGAGCCTGCTGCCTGCCCGACGGCACCTGCCAGGGTGATGCCCTCAGCCCCGAGCAGTGCACCGCCCTCGACGGTACGTTCCAGGGCAGCGGTTCCACCTGCGCGGCCTCGGACTGCCGCCTCAAAGGCGCGTGCTGCGTCAACGGCGCTTGCTCGGTCCAGGCGGAAGCTGACTGCATCGCCGCCGACGGGCGCTACGGCGGAAGCAACAGCATCTGCGACGATCCCGACCTGGACGGCGTTCAAGGTGCGTGTGACCGCTGCCCTGCGACGATCCCCGGTGTCACAGTCAACCCGAACGGTTGCCCGCCCGACATCCGGGGCGATTATGACCACGATGGCGACGTGGACGTGACTGATTTCGACGTATTCGAGGCGTGCGCCGCCGGTCCGGCGATTCCCCGTGCCGCGAACTGCGGCAGCTCCGACTTCGATGCCGACAACGACGTCGACATGGACGATTTCGGCACGTTCCAGCGCTGCCTGTCCGGTGAGAACGTCCCGGCCGACCCCGGCTGCAGCTGACGATGCCCTCGGCCAGCGGACTCTGCCTGAAAGATCCGGCCGCATGCTGACAATCACGGGCGGAGATCCACCGACGGGAGGTTTCCGCGGAAATGAGTTTCGCCGGGATCGTCTTCGTGCTCGCCCCGCTGCTGCTCGGAGGCCTTCTCCTCTGGCGGTATCCTCAATACCGCCATGTCCGCTGGCGGCATATCGCCTTCTACGTCGTGTTCCTCTCGATCGTGCTCTACGGCGCGCTGCGTGTCGTCGCGGAGATCGCTACCGCGCATGTACCGCCGTGGGAGGTCGTGGTCGTCCTCTGGTTCACGCTCGCCTGGCGCCTGGCGTGGACGCTCTGGACATGCACCGTTGGCCGGCTGGGCCAGAAATGGAGACTGTAGCATCAGTACAGAGTAGATACCCTGTCCTTTGGACCCTGTCCTT
>CAZJTF010000237.1:0-11252 GCA_964548565.1 uncultured Planctomycetales bacterium | reverse complement strand
GTGTGACACCTTCCCGGAAGGCGTAAACGAGGTCGTAGCCCTCGCGCCACTTTTCCACGAAGCAGGAGATCATCTCCGGTGGATGCTGGAGGTCGGCGTCCATCATCACGACGGCATTGTCGATCGCGTGCTCGATGCCAGCGGAAAGAGCGGCCTGGTGGCCGAAATTTCGCGAGAGGCCCACCACCCGGACGCGCGGATCCGACGCGGCGAGCGCCCGAAGCTGTTCGAGCGTGGTATCGCGGCTGCCATCGTCGACGAAGACGAACTCCACCGGCAGATCCAGCGGGGCGGTCGCCTCCGCGAGCCGCCGGTAGAGTTCCGGAATGTTGGCGGCTTCGTTGTAGCAGGGCGTCACGATGGAAAGGAGCATCACGCGTCCCCGGTCAGGTGCATCAGCCGCTGGAACTCACCGGGGCGCATGCGGATCGACTCTGCCTCGGCAGGAAAGCGTGCCTGTCTCACGTCGTCGGCGTAGCTCCGGAAGGCGCGGCCCATGACATCGGCCAGGTCGGCGTAGCGCCGCACGGCGCGCGGGGGGTGCCCCCCGCCCCAGCCGATCATATCGTGCAGGACCACGACGGTACCGTCGCAGTGAGGACCGGCCACGCAGCCGATCACCGGCACCGTGCTGCCCCGCGTGATCTCGCCGGCGACCTCGGAGGCGACCGCCTCGAGCAGGAGCATGGCGGCGCCGGCGGATTCGAACCGGCGGGCCGCCTCGATCAGGTCACGGGCGCTTTCGGCATCGCGGCCCTGGGCGGCGTAACCGGTTTTCGGATCGATCATCTGGGGAAGAAGCCCCAGGTGCGCCACCGGAGCGATCCCGGCGCGGGCCATCGCCTCGACGAGATACGTCTGGTCGGCAGTCACTTCGATCTTGACGGAGTCGGCTCCGGTCTCGCCAACGAATCGGCGGCTCCACTCGACAACGGTGCGCGGATCATTCCCACCCCGGCATTGCCAGGGCAAAACGGCCAAGACGTAGCTGTTGGGCGCGCCACGGCGCACGGCGGCGGTGAGGACGAGCAGGAACTCGGGGGGGATTTCCCGGGTCGAGGGGAGCCCGAGCACCACTTCGCCGGCGGTGTCACCCACCAGCAGCACCTCGACGCCTGAGTCTTCCATGATGCGCGCAGTGGGCGCGTCGTAGCAGGTCAGGACCGCAAACCGCCCGCTTCCCGCCTTTCGCTGACGCAGAATTTCAAGGGTCACTCGCACGTACGACCTCATACGGTGCAACAATACGTTTCACAGCAGACCATCGCAAGCTTGCGTGGAAGGTGCTCACCTACCATAATGGATCATCCGTTTTCAACCGGAAAATGGTCCGGTCGACACCCGCGGTGCTCCGACAGCCTCATGCGGGTACGACCACTGGTTTGACATCAAGATACTCCGCTGGCAGCCGCCCAGCGAAAGTGGAAGGGACGAATGGGACCGACCCTCGAAGCGTTGCACCGTCTGCAGGACATTGAGAACCAACTCCGCTCGGTCCGCGAGCAGATCGAGTCAAAGCGACGCACGATTCAGAGTCATCAGCGACGGATCGCCACCCTGGATCGCCAGATCGCCGACACCCACGATCAAATCAGGACCGCCCAGTCCGAATCCGACCGACTGGAGCTCGACCGCAAGACCCACGAGTCCCACATCGCAAAGCTCCGAGAAGCGCTCAACAAGACGAAGACCAACAAGGAATACGCGGCCATCCTCACGCAGCTCAACACCGACAAAGCCGACACCGTCAAGATCGAAGACGCCGCCCTGGCCGCCATGTCCAAGGTGGACGAGCTGAAAAAGCACGAAGCGGAGCTGAAGACTACCCGCGAGAAGGAAGCCGGGCGCATCGAAGAGCTCCAGAAGGCTGCCGCCGAGACCGAAGCCCGCCTGTCGGCGCGGCTCAAGGACCTCGAGAACCAGCGCGAAGCGGCGGCCGACCCCATCCCCGGTGAAGCACTCTCGCTTTTCGAGCGCGCGTGCGAGAAGCACGAAGGCGAGGCGATGGCAGCCATCGAGCAATCGCATCCGAAGCGCCCGGAGTACACGTGCAGCGGCTGCAACATGTCCATCACGCTGGAGACGATCAACGCGCTGCAGAGCCGGGACGCGGTCATCCAGTGCCAGACCTGTTCTCGGATCCTGTACCTCGACCGGGCCAGCGTGCACGCCTGACCCGATAGCGGAGCGCTCTAGCCGCGAGGATTGCCCGATGCCATGGACGGCGTTCATCGACGGCGGTTCGCGTGGTAACCCGGGGCCCGCGGCGGCAGGGGTCGAGATCCGCGATCCATCCGGGCGCGTGCACTTCGCCGGGGGGCTCTTCCTCGGGCGAATGACCAACAACCAGGCTGAGTATCACGGGCTCCTGGCGGCGATCGAGCACCTCACCCAGGCCGGGGCCGCCGATGTCTCCATTGCCAGCGACAGCGAGTTGATGGTCCGACAGATCAACGGGCAGTACCGCGTCCGGTCGCCCGAGCTGCTGCCGCTGTATGAGCGCGCCATCAAGGGGCTCCGGGGCCTCGGGCGATGGAGCATGCGACACGTCCCGCGGAACCAGAACAAGGCTGCCGATGCACTCGCAAACAAGGCGATGGACCGGGCGGCGGACGTAATCGAGGTGAGGGCGGGCGCCGCGGCGGAGGCCCCGGCGGCGGAAACCAGGGGGGCACCGGCGGCACGACGGGGTGAATCCCGCCAGGACAACCCTGCACCACCGACGGCCCATCCGGCAGGAGCCTTGGGACCGGGACGCGCGGTTGAGGCGGTCGTGATTCGGGACGGCGGAAAGGCGTGCCGGGTGAAGATGCGGCGGGGAGATGCATTCACGTTCGGGGAGACGACACCGAACGGGATGTGTCTTCACGCGTGCGCGGCGGTGCTCGAGGTGGTGCTGGCGTTACGCGAGCAGGACGAGGCCGACGAGGAGCCGGTGACGGTTTCGTGCGGGCACGCGGGGTGCCCGGCGGCCTTCGAGGTGCGGCGGAGGCCTGCGCGATGGCGCTGAGTGTCAGGCGCCCAGCGCCTCGGCGAGTTCCTCCGGAACACGATCGATCAGCTGATCGAGCCGGCCCTCGAGGTCGTAGCGGCCGCTGGCGATGGCGACGCGGAGGGCCTGGACCTTGTCCCAACGCACGTCAGGAAGCTGCCGGGTACGCTCGACCCACTCCGCCACATCCGGAGGCGGAACCGCGCTGGATTTCGGCTGGGTGGCCGGCACGGGGGCAAGGCGGCTGGCGGCGGCATTCCGACGGCAACGCAGAATCGTGGTCAACAGCAGGTCCTTTCAACAGCCGGTGAACCAATCTCAACCTCCGGTTGTATCGGCGGATGGGGCTCAAAAACTGCAGGCAACTGTCAGAACCGGAGGGGGCTCTGGACAACTATGAAGAGGATCGTCATGGCGGTTGTCGCGGGCGGGCTGATGGCCGCGTGCCGGCAGGAATCCGGGCCGGTCGTCGAGCGTCTGCCGGACCCGGTGTACAGGGAGTACACCCCGAGCCCCCTGCCGCCGGTCGTGCCAACGCCGCAGGCGAGTGTGCCGGCAATCCCGAGCGATCCGGGGTGGCTGCCCGAACGCGGGCTTTCCGAGCGATGGGGGTGCATCGTCATTCATCACACGGCCAGCCTGGCGGGGAGCCTGCGGGACGTCGATGCGTGGCACCGGGCCAAGGGCTGGGAGAGCTGCGGGTACCACTTTGTTATCGGAAACGGGACCAACAGCCCCGACGGCAAGGTGGAGCCGAGCGTCCGGTGGAAAGAACAGAGCACGGGAGCCCACACGCGACTCGGAATGAATGTTAGACTGGGGGTGGAGAATTACTACAACGAGCACGGGGTTGGCATCGTGCTCGTGGGGGACTTCGAGCGGCAGCGCCCGAGCCCCCGGCAGATGGATTCACTGGTGCGGCTGGTGAGGTTCCTCAGAACCGCCTGCCGCGTTCCGGACAGCCGGATTTACGTGCATGGCGAACTCAAGGCAACGGATTGCCCCGGTCGCGGCTTCTCGCCTGAGGAGTTCCGCGGTCGTCTTAAACAGCGGTAAGAGCGCGAGTTGCGGCTGCGCACCGGCGTTAGACCCCCGGTTTCGCCCCTCCCGGCAACTCAACTCCGCCACCGTGGAAACCGATGATCGGACTTGTGGGTATAAGAAGAAGGCATTTCGAACCGGCCCAGGTTGGGGCCTGCGCAAGGAAATGCCCTTCTCGTGAGGAGCATGAGAAAATGACAACAGGCCCCTTGTATCGACGGGTTCTTCGCCGCGTGATGTTTGCCCTGGCGATGGGGAGTTTCACCTTCGGCGTGGGCAGCGGCTGCAACACCGAGGTCCGAACGACCGTGCTGAGCGGGTTCCAGGACCTCGCGACGACCTTCGTGGATGCCTTCTTCCTGATTCTGGCGCAGGACGACAGCACCACCGCCTAGTTTTTTGAGCGACGGGACCAGCCCGCGTGCGGAGACGCGCGCCGGGCTGGTCTCGGGCGCGATCCCGCGGTAATCTACGTGCGGCGAGACACCGCTCACGAGGAGGTCCGCGGTCATGCTGTTGTTCTGGCGCACCCGGAGATTCATTCGCAAGAGTCTGCTCGTGCTGTGCACGTCCGGCGTGGCCTTCGGGATCGCGACCGAGTGCAATCCCGACATCCGCGCCACGATTTTCGGCGGCTTCCAGGCACTCGCGACGAGTTTCCTGGACGCCTTCTTCATCAAGATCCAGGAAGTTGACGACGGCATCGTCACCGTTGAGGCTCCCCCGCCGACGCGTTCCGCGTTCGAGGCCTGACGCTTCCCGGTCGTTTATCCGCTCTTCCGGCAGATCAGCGGATCCGACAACATCCTCGAGGTCCAATAAACCGGGACCAGCCCGCGTTTCATGCAGATCTGGTCGGTGATCGGCACCGCTTACCCCTTTGCGCCAGCACTTCCCTTGACGATCGATTCTGCTCCGGGTACCTTTTTTGGTACGTCTGATGCCCGCTGGGAGCGCGGCACCCCTCTCCCGTCACGGATGATCCCGTTCGAGTTGTGTCCGGCGGCGCTTCGCCGAGTGCCACGGGTGATGCGTTCGGCCTGCTGGCCCCTGGGTCCTGCTACTTGAGGAGGGTACGAATGAAGCGGTATTCCGGCAGAATCGTGACGGTTTTCACATTGCTCGCCATTCCGGCGGCCTGGCTCGGCGCGGGGCAACTCACGCCGCCTCCGGGACCGGTTGCGCCGACCATGAAGACGCTCGACGACCTCTCCGCCGAGCATGCGGCCATCCGGGCGTCCATGGGCGGGGGCTCGGGAGGAATCAAACGGATCGTGCGGGGCGTGGTCTCGTTTGCGGCCGGCGAGCGGGAGGCGAGTGTCACGTTGCCGGCACAGATCGTCCCCGACAAGTCGCTGGTCGTTCTCGAACGCGTCATCTACGTCATGGGAAACCCCAGTCAGACCGCCACAGCCGCACGGGCCGGGGCGTGCGTCGACGCGCTGACGACGGACACGATGAACGTTTCGATCGACTACCAGCTCTCGGTGCCGCGGAAGTTGGCGTACCAGATCATTGAATACTATTGAAGGCGCGGCGGCACCGGATCTTGGGATGGATCTGGCCCGGGAGCCGGGTGCCGGTTGTGCGGCGGGCGGGGAGAGTTCAGGCCTTCTGACGCTGTCGACTCGACCAGCCGCACCGGTTCAGATCCTTGCGCGCAGAGCGTTCCGCGTAAGGCGAGCGCTGCAAGCGGTTCACCGACAAGCTTGTATTCGGAGGAATAGCATGACGATTCGGGCAGCCGCATGGATTGTGCTGGGGACTGCCGTGGCATCGATCGGCGCGACGAATGTCGACCCGGTGCTGCGGTATTCCTGGGGCGAAAACATCGGGTGGATCGCCTGGCGCAACGGGGATGCCGGCGTGCGGGTACATGCCACCATCCTGTCGGGCTATGCGTGGGGTGAAAACGTCGGCTGGTTCAATCTCGGCGACGGGACGCCCGTGAACGGCACCGCGTACGCCAACGCTGACGGCTCCGATTCCGGCGTGAACATCGACCCGGCAACCGGAAGCCTGTCGGGACTCGCGTGGGGAGAGAACATCGGGTGGATCAACTTCGACACGGCGGCAGCGCTGGGCGGGAGCGGCCAGCACGCGCGGCTCGATGCAGCGGCGCGACGGCTGCGGGGGTATGCCTGGGGCGAAAACGTCGGCTGGATCAACCTGGATGACGCCGTTGTCCACGTTGCGTGGGTGCAGACGCCGTGCGCGACGCCCTTCGCCAACACCGACGGCGATCTCGACGTCGACCAGGACGACTTCGGCGTGTTCCAGACGTGTTTCAGCGGCCCTGGAAGGCCGGCACACAGCAACTGCGAGTGTTTCGATCGGCCTGAGGCCGGTTTTCCACGCGGCGACAATGACGTGGACGGCGATGATTTCAAGGCCTTCAGTGGTTGCCGCAGCGGGCCGGGGATAGCGGCCCGGGCGGGGTGCTGAGTATCGGCGCACCTGCCTGCCCAGAGACGTCCGGGGGAACCGGCCATCTGCCGGGTACGCACAGAAACAGAACTGCCTTCACTACCCATTTCCACCTTTCTGTAGATTCCAGAACAGGGGTGGTTGTCGGCGTTGGGGTGCCGGCAACGCGCGCACGGCAATTGCTACGTGGCGGGCGAGGGGGTCGGTTCCGCAGACGCGCCGCCCTTCGGGAGCGGGCGGGCGGGTTTTGGGGAACGCAGGGGCTGGTTGCGGAGAATTGACCACCAGAGGGCCGCGAAGACCAGGAAGCCGATGCTCACGCCCTGAGAAATCGTCAGGCCGAAGGTGTCCTGAGGGTTGTCACTCCGCAGGAACTCCTCGATGAAGCGCTCAATTGCGTAGAGCACGACAGCCATCAGCATGACGGTGCCGTGGCGTTTGCGGCGATAGAAATACGCGCTCGTCAGGAGTGCGAGCAGCAGCGGCCCGACGGCTGAATAGAGCTGCGCGGGGTGGACGTGGCGACTGCGGAATTCCGGCAGGGATGCCAGGTCCCGGAGCCCCTCGAAATTTGTATCGTGCAGTTGCAGGTGGTCTTTAACGGCACCAATCGCGGAGATGACCGCGCGGGCCCGGCCGGCCTTGTACGGATTCCCCGACGTTTCGGGATCCTGAAGGGTCTTCTGAGCCTCGCGGTAGCGCTGCTCCATGCGTTCGAGGTCGGCGGGCTTCATCGCCAGAAGCTGCCTGGGCATGGGCATGGAGATGCCGGCGGAATCGACAATGATCAACTCCGCCGGGAGGGCAAGCAGGCGCTCGTCCCAGTGCTGCTGCGCGGCCGAACTGAGCGCGGGGAACTGGACGGCCAGCGGCATCGACGGCGAACAAGTCGCCCCCCAGCAGCAGCCGACGAGATAGCATCCGATCCGCCCCACGCCCATGCCGAAGAGGACGGTGGGCGCGGCCATGTCGGCGTACAGGCGGATCGACAGGCCGCGGGTCCACAGGTAGACCATGCAGCAGAAGGCGGCGGTCATCAGCCCGCCGTAAACCTCGAAGCCGCCGGCGTTGAAGTTGATGATTTCCCAGGGCTGGTGCGCGAACTGCGTTTTCCAGTAGTGGATCACGTAGAAGGTCCGCCCGCCGAGCCAGCCGAAGATGAGCGCGATGAGGGCCAGGCTGAGGACGACGTCGGGGTCGGCCTTCACTTTCGCGGCGCGCCGACTCATCCACCACGTGCCGCCGAGAAACGCAATGACGATCATCGCCCCGTAGCTGGGGACCATGAAGTTCGTGCCGGGGATGCGAAACAGTTCGGGATGCATGTCTGACCTCAGGCTGCGTCGCGCGGCCGCCTCCTGCAGGGGAGAATCCCGCCCACCAACCGCGATCGCAAGAGGAGGAGCGTAACACCGGTGCCGCGAGGCGTCCATCACCACAAGTGCGCGGCGTGGAAGAGGGAACGAGGAGCGACCGCGAATCTACGCCTCGCGGACGGACTTGCCTTTATTGTCGGCCACGCCGTCGCCGCATTCCGGGCAGCGGGGTTGCGGCAGGCCGTACAGGTCGTACCCGCACGTCGTGCAGTGAGGGTGGCCGTCGGCGAAAGCTGGTCTCGACTTGAGACGGACAAGCCAGCACAAGAGGACGACTCCGAGTGTGTAGAGACCCACAAGGACCGCCCACTCGCCGAGAATACTCTGGCTTCTGTATCGCCACCCGAGTCTCATGTCCCGCACGTAGAAGTTGCTGAAGATCTGAAGCAGCATGAAAGCCTGGAACAATCCGAAAACGGCACAACACATCAGGTCCGGCATGCGTCGACCGGCCCAAACCGCGCCGACAAGCGACGCCCCCAGCACGACGAGGTCACCCGATTCGAAGCGCGGCGGCACAATCGAAGTGTGAAATATAGAGCTCAGTAGCAGCATAAGAAGGCATCCAATGGCCTTCAGGGCGACCTCGCGGCGTTCGCGTACAGCCAGCGCCACGATGCTGTAGTAGAGCGGGCCGGACGAGACGGCCAGCAGGTACCAGAGTTCAATTGGAATGGCAGCCACTTCTGGCAGTGTATCGAGTGATTGCCGTCTGTCCATGGAGCAAGCGGAACAGTCCAGCAGGGCAGGTGCGCCTGTGCGTTCGAGTCGCAGACCCATCGCTTCCCTGCCAGGGGACGTGCTGGGCATTCGTGCCGGCGCCGATTACAATCCCGTTCAATCGAGGTCACGAGGTTTGGAGAGGTCATGACGCAGGTAGTCGCGAAACTCGTCGAGGTTCCCGACGCTCACGGGCGATTCGGCCCCTACGGCGGGCAGTACGTGCCCGAAACGCTCATGGGGGCGGTGCGCCAGCTCGAAGAGGAGTACGAGCGGGCGCGGAAGGATGCGGCGTTCTGGCAGGAACTGGACGAGTACCTGCGGCACTACGTCGGGCGCCCGAGCCCGCTCTACCACGCGCGGCGCCTGAGCGAGCGGCTCGGCGGGGCGCAGGTGTACCTTAAGCGGGAAGACCTCAACCACACCGGCTCGCACAAGATCAACAACTCGCTCGGGCAGGCGCTGCTGGCCGCCCGGATGGGCAAGCGCCGGATCATCGCCGAGACCGGTGCGGGCCAGCACGGCGTCGCGACGGCCACGGCGGCGGCGGTGCTCGGGCTCGCGTGTGTCGTGTACATGGGTGCGGAGGACATCCGGCGCCAGAAGCTGAACGTGTTCCGGATGGAGCTGCTCGGCACGCACGTCGTGTCGGTCGAGAGCGGGCAGAAGACGCTCAAAGATGCGATCAACGAGGCGATGCGTGACTGGATGAGCACCGTCCAGACGACGCATTACGTCATCGGCAGCGTGATGGGGCCGCACCCGTTCCCGATGATCGTGCGCGACCTGCAGTCGGTCGTCGGACGGGAGGCGCGCGAACAGTGCCTCGCGCAGATCGGGCGGCTGCCGGACGCGGTGGTGGCGTGCGTCGGCGGCGGGAGCAATGCGGCGGGGATCTTCGCACCGTTCGTGGCGGACGCGTCCGTGCGGCTGATCGGCGTGGAGGCGGGCGGCGAGGGGCTGACCGGTCTGCGGCACGCGGCCACGCTCGCGAAGGGCGCGCCGGGTGTGCTGCACGGGATGTACACGTACGTCCTGCAGGACGAGGACGGGCAGACGCAACCGGTGCACTCGATTTCCGCGGGGCTGGATTACCCGGGCGTCGGGCCGGTCCACTCGTACTGGAAGGACACGGGACGCGCAGAATACGCCGTCGCGACGGACAAGGAGGCGCTGGAGGCGTTTTCGCTGCTCTGCGAGACGGAGGGAATCATTCCCGCGCTGGAGAGCGCGCACGCGATCGCGGGAGCAGCGCGGCTGGCGCCGAGGCTCAAGCCGGAGCAGACGATCGTCGTAAACCTGTCGGGGCGCGGGGACAAAGACTGCGTGGAAGTCGCGCGGCTGCTGGGGCGGAGCATTTGAGGACCTGGAAACTCCCAGCGGTGGCCACGCACACAGAAACAGACCTGTGCGTACCACCCAAGGGGCACCGGCGGCACTTTCGGTAACACCATGAGCGATATCACCATCCATACGCTGACCGGGTCGGACCTGCCGGACATTCTCGCGATCTGGAACCGCGCGCTGGTGCGGGACCCGATCAGCGAGGCGCGATTTGTCAGCAGCGTCCTGGCGGATCCGGACTATTGGCCAGGCGAGGACTCGGGCTTTTTCGTCGCGACACTTGGCGGGCGCGCGGTGGGTTTCCTGCGGGCAGTGATCCGGCGGCACGCGAACGATCGCCTGGGCATCGAGCCGGACGACGGTTGGATCCCGGTGGCAGCCGTCGACCCGGCGCAGCAGCGCCGCGGGACCGGGACCGCGCTGCTGCAGGCGGCGCTCGCGTATTTCCGGCGGCACGGTCGACGGTGCATCCGCGTGTGCGGCAAGACCGGGTCCGCGCCGGGATACGTCTTCTGCGGGGTGGACAAGGAGGCGTATCCGGGCGGATTGCGGCTGCTGATGCAGGCGGGATTTCGCGTGGATCATGACGCGGTGGCCATGAGCCGCGAGGTCGTGCGGTTCGAACCGGACGCGTACCTCTCCAAGCTGCCTCCCCCTGGTGACGTGCAGATTTCGGCGTTGACGCCCGAACGGATCCAGGATTTCCTCACGTTTCTGGCGGCAGACTTCCCGGGGGACTGGAACACGGCCGCGCGGGGGAAGATCCGGTCGGGCGCCCTCGGCGAGGTGCTGATCGCGACGCTCGGCGGCACGGTCGTCGGCTACTGCCAGTGGGAAGGCGAGCACTTCGGGCCCTTCGGCGTAAGCCCGTCGGTCCGGGGGCAGCAGATCGGGGCGCGGCTCTTCATCGAGGCGGTGCGGCGGATTCGGGCGGCCGACGGGCGGACGGTCTGGTTCAACTGGGCGGACCCGGACGCGGAGCGGTTCTACGCCCGCTTCGGCCTGACCGCCACGCGACATTTCTCGATTCTGCGTAAGGACCTCTGACGACACCTCCCGGACCTGCCGACTATCGATTGATCTGCACGTCTGCCTGCTGCGATCGCAGCGACAGTGCGCGTTCAGTGCAGGCCTGGCGAGAAAGGGACGGGGCATCGCTCACGGCGACGGACCTCGATCGCGATGGCTGGCCCGGCCTGGCGATTGCGCTGCGGACGCAGAATGAAAACGCGACGTCACTGGTCCGTTGCTCGTCGCATTTGGCTTGTTGCCGGCGGACCGGTCACCCGTCGCGTGTCTCGCGGGTAATGCGGCGGCCGACGCCGGCGGGGTCCCAGGTGGCGGAGTCGCCG
>CAZJTF010000236.1:0-11287 GCA_964548565.1 uncultured Planctomycetales bacterium | reverse complement strand
CACGAACAAGTACAAGGATCGGCGCCAGGTCATCTGGGACATGGCCGAGGCGATGAATAAGGAGCTGCTCGCGCTGCGCGACGCCGGGTGCAAGTGCATCCAGGTCGAGGAGCCCTGCACGCATTTCATGGCGAACACGTTCGGCGCTGATCACGACGAGACGAAGTTCGCGATCGAGGCCTACAACCGCGAAGTGCAGGGGCTGGAGGACGTCGAGCTGTGGATTCACACCTGCTGGGGCAACCCGAACATGCAGCGCGTGCGTGAGGACACGAGCTACGCGGCGTCCCTGGAGCAGTACCTGCACGAGATGAAGGGGGATGTCTGGACGGTCGAAATGAAGGACCGCAACTACAAGGATATCGAGCTCTTCGGACGCTGGAAGGGCAAACTCCCCAAGAAAATCGCCGTCGGTGCGGTCAGCCATCGCACGCTGCAGGCGGACCGTCCGGAGGAGGTCGCCGACTGCATCCGGCAGGCAATGAAGTACATCGCGCCCGAGCAGCTGATCGTCTCGAGCGACTGCGGCTTCGGGCGGCAGGGCTGCAATCGCGAAATCGCCTTCTACAAGGCGACGGCCATCGCGCAGGGCTGCAACATCGTGCGCAAGGAGCTCGGCCTGGAGGGGACGTACATCCCGGCGGCCGATCCGAAGCTGCAGATCGACATCGTGCCGAAGACGGCCAGCCGCTGATGCCGCGGCGACACGCTGGCCCGGTTACGGGAGTGTCCGCCGGAGCGCCTTCTCGACGCACGCCCGCGGTGCGAGCAGGATGAGTCCCTTGAGGCGCAGGTAATCCTCGTGCAGAAGGACATAGCCCGGATGGGGGCCGCTCCACGCCTTTGTGCCGGAGTCCTTGATGAGATACCACGTCGCGCGATCGGCGGCGTGCATTCCGATCAGATGCACGGCGTGATCGTCCGTGGTGGCCTCCGTCGTGAAACGCAACTGGCGGGCGGCGTCGTCGATCCGTTCCGCGGCGATGTCGAACGTCGGGACGAATGCGAAGTTGCGCTCCCGGAGGAATCCCGGCTCCGTGTTGTCGAAGCCGAGGCAAAGCGTGCGACCACCGGCGAGAGTCTCTCGCGCGATGCGCATGAATGCGTCGATCCGGACGTTCCAGTACGCCTTCGAGTGCCACCAGTTGTCCGGCACGCGATATTCGCACCACGCGTCGTACGGCTCCTGCATCAGAGACAGCACGCTCACGTACTGATCCAGGTCCACCTGCACGGCGCGGCGGAAGTACTCCGGCGGCGTCACATTCTGGCCATCGAGGGCGACTCGTTCCGGCGGCGGGCCCATGTGGCGGTCGAGCACTCTGCGAATGCGCGCGATCACCTGCGCTTCGTTCCACTCCCCCCTGGCCTTCGCGGAGGCGAGCACTTCCCGCATCTCCGCGAGCATGGTGCGATCGTCGTAGAAGTCCCGGCCCGCCTGTCGCCCCGGGTACGCCGCGGCCGGCACGGCGCCGTACTGACGCCAGATGCGGATGGCCGCGTCCGGCTCAGACCCGCGGCCGAACTCGGAGGCGCCCTTCGTTGCCACGTAGCCCCGCGCTTTTTCCACGAACTCCCAGTACGCGACGTACATGGGCGAGAGCTCGACTTCTCGGCGGCTCTGGTGGTGGACTTCCGACTCGAGGAAGGAGGTCATCGCGAAGGCCCAGCACTGGCCGGTGAGCCCCTGGCAGACGGGGGATTGATGCCAGGCCTGCAGAAATGCGGAAGGGCCGCGCGGCACCTCGAGCCCGCCGGGTTCGGCCTTGAGCACCCGCTCACGAAGTGGAACCGGTGGGCCGTCGGGCACCTGTGCGGCCAGTTTTCGAGCGACCTGGTCGGTGTCGTCGGTCAGGATGGCCTTGTCACGTCGCGTCGACGGCTCAGCCAGAAGCGGCGCGGCCGCGCCGCTCCAGATGACCATCCACGGCAGCAGCAATCGCATGCGGCACCTCACGATTTGGACCGGGCGGCATCGTACCGCTAACACCCGTCCGCGTGATACAATGCCCGCCCGACGTACTGGCGGTCCGCTCATCGGGGGCGGGCGCCGCCTTGACAGACACGGATGCTTCAGGCGAGGTCCGGCATGTCCGATGCACGAAAGCGGCAGAAGGATCGGCTCAAACGCCAAAGGAAGCGTGCGGCCCAGGCGCGGCGCGCGCAGAACCCGTATCACGACATTGGCAGGGGCGAGGTCGTTGCCGTCTATGTCAATCGGGGTTGGCGTGAGAAGGGTATCGCTTCCGTCTATATCCTCCGACGGCGACCGCGAGGAGGGTGCGCGATGGCGGTTTTCCTGGTCGATTTGTGGTGCATGGGCCTGAAAGGCGCTTTCGGGCAGCCGAGCCTCACCCTGTCAGAGTTCCAGGACAGAGTTCTCAATCGTCCCGAGCAAGATTCTGAACTGGAACGGATTGACGCGGGCACGGCCCGTCGCATCGTGGCCGGCGGCATCCGATTTGCGCAGCAGAACGGGTTCCGCCTGCCGGCCCGGTATGAGCGATGGCTTCCGGTCCTGGGTGACATCGGGGACTGGCAGAAGGCCGATCTCTCCGACTTCGGGGTCGAAGGCGGACGTCTCCGCTTCGTCGGAAGCGTCGATCAGCTCAGGCAGCGCCTGGTGGGATGTTCCTTGAGCGACTTCATCGCCCGCCCCGATGTGGAGTTCATATCTGAATTCGCGGAAGAACTCGGTTACACACCGCCGGACCCCGACACAGAAGAGGAGATGACAGAGGATGAGGACGACGAATTCGAGGCGGTGCTGAATGGAGCGTCCGACCTGCTGACCGAACGCCACGTCAGGGCAATCCGCAAATGGTGTTTTGCCAACAACATTGTTCCCAGCAGCAGGCTGGACGAGGCGGTCAGGATCCTGCTTGGCTTTGCTGCTCGCAACGCTCCCTCCGGGTTGGACGACGAACCCGGCTCCGGACAGCGGGATTCTGCCTTGCCAACTATCGAGTGGCTGTTGGACGAGTATCGCTCGCAGCCCGATCTGATCGCCGCTTTCGAGCAGTTCCGCCAGTACACAGGCCAGTATTCTTCGCCGGAGGAGGCCCTCGCGGCGCTGGGATTCAATCCGGACGAGTTCGATGACTGACAGGGCCTGGTGACTGACTCGAGCGGAGGAAGAGAACGTCGCCGGCGCATTCCGCAGGCCGGTCGTCGTGTGCGCCCGGGCGGTCGCGGCTAGAATGCTGCCCGGACATGTACCCGGCCTTGAAACGACTCGTGGACCTCGTCGTCAGCCTGCTGCTCATCGTCGCGCTCGCGCCGATCTGGCTTGCGGCGGGGCTGCTCGTCAAGTTGACCTCGCCGGGGCCGGTCCTCTTCCGCCAGGAGCGCGGCGGGAGGGACGGCGTGCCGTTCTTTTCCTATAAGTTCCGCACGATGCGCGCCGATCACCGGCACGATCCATCCGAGGTCGTGTCGCTCTCGCACCCGGGAATCACGCCGGTCGGGCGCGTTCTCCGCCGGCTGAAGATCGATGAACTTCCTCAGCTCGTGAACGTGCTCAATGGCGACATGTCGCTCGTCGGGCCGCGCCCCACGATCATGGAGCAGGTCCGCGCATACGACAGCGTTCAACGCCGGCGCCTCGAGGTGCGCCCGGGCATCACCGGGCTCGCGCAGGTGAACGGCAATGCGGAGATCCCGTGGGATGAGCGCATCCGGTACGACGTGTATTACGTCGACCACGCATGCCTCTCGCTCGACGCGATGATCCTCGCGCGGACGCTCCTCATCGTGCTGCTCGGCGAGTCGCGGTTCACCCGGCCCTTCGACGAGAGTCCCTACGCACGTCGCGCGACGTCATTGCCGCGCACCCGCACGGAAGGGACGACAGAGCGACTGAGCGAACGAGAGATGCAGCACCGGAGCGAGTGAGGCGACTCCCGGTCCCCCGCGCTCCCGCTCCGCGCGATGGCCTTCAACGCTCCATCTGCAGGAAGAAGCCGGCCTCCCGGAAACGCCGCCCTCATTCCACGCGGATCGGCAGGATCACCATCGTGAGGCCTCGGCCGTGCAGACGTCGCTGAATCGCGAAAGACGTCTGGTTGTGCAGTGGGCGGTGGTACCAGCGTTCATGGCGGAACACCACCTGGGCCGAGAAGAAGACGCAACGTGGAAATGCGCTGGCGACCTCGACGCACAGCCGTTCGGCTTCGGTGACGACGTCAATTCCGATCGCCAGCCGTATCTCAGACTCGAAGCCCATTGTTCGTGCGATGTCGCGGTACTGCTCGAGTCCACGCCGGGTACTGTTCTCCAGAGCCTCGATCTCGCCCCGCCCTTTGAACGCTCCTGAATCGAGCACGCCGACCGACACGAAGACCAGTCGGCGGAAGTGGCCGGTGAACGCGCGATGCAGGTGAAGGATGGTGTGAATGCCCACGCCGCTGTATCCAGACGTGAGGATGACGGCCGTCGCATCCGCTCCCGGACGGATCCCCGAGCCGGACGGCATCCGTTCGAGCATCGTTTCGAGCCGCTTCAACTCGCCATCCACCGTGCGGAAGCGCTCCGCGACGCCGTCGTAGTGCCGCCGGATGAGCAGGCAGGAGACGACGCATAACCCGGTGATGAGGAGCGTGATCCACCCGCCGGCCGAGAGCTTCTCCGTCACGGTGACAACCAGGATCGTTGCACAGAGAACGAAACCTGCTCCGAACAGGAGACGCAGGCGGCCGGCACGTGTGCTCGTCCGGCGACGCGCGTGCGAGAGACGCAGCATCGCGAACATGGAGAGCGAAAACGTCAGGAACACGTTGATGCTGTACATGATGACGAGGTGCCGCACGTCACCCCGGGTATAGAGCAGAGCGAGGAGCGCCGCGGCACCCATGAGCAGGATCCCGTTGCGTGTGGTAAGACGATCCGACAGCGACGCGAATCGGCGGGGCACCCACGCGTCGAGCGCCATGTTGGCAAGAATCCGGGGGCCGTCGATGAAGCCGGCCTGGGCGGCCACGATCAGCAGCGCGCCCTCCGAGAGAATGGTGACCAATGCCAGCAGCCATCCGCCGGGGATGTCGTGCGTGAACCGGTCCGCCAGCACGGCGTTGAGCGTCCTGCCCTCGACGGGCCGGACGGCGTACAGAGGATAGCACAGGAGCAGCCCGGAGGCGGTCACCGAAAGCGACACACCCATGTAGAGCATCGTGCGTTTGCCGGATCGAACGCGGGGTTCGCGCATGATGGTCAGTCCGTTGGAGACGGCTTCGATCCCCGTGTAGGTGCCGCCGCCGAGCGAGTACGCATGAACGAGGAGCAGCAACATGCCGGTAATTCCAAGCCGCGCGTAACCGCTGCTCACGCCACCCGCAATCTCGCGACTGACGGCGGGGAGGGCGCTCAGGTGCGACGCAAAGGCGCCGCCGATCAGGATGACGTGCGTGACCAGGAAGGCCACGAAGATCGGCATCAGAGCGATGACCGATTCCTTGACGCCGCGCATGTTGAGTGTCGTGAGCGCCAGGATGCAGATGATCTCCACGGCCAATTTCCAGCCGTGCAGATGGAGCGGCAGGAAACTGAAGAGGGCATCACCAGCCGCCGAGATCGATACGGTGATGGTTAGAACGTAATCGACGAGCAGCGAGCTGCCGGAGACCACGCCCGCCCGCGCTCCGAGCAGCTTGCTGGCGACCACGTAGCCACCGCCGCCGTGGGGGAATTCCTCGATGATCTGGCTGTAGGCAGTAGCGATGACGACGATCGTGATCACCACCATGCCGGCGAGCACGACGGCGAGGTACGTATGCTCGCCCAGGGTGCGGAAGGCCTCTTCAGGCCCGTAACTCGAGGAACTCAGGCCGTCCGCTCCGAGGCCGACCCACGCGAGGAATGGGATGAGCGCCATCCGGTGGAAGATGGAGCGATCGTTCAGGTCGCGCGGGTTGCCGAAGACCAATCGATGCAGTCGACCACGGCCGGGCGTCGCCGGCGCGGACGTCACGAGGTCCTGGGGGTCCAGGACGGGCGGTATCGCACTCATGGGGGGACATCAACCTCCGGAGCCGGTGAGAGGTGCGCTCTCGGGATCTCCGGGAGTTCCTCTTCGACGCCTGCGAGGTTAGCTGACGGGCTTGGGCCGAAGATGCCCCGCGCCGGATGGCGCTTCGCCCCACGAGTTGGGTCCCCCGCTCCTGCCCGTGAGGCAGGATTCGGCGATTCAGGCTCAAATTGTCTCCAATCAGATTAACCAGCCGGCGCGTTCGGGGCAAGAATGGGGCTGGACGCGACGCCCGGGTCGGAGCTATAAGTCCTGCTGGTGGCTCCGTTTCGATTGTGCAGGTGCCCGGTGAATGCAGTCCTGATCGGTAGTGTGAGCTCGAGCGAGGCGGCCCTGCGGGGGATGCTGCGCGGCGGGCTGCCGGTGGCGGGCGTCCTCGGACTGCATGAGCGGCATGCGACCACGGTGGGGGACTACCGCAACCTGCGTCCCCTTGCCGAGAGCGCGGGCGTGCCATACCTGGCTCTCGACAAGGTTGGCGAACCCCAGGTCCGAGCGTTCCTTGAGAGCGTGCGGCCCGACTGGCTCTTCGTCGTCGGGCTCTCGCAGTTGATCCCGGCGGAATTGAGGACCCTGGCCCGGGCCGGCGCGGTGGGTTTTCATCCGACGCTCTTGCCGGAAGGGCGGGGGCGTGCCCCGGTGGCGTGGACGATCCTCCTCGACCGCCCGGCGGCCGCCAACCTGTTCTTTCTCACGGACGAGCCGGATGCGGGCGACCTGATCGCGCAGCGGCCCGTGCCGGTGCTGCCGGACGACTACGCGTGCGACCTCATCGAGCGGACGAACGTCGTGCTCGAGGAACTGCTGGTGGAAACGGCGCCCCTCTTCCGGAGTGGGCAGGTGCCGCGGACTCCGCAGGACCACTCACGAGCCACCTACTACGCTCGACGGCGACCGGCGGATGGTCTGATTGACTGGTGTCAACCGGCCGAGCAGGTTTACCGTCTGATTCGGGCGGCCGGGCGACCCTACCCGGGGGCGTTCACGCTCCACCGTGGCGTGCGGCTGACGATCTGGCGCGGAAAACCGGTCCCCGCAGCCGGGCGAGGGGGCGCGCCGGGCACGGTTATCAGTACTGATGAGGGCCGGCCGCTTGTGCAAACCGCAAGTGGGCTGATTCTGGTAACCGATATGGAGTATACGGGTCCATCCGCCGGCCCGCCTGCCATCGGCGATGTTCTGGGCGGTCCTTCTGGGCAGACAGGCCCCCGGTGACTGCATGTCCGATATCCTGGTGATCGCGCCGCATCCCGATGACGAGGTGCTTGGTTGTGGGGGCACGATCGCTCGCCGCTCGCGCGAGGGGCTGAAGGTCACGGTTGCGATCGTCACGAAGGGGACGCCGCTGTTTCCGGCCAGCCAGGTCCGGACCGTCCGCACGGAGGCGCGCCGGGCCGCCGAGAAACTTGGTGCCGCCCTCGTTTTCATGGACCTGCCGGTCACGACCTTGCACCTGATCCCCGAACACCGGCTCAACAAGGCCTTTGCGGATCTGATCGCGAAAACCGGCCCGGACACGGTCTACCTGCCGTTTCCCGGCGACCGGCACGAGGATCATCGCCAGGTATTCGATGCGGCGATGGTAGCGATGCGTCCGGACGGGCGCCGTCACCCGGTCACCCGGATTTACTCCTACGAAACCGTCTCCGAGACGCACTGGTCCGCGCCGGGGATCGAGCCCTGCTTTGAGCCGCACGTGTATGTCGACATTAGTGCGACGCTCGACAACAAGCTCGCCGCCATGCAGGAATACGAGTCCCAGCTTGCAGAGGGGATTCCTGCACGATCCCTCATAGCCATCGAGGCGCTGGCCAGGTTCCGCGGGAGCGTCGTCGGCATGCGGGCGGCGGAATCGTTTCAGCTGGTGCGCGACCTGGAGCTTGCCACGGACCTGCCGCGGCGTTGAGGTGTCTCAGGCAGGCGGACACGCCTCACGACACTACTGACGCGCCGTTGAGCCTCCGGATGGCGTCGAGAAGTGCCGAGAATTCCACCGGCTTCACGAGATGCTCCGAAAACCCCGCGTCCCGGCTCCGGCGCACGTCCTCCTCCTGGCCGTACCCGCTCAGGGCGATCCCGCGGACGGGCTGACGCGCCACGAGCGCCCGCATCAGGTCGAGCCCGGACCCGTCCGGCAGCCCGATGTCGCTGACGAGGATGTCGAAAGCCTCCTTGTCCGCGCATTCCAGGGCGGCCGCCACTGATCCGGCCACGCGGACCACGTAACCCTGTCGGGATAGCAGCCGTGCGAGGATCCGGGCGGTGTCCGGATGATCTTCGACCAGCAAAACGCGGCGCACGGCTCCGGCGGCCTCGGTATGGTGTGCCGGAGGCGGCGTGCCGGCCTCCGGAACGGGGATGAGCGGCAGCGTGAGTACAAACGTGCTGCCCCGCCCTTCGCCATCGCTGCTCGCGGTGATGGTCCCCCCGTGGAGGTCCGCGAGCCCCTTCGAGATACTCAGGCCGAGACCCAGGCCGCCGAATGACCGGGTCACCGAGTCGCCGCCCTGCTCGAACGGCTCGAAAAGCCGGCCCAGCCGCTGGGGCGCGATCCCGATTCCGTTGTCCCGGATGCTCACGCGGATCTGCCCGCGATCGTCTGACGTCTCCATCGCGATCCGCCCGCCACGCGGGGTAAATTTCACCGCGTTCCGAAGCAGGTTCCACAAAATCTGCTGCAGGCGGGCGGGGTCGGCCTGCACATGGCACCGGGAGGCGCGCGGGTCGACGGTCACCTGAAGGGCCTTGCCTTCGATCTCGCCGGAGCAGATCTGCACGACATGTGCGAGCTGCTCGTGCAGGTCCGTGGGCCGAAGTCTCAGCGTCAGTTTCCCGCGGCTGATTCGTGTGAGATCCAGCAGGTCGTCGATGAGCCGCGCCTCGAGTTCCACGTTGCGGTGGATCGTCTCGATAAGCTCGCGCTGATCGGCGGTCAGTGCGGGGTCGAGTTCGAGCAACTGGGCCGAGCTGAGGGCCGGCGTGAGCGGCGTGCGCAGCTCGTGGCTGAGGATCGCGAGGAAGCGGTCTTTCGCCTGGCTGGCGGACTCCGCCTGGCGGCGGGCCTCGTCGATTTCGGCGGCGCGCCGCTGCGTCGCCTCCAGCAGGCGCACGCGCTCGAGGGCCACCGCTACCTGATCCGCCACCGCCCGGGTGAGCGCGATCTCTTCAGGTGTAAAGCGGTCCCGGGTCGAGAGCCCGAAACCGATCGTGCCGATCACGGTGCCCTGGGCGACGAGCGGATGGCAGGCATAGGCGCGGGCGCCCAGGCTGCGGAGCAGGGCGGCGCTCGGGTCCGTCAGCTCCTGCAGATTCTCCAGCACTCTCATGCCGCCGTCCATCGCCACCGCACCGCAGACGGTCGTGCCGACCTCGAGGCTCTGGATCTGCGCCGCGATCTGTTCCGGCAGGCCGGCGGAGGCGTTGAGGGTGAGGTACTCGCCGCTTTCATGCAGGAGGTAATTGAGGAAAAACTGGCAGTCCAGGTGCGACATGACGTCGCGCCCCAGTGCATCGACAATCTCCTGCGGCCGGGGGCTGGCCAGCAGCCGACCGGCGACGCTCGCGAGCAGCTCCAGCTGTTGATTGGAGCGTCGCAACTCGAGTTCCACGCGCTTGCGGGTCGTGATGTCGCTGAAGTAGACGGCGATCCCGTCTCCGAGCTTCACCGTCATGTTGCGGAACCAGCCGCTGATGCCGTCCGATTCGTACGCGAGTTCGATGTCGTGCGGCTGCCCGGTCTCGACCACACGTACGTACCGGTCGAACAATTCGCTGGAACTCCGGTTACCCGGGAGTACCTGCAGCAGATGCTCTCCGACGAGCTCCTCCGGGCTCCGCTGCAGGACGACGCCGGCCTGCGGGTTCACGTATTCCCACCGGAAGTCCCTGATCCGCCCTGCGGGGTCGCGTACGGCCGACAGGATCGTGAAGGCGTCGAGACTCAGCTCCTGGGCGACGCGGAATCGCTCCTCGCTGCGGCGGAGCGCGTCCTCGATCTGCCGGCGCGAGGTGACGTCCTTGCCGACGCCGAGAATCAGTTCCAAACGTCCGTCGGGCCCGCGTGAGAACACCGTTTCGCGCGTCCACAGCCATCGATAGCTGCCGTCGGCGTGGCGGACGCGGCACTCGCGTTCGAGGACGTCCCCCTCGGCGATGTGCTCCAGGCGCGAGAGCTGATCCCGGACCATGGGCAGGTCCTCGGGATGGACGAGCGTCGAGAGAAGCTGCAAACCGAAGGCGCCGAAGCGGTCCCGGCTGTAGCCAAGCACGTTTTCAACCCGGGAGTTCATGAATTCGTTGCAGCCTGTTCGGACGTTGAACAGGTACAAGAGATCGGGGGTCGCGTCGGCCATGCGTTCGAACAGGCGCCGGGACCGGCGACTCTCAGCCTCGGCGACGACGCGTGAGGTGATGTCATGACCGTAGATGTTGACGTAGCCCTGCTCGGCAACCGGGTGGATCGTCAGCAGGAAGTAGCTCGCCCCGCAGAGCGTCTCGATCTCGCCATCCTTGCCGCTCGCCAGTGCTTCGGCGGCAGGGCCGCGCAGGACCTCCGGTGCGGGCTCGTCGACGATGAGATCCCAGTGGGCGAGAAGTTGGCGGCTGGCCGGGTTGGCGAACCGCAGGAGGCCGGACGCATCGATTCGCAGGACGGGGGACGGGTTCTCGAACGGGAGGTGGGCGGCTGGCCCCATATCGTGCCTGGACTCGGCATCCGGCCCCCCGGTGGGGTCGCCGCTCGCTCTGCGATTGCCTGGGTTGGACCCGCTCATCAGCCTCGTTCCACCCAGCGTTATCCGAGAATCAAGCCCGACGGAACGGCCTGGACGACGACTGTCTGGCCCGCGGCCGGGCGTGGCCCGACCGATTGAGTCGACGGTTCCAGTATACCACGGGCGCCCTGAACTGCCGCGCCGGCTTGCCACTGCCACGCCGAAAAGGGATAATGACCGATGTCGACTACTCCACCGCCGCGACAATTCAAGGGAGGCGTGCTGTGACATCTGGACGCGGAATCTTCGCGCTGGGCGTGTCTCTCGCTGTCTGCAATCTGGCGGCCTCCGCGCGGGCGCAGACGCCGTCCTCCCGACCGGCGGACCCCGGCAGCTACGGGGCGGTACAGGAGGCGCTGCAGCTCCTCTATGTCATGCCTCATCCGTCGGCCCGGGCCGGGGACATGCTGCGTGACCGGAAGTCGGCCGCTCCGAAGCAGGCGAAGCCGGTCGCCGGTCGCAGGTTGTCGGAGGAGGATCGCCGGGCGCTGGC
>CAZJTF010000235.1:0-11309 GCA_964548565.1 uncultured Planctomycetales bacterium | reverse complement strand
GGCCTCGAACAAAACACGCTTGTCATTTTCACCTCCGACAACGGCCCCGGCTCCGGAGGCTGGGGCCCCAGCCGCCACATGGGCCCGCTGCACGGCCTCAAGGGCACCGTGTACGAGAACGGCATTCGTGTCCCGTGCTTTGTGCGCTGGCCCGCGGGCCTGCGCCGCCCTGCGACCGTTGATCGCCTCGCTGCCCATATCGATCTTCTGCCCACGATCCTGGATGCCTGCAGCATCCCGGCTCCCGCCGGCGTAAACCTCGATGGAATCAGTCTGCTGCCGCTGCTGAAGGACCCGGGCGCACCGTGGGCAGAGCGGACGCTCTTCTTCCAGTGGGATTCTGGCCAGGTCCCCCGCCGTGGCTACGCCTTTGCCGCTTTGACGGACCGGTGGAAGCTCGTTCAGCCCGTCGGTATGGACGCCCGTCATCAGAAACACATTCGCGACCGCTACAGCGAGTTGTGCCGCCTGCAGGGCCGCGGCGACCGCACCATCGAGGGTCAGCCCCGACATGAACTCTACGCCATCGCCACGGACTCCGAAGAACTCCATGACGTCGCGGGCGACCACCCGGAAATCGTCGAGCGGATGAAACGCCAGTACCAGGCATGGTTTGACGACGTCGCCGCCCGCTGGCAGCGCGGACAAAACTGACCACCGCCTCACCCTCTGGAATGAGGCTCTCCCTTTTTCGCCAGCTTTCATGTGGCACCTGGAGGATTTCCATTGCACTCCAGAAATCCAGTGCTACATTGCACGTGTACGATTTCGGCCGGGTAAACGGCCTCGCGGGGATCCCCCGCCCATCTCGCTGGTCCCGCCTCGGGGCTCGGGCCGCTGACCGCTTGATCTGGTCGAACATTCAACCTCGAAATAAGCGTCCACGGGCTTGTTTTTCAGCACGCGGGGAGGGCAAAGGCTCTGCGAGATTGCTTCTGCTTTGCGCCTGCGCCTGGGCACAAGCCGTGTACCACCATGAGGAGGTTATGGCATGAGAACGAGAGGCGCATGTCTGGGCATTGCCTTGTGTGTTGCCGCAGCGTATGCGGAAGAAGCCGACGGACAGCTGAACACGGCGTTCACCTACCAGGGGCGGCTCACGGATGGACCCGCCCCGGCCAGCGGCACGTACGATTTCGAGTTCAAGCTGTTTGACGCCCCGACGGGCGGCAGCATGGTGGGCAGTCCGTTCCCCCTCGAGGATCAGCCGGTCTCGAACGGCCTGTTCACCGTACAGCTCGACTTCGGCCCTGATTCCTTAAACGGTGCTGCACGGTGGCTCGAAATCGGCGTCCGACCAGGCATCAGCACCACTCCGCATACGGCCCTGAGTCCCCGTCAGGCCCTGACGCCATCGCCGTACGCTCTTGGCCTCGCCCTTCCGTTTGTGGTGGAGACATCCCAGCCCGGTAACGTTTTTAAGATCATGGCCACCGATTCCGGGCGCATCACGACCGGAGCTTTCCACGCAACCGGCCTGGGCAATACGGGTACTGCTCTCGAAGCTGCCAATTATGGCTTAGGTAACGCGGCCGCGTTCACGATTGACAACCCGGAGAGTGGCCGCCCTGCAGTGTGGTCTCAAACCAACGGAAGCGGGCCGGCAATCGCCGGTTCTAATAGAGGAACCGGCTTTGCCGGTGCGTTTGAGATCGACAATCCCACCAGCAACGCCGCCGCGCTTTTCGCGGCAACAACAGGCACCGGCCTGGCCGGGCACTTTGAGGGCCGGGCATACTTCGCGGGCAATGTCGGCATCGGGACAGATACTCCGGCAGCACCGCTCGAAGTTGCGCTGGCCGGGCCAGGTGGCCATGCCATCGAGTTGAATCAGAGAGCGGAGGACAACGAGATTCACATAAACCTGAGAAACAACAACGGTTTCTGGCACATCAGCGGACCGCGCAGCTTCGAGCCTTCTCACCAACTTGGCTTCTTCTGGAACGACAACGCCGATTTTCACCATGTCATGTCCCTGCAGTCGAATGGCAACGTGGGTATCGGGACCGACAATCCACAGGTGCCGCTCCAGGTCGACGGCGTGGTTGGCCCGGACAATGTGTCCCTGCTTGTGGCGGGTCTTGGTCGCTTCGGAAACGGCATCCAGGTCGACCAGAACATCCACGGAGGGCCGGGTAATGAGCTGAGCCTCATCTCGACCCTTCCCAATCAGGAGAACGCCTCGTCTATTCGATTCGCCACCAGCGACGGCTCCGGGCAGACGGAACGCATGCGCGTAACTCCCGAAGGCAATGTAGGTATCGGGACCGCTGATCCCGCGTATCGACTGGATGTCCACGGGGTGATCCGGACAACGGAAGGGATCCGCTTTCCCGATGGCACCAAACAGACGACCGCGGCCTCCTCGTCCTCGGGCGGATGGCCCGGGCTCCGCGGCGTGCAGGAATTTGCGTCACCCGGCGACCACGAATGGACCGCTCCCGCTGACGTCCACCGAGTCATGCTCGAAATCTGGGGAGGCAGCGGCGGAGGTGGCGGTGGAGGAGGAGGGGGATACGGGCATGGGGCGGGAACATCTGAAGATCCGTGGGTTTCGGGAGGTAATGGGGGAATCGGCGGAGGCGGAGGTGCAGGGGCGTACGTCAAGACCGTCCTCGATGTCATTCCCGGGGAGACGTACATCGTGCGCGTCGGCGAGGGCGGAGGCGGGGGTACCGGCGGCGGCATCCAGAGTGGAGGCCAGAACGGCGGGGGCGGAACTCCCAGCCAGTTCCTGCGGGACGGCATCAGCCCCGCGGTCCTCGTCCAGGTCGGCGCTGGCACCGGCGGTCATGGTGGAACGGCGGCCAGCGGGGCCGCGAGCGGAACGGCCGGGGCGGGCGGAACAGGCGGTCAGGCCGGTTCCGCCTCAGGCATCAGGCGCGATGGAGGCAACGGAGGCATGGGAGGAGTTCCCAACCGACCAGGGCCGGGTGCGTGCGGCAGTGTGTCACTGCCGGGTACCGCCAATTTCACCTGGCCCGGTTCTTCCGGCGGTGTAGGGGGCCCTATGGGATTCGCGCAGTTCACGTCGAGCAGCAGCCCCACCGCCGGCACGAGTGGTGCGGCTGGCTCGGAAGGCTATGCAGTGTTGCATTGGTAGGTGCTTCGCCCGAAGCATCGAACCTGGAGTCGAGGTTGAAAGCACTCGAAGAGGCGGTCGCTCGACTGGCCTCGTCGTCGAAGGGAGGTACCCGATGAACCGCATCGCTCACATCACGATCAGATGCCTGCCGGTACTGTTCGTGCTTCCGATCGGAACCGCCCTCGGTGATGACTATGCCATCAACTGGTACACGATTGACGGCGGCGGCGGAATCGGCAGCACCGGCGGCAGCTACACACTGTCCGGCACGATCGGCCAGCCGGATGCGTCGGCCACGGCGATGGTGGGCGGCACGTACACGCTGACGGGGGGATTCTGGGCGGCGACCTGGCCCGCCTGCTCGGCATTCGCTCCCGGTGATTTCGATCGGGACTGCGACGTCGATACCGGCGACTTCAACGTGTTCGCCGGATGCGCGGCTGGACCCGAGTTGCCGTTCAGCCCGGGATGCACGCTCCCGACAGGACCCGAGGGGCGCGTGGAGGCCGACTTCGACGGCGATCACGACGTGGACCACGACGACTTCGGCGTGTTCCAGCGCTGCTACAGTGGCCTGAACGTTCCCGCAGACCCCGGCTGCGGCGGCTGACCCGCCGTCGCACAGAACCCGACGCACGGAGGCGCCCGAGGATCGATTCCCGCCGCCAATTGGCCACACGCGAGGTTTGCGGTACGCTCTCCCCTCGACGATCTCGATCGGAGAGTGCACCTCGATGCCAAGGCACCAGTACCTCACCACGCCGCCGCAGACCGACCGCATGCCCCCCGGCGTTCCATACATCATCTGGAACGAGGCGGCCGAGCGGTTCAGCTTCTATGGGATGAAAGGCATCCTCGTCGTCTTCATGACCCAGTATCTCATGGGACGGGCGGGGCATGTTGACCTCATGACGGAGCCGGAGGCGAAGACGTGGTATCACGCCTTCACGGCCGCCGTGTACTTCACGCCGCTGCTCGGCGCGATCCTGGCCGACGCCTTCTTCGGCAAGTACCGCACGATCATGGCCCTCTCGCTCGTCTACTGCGGCGGCCACCTCGCGCTCGCACTTGACGACACGCGTCTGGGCCTGATGATCGGCCTCGCCCTGATCGCAGTCGGCTCCGGCGGCATCAAGCCCTGCGTCTCGGCCAACGTCGGAGACCAGTTCGGTACCCGAAACAAGCACCTGCTCGAGAAGGTCTTCGGCTGGTTCTACTTTTCCATCAACTTCGGGGCATTCGCCTCGACGCTGCTCACGCCCTGGCTGCTCGACCGCTACGGGCCGCACGTGGCGTTCGCTGTGCCCGGTATCCTGATGGCCGTCGCGACGCTCGCGTTCTGGATGGGACGCAAGAAGTTCGTGCACGTGCCCCCCGGCGGCCTGGCGTTTGTGAGAGAAACCTTCAGTGGTGAAGGGCTCCGCGTCATTGTGCGGCTGTGCATCATTTACGTGTTCGTCGCCATGTTCTGGGCCCTGTTCGACCAGACGGGTTCGGCGTGGGTGCTGCAGGCCGAACGCATGGACCGCCGCTGGCTGGGGCACGAGTGGCTCTCCTCCCAGATTCAGGCCGCCAACCCCCTGCTGATCATGATCCTCATCCCCGCCTTCTCGTACGCCATCTACCCCGCGATCAGCCGCATATTTCCCCTCACCCCCCTGCGCAAGATCTCGATTGGCTTCTTCGTAGCGGCAGCCGCGTTCTCGCTCTCCGCGCTGATCGAGACCTGGATCAGCCGCGGTGGAAGCCCCAACATCGCCTGGCAGCTCATCGCGTATGTCATCCTGACCTGCGCGGAGGTGATGGTCTCCATCACCTGCCTGGAGTTCTCCTATACCCAGGCGCCCACGCGGATGAAGTCTCTCATCATGTCGCTGTACATGATGTCTGTGACCTTCGGCAACGTCTTTACGGCCGGCGTGAACTACTTCATCCAGAATCCCGACGGCAGCAGCAAACTGCCCGGCGCGAGCTATTACTGGTTCTTCACCATCGCCATGCTGGTGACAGCGGTGTTCTTCATAATCGTGGCGATCCGTTACCGCGGTAAGACGTATATCCAGGGAGAGGAAGGCACCGCGCCGAAGGATTCCCCCGTAGTGGGCGATCATACTCTTGCCAGCCGCGGGCCCGCCGGCGAATAGCAGGTGCTCCGGAGTCGAGCTATGCCAGTCGCTTGGTTTCGTACCATCGTCGCTGCCTTCGTCTGCGTGGCCACGGCCCGCGCCGAATCAGTACCCGCCGGCGACACCCGCCCAACGTATCCGAAAACGCGCCAGCTCGATCTCCTGGAAGAACTCCACGGCGCCAAAGTGCCGGACCCCTACCGCTGGCTCGAGGACCTCGACGCGCCGGAGGTGAAGGCATGGATTGACGCGCAGAACCGTGTGACGGAGGCGTATCTCGAGACGATCCCCCGTCGCCCCGCCATCCGCACACGCCTCGAGCAGCTCTGGAACTTCGAGCGATACAGCGTCCCCATCCAGCGCGGCGGACGCTACTTCTTCACCCGCAACGACGGCCTGCAGAACCAGTCCGTCCTCTACGTCGCGGAGTCGCTCAGCGCCGAGCCGCGGGTGCTCCTCGATCCGAACCTGCTCTCGAAGGACGGCACCGTCGCCCTGACCATGTGGACCGTCAGCGACGACGGCACGCAGCTCGCCTACGGCACCTCGGCCGCGGGCTCCGACTGGACCGAGATCCGCGTCCGCAGCGTCGCGACCGCCGAAGACGCCCCCGACCTCGTCAAATGGGTCAAGTTTTCGGGCCTCTCCTGGGGCAAAGACGGCAGGGGCTTCTACTACAGCCGCTACGACGAGCCGAAATCGGACGAGGAGTTCAAGGGGCTCAATTACTTCCAGAAGCTGTATTACCACGCGCTCGGTACGCCGCAGTCACAGGACCGCCTCGTCTATCACCGCCCCGACCACAAGGAGTGGGGCTTCATCGGCGCCGTAACCGACGACGGCCGCTACCTGGTCATCCACGTCACCGAGGGCACCGACCCCCGCAACCGCGTCTACTACATCGACCTGCAAGATTCGCCCGCAACGGTCGTGCCGCTGCTCGATGAAAAAGACGCCAAGTACGAGTTCATCGACAACGACGGGCCCGTGATGTGGTTCCTCACCGATCTCGATGCCCCGCGCGCCCGCGTGATCGCCATCGACACCCGCACGCCCGATCGCTCCGCCTGGAAGGAACTGATCCCGCAGACCAGCGACACCCTGCGCGAAGTCAGCAGCGTCGGCGGGCGCCTGATCGCCTCTTACCTGCAGGACGCGCATTCCACCGTCCGCATGCACGCGCTCGACGGAAAACACCTGCGCGACCTCGAACTCCCCGGCCTGGGCAGCGCCGGCGGGTTCACGGGTCGCCGCTGCGACCGCGAGACGTTCTACTCATTCACCGGTTTCTCGCGCCCGGGCACGATCTACCGCTATGACCTCAAACGCGACGAGGCGACTGTCTTCCGCAGCCCGAAGCTGGAGTTCGACCCGGCGGATTACGTCACAAAACAGGTCTTCTACACCAGCCGCGACGGGACGCGCGTCCCGATGTTCATCACGCATCGCAGGGACCTGCGGCCCAACCCCTCGACCCCCGTCCTCCTCTACGGTTACGGCGGCTTCGAAATCCCGATCACGCCCGGCTTCTCGACGTCCATGTTCGCGTGGATGGAGATGGGTGGAGTCTACGCCGTGGCCAATATTCGCGGCGGCGGCGAGTACGGCAAGGCCTGGCATGACGCCGGACGCCTGAAAAACAAGCAGAATACGTTCGACGATTTCATCGCAGCCGCCGAATACCTGATCCAGCAGGGAATGACCTCGCGCGAGAAGCTCGCCATCTCCGGCGGCAGCAACGGCGGCCTGCTCGTCGGCGCGTGCATCACGCAGCGTCCGGACCTCTTCGCCGCCGCCCTGCCTGCCGTGGGCGTCATGGACATGCTGCGGTTCCACAAGTTCACCATCGGCTGGGCGTGGACCTCCGACTACGGCAGCCCCGACGACCCGGAGATGTTCAAGGTGCTTTACAGCTACAGCCCGCTGCACCGCATCCGCCCCGGGACGTCCTACCCGGCCACGCTCATCACCACCGGCGACCACGACGACCGCGTCATGCCGTCGCACAGCTTCAAGTTCGCGGCCGCGCTGCAGGCCGCCCAGGCGGGCCCCGCTCCGATCCTCATCCGGATCGAAACACGTGCCGGCCACGGTGCCGGCAAGCCGACGAGCAAGCAGATCGACGAGGCCGCCGATCGCCTGGCGTTCCTCACCCGCGTGCTCAGGATGGAGTGAGAGCAGGACAGGGCACGTGGGGGAAGCTCGAAGGAGTCAGTCGTCAGCTGTCATTGGTCATTCGTGATTCGGATCCCGGGGGCCACCATGCGTCCAGCCTCTCCGACGGCCGTCCTCGCGACCACGCTCGCCTTCTGCCTGACCGCCCTCGCCCACACCCGCCCCCCCCCAGAGGAACTGCGCCCCCTCGCACAGCACCGTACCAACCGCGACGCGCAGGATCATGAGACGTACCTCCAACGCGAGATCGTCGACGGCTACCCCGCGCGGGCCGCCAGAAGTTGGCATCGCGATTACTCCAGCGTGGACGCGTTTCTGAAGAGCGTGGAACCCAACCGTCGCCGCTGGCGCGACCGCCTCAATCCGCCTGTTCTCACCGCGACAGGACCGCTCCAGGGTACGCCCGCCTCGTTCCCGAAGGGTGAAAATGCCCAGTGGCTCAGCCTGCCGCTCGGCCCGATCGCGGCCGAGGGCCTGCTGGTCATCCCGCAGCGCGCGTCAGGCCCCGTGCCGCTCGTGATCGCCCAGCACGGCCTCGCCAGCTACCCGGAGCGCGGCTTCGGGGCGATGGACGATGGCGATTACTACCACAGCTATGGCGAGCGCCTCGTGCAGGCCGGGTTCGCGGTCCTGGCCCCGATGAACCTGCGGGGCGTGCCCAACCGCAACCGCATCGAGCGTCTCTGCCGCCTCGCTGACACGACGCTCCCCGGCATCGAGTTCGCCCGCATGCAGCGCCTGCTGGACGAGGTCCTGAAGGACCCGCGCATCGACTCCGACCGTGTCGGAATGTGGGGCATCTCGCTCGGAGGCATGGCCACCATGTTCTGGATGCCGCTCGAGCCGCGCATCCGCGTCGGCGTGGTCACCGCCTGGTTTAATCACCGCCTCACGAAGATGGCCGTGCACAGTGACAAGTATGTGTCATTCATGGATGTCGACGAAGAGCACGCCTTCCTGCGCGGCTGGTGCACCGAGTTCGCCGATCACGACGTCGCGTCACTCATCTGCCCACGCCCCCTCCTCGTGCAGCACGGGAAGCAGGACCGCATCGGCTGGTGGCCCGACATCCTGCAGGAATTCGAGACCGCCCGCACGCATTACGAGCGCCTCGGCCTGGCCGACCGAATCGCCATCGACCTCTGGGACGGTCGCCACGAGATCAACTTCGATCCAGGGGTCGCATTTCTCCGCCGTTGGCTCATGGACGCACCGCCCGCCCGCTGATCATACCCCTGGGGCCTCATCACCGGGCGGGGGCCGCTTCGGGAAGCGCCTCCCCCGCCAGCAGCCTCTCGATCCGGGCAAGTCGCGCCTCCAGTTCGTCGATCCTCTGCTGCTGGATCCGGATCTGCTCGCCCTTCTCCGCAAGCTGGCGGTCCCGCTCGGCCAGTTGGCAGTCCTTTTCCCCCCGCAGATCGCGCAACGCCTCGACCATCAGCGCGGTCGTGGCGTGTTCCGTCACGTGGAGATAACCATCCTCCGTTCGTCCGACCCAGTCAGGGAAAACCTGCTCGACCTCCTGGGCGAGGAGCCCGATCTGTCGTCCTGGCAGGCAGAAGCCCGTCGCCACTGCGTCGTCCGTGTACTCGAATTCATACCCGTGGAGCGACAGCAGCAGGTCGAGCGTGTCCTCCATGGGCCGGAGATCTCGCTTCAGCCGCGCGTCGCTCAGCGCAGCCCAGCTCCCGCCGTTCGGCTTGGCGGCGAATCCATTGACGGCCAGGTGAAAGTGCATCGGGTCCGTCGTGTTGATGCCGACGTGCCCGTCGGTATTGATGTGGATGGCCGGGCTGCTGAGATCCGCCGTCGGGGAAATCTGCAGCCCCGAGACGGTCTCCGGCACACCGATCGTCCAGTTCACCGGCGTGCTCGACACCGCCGCATCGTAGTAGTAGACGGTGACGGAGATGCTGTCGACGCCGGCCGAACCATTACCGATACAGTCGCACGCCGTATAGGAGCAGCCAAACCCCGGAATACAGAAGACCGTCTCCAGCAGGTCCAGGCGCGCCGCGAGCCGGACGCCGAACGCCGCGCTGTTGACCTGCGCCGGTGTCCAGTCCTGCCCCCACTCCTCGAACGTGCCGCCCACCGTGACCACCGCCTCCTGCCCGGGAAAGCCGAATGGCCGGGGCTCGACGGACCCGGCACCCCCGAGCAGTTCCGCTGTACCATTGACCCGGCACTGGTCGCAATCAGAGCACGTGCAGGCGGACCCCGCCTCGATCTGTACGCTGATCCCGACGACCACCGCCTGCGCCGGAATCGCAAACCCGAAGCCCGACACCTCCAGGTTCTGCGAGGTGTTGAAGTCCGGACCGCCGGTCACCCCCGACAGGCTGACGGTCGCGCGGGCATCGTCGCTCACACGGGCCGCGCCCGGTGAGGCCCACGCCTGGCCGGCGCCGCTGGTCACAGCCGTCCCCGCAGGTCTTACAGCACTGAGCGGCGGCCCCTGCTGAAAACGGATGGTCTCAAGGCGCAGGGCCGTGTCGGCATACGGTCGGTTCAGGTGGAGCATCTCCGTCGGCGTCTGCGTACCGATCCCGGCGTTGCCCGTCGGCAGGTACACGTTGTCGCCGTCGTTCAACCAGTTGGTCGCACCGCCCCCGCTCGCGGTGAACAGCGCATACGGTGCGGGCGTGACCTCCTGCCGTGGCGTCAGCGTCGTTCCGTTGACGGCAATCTCCAGCCACCGCGCCTGCCCGTTGAACGCCTGAGCGCCGAGCTCACCGCCGGTGTTGAGTCGAACGGCCAGCAGGCCGCCGGTCACCTGCACTCCGTTGACCATCTGAACAGAACCGACCTGCGTGCCGGCCGCCGGATCATCCCACAGGCTGAACGCCATGTTCACCGTCCCGTTCACCGGCGAGCCGTTCTGCTCCAGCCGCCCCTGGTAAGTGAACGCGGTGCCCAGCGGGGCGGCCACGGCGGCAATGCCTGAGAACAGGTATAGAAGGCATGAGAACTCGCCTGCAAGGGGACGGCTCATTCTGTCACTCCCTTTCAATTGAAAAAACCGCGTCCCGGTCCGAACGCCGCGTCAAACAGGCTGAAACTGAAGTCGGCGGCGCCGTTCAGCGCCGCACCGGCATTCTCGAGCCGGCCCTGGTAGGTGAACGACGTGCCGAGCGGCACGGCGGCTGCGGCAGCGGCCGGGACCACACAAGAGCTGACGGCCACGATTGTTCTTGTGGGGAATTGCACCACATGACTGCGGCTCCCGTTTGAACTCTGCCTTCTCCCAGCCACGTTGGTCCTCATGGAGAGTCTTCCGGTCAATCTCAGCCCGGATTGCTCGGGTTCGCCGTCCAGATGGTGAAGTGGAACGCGTTGTCCACGAGAGTTCCCGCCAGGTTTCACATGTTGACTCGAAAGCTCGCGCCGGCATGCAATCAGGCGCAGCTTGCTGTCCACAGCCTCGACATCCGCCTGGAATCCGGGGGGCGAGTTGCGAAGGTGATCCGGGCGAAGCCGCCGCTCCGACGACGAGACTATGCCCATCCATCCGCATGGACTGGTCTTCCGCCTTGCGCAGAACGAGCGCGGGGGCCAGGCTGCACTCGCCCGAACTGTCCCTGCCGACGCTCACCCCGCGCAGTTGGGGTCCGAAGGAACGCCGGGACCGGTGGTGCACCGCTGGAGAATGCTGAAATCGTCCTGATCGACGTCGTTGTCCTTATCGAGATCCGGCGCGATCTGGTTCTGGGCGTCGGGCGCGAACGTGCACCCCGCCGGCAGCGCCGCCGGGTTGTACGGGACCGACGGGCCGGTGTCGCACACGACGAACCGCGCGAAATCCGCCGCGTCCACGTCGCAGTCCCGGTCGAAGTCGGCGGCGACGAATGTTCCGCACGCGGGGACCGCGCCGGGCCAGAATCCACCCGTGAGCGTGTAGCCGCCGCCGGTCAGCGCGTCGG
>CAZJTF010000234.1:0-11320 GCA_964548565.1 uncultured Planctomycetales bacterium | reverse complement strand
ACGATCTAATTCATGGGGGCAAACGGAACAGACAATGATATGGTCCAGCGCATGTTGACGGCCCCGGACTACAAGCGGAGCCGCCGGAGCGTCATCGGGGCGGGACTCATGGACGTGCCGATTTTCGCGGCGTTCGCGTTTATCGGCGTGCTGCTGATCGCATTCTATGAGCAGCACCCGGAGATGAAGCCGCCGAAGGCCAATGACGTGTTCGGCGCGTACATCCTGACGGTGATGCCGGTGGTGGTCCGCGGCTTCGTCCTGGCGGGCGTGTTCGCGACGGCGATGGGGTCGCTGGCCGCGGCGCTCAACGCGCTGGCCACGAGCCTGACCAACGACTGGTACATCCCGTATTTCGCCCGCGGAAAGGACCCGCGGCACCACGTCACGATGGCCCGCGTCTTCACCGGTCTTTTCGCGGTGCTGATGGTGCTCGTCGCGACAACCTTCGCGTACGCGAATGTAAAGAACCCGGACCTCACGATCATTCCGGTCGCGCTGGGGGTGGCCGGCTACATTCTCGGACCGATGCTCGGCGTGTTCTTGCTCGGCATGCTGACAAGGACCCGTGGAAACGACCGCGGAAACATGCTGGCGGTCACGATGGGCCTGCTGACGATCTTCGTGGTCAGTGGGCTGGCGTTCCAGGTGGCGAACGCGATTCTCCCGACAGGCTGGGCCATCAGGGCGCCAATCTGGAAGGTGGAATTCACCTGGTTCGTACTCGTCGGAGCGGTAGCCACGTTCCTCGTCGGCGTGCTGTTCCGCACACCACGGGAAACGGTCGTTTCCGCCGCGGAAAAGGCTCAGGGGTCGGCTTTCACGCGCGGCGGGGGACCTTTTCCCGTCGGCAGATAAGCGGAATTCTGCCGGGAAGCAGGCTGGCCGCACGAATCCGCGCAGTCCAACACATGAACATACCGACTGGTTTGTACGTTTCACAATGTCCTGGTTTACGGTTTCTTACGCACATAATCGGCAGCAGAATTGGCTGTGACATGGTGCGCGACCGCGGATTTCGCCGCCAGCGAAAACCCGGATTTGGGACACGTGTTGGTTTGACCCATTCGTCGCGTTTGCTCACAATAGGCGACGCAGGGCCGTTTTCGGAGCTTGGGGGCATGCCGTACGTACAACCCGTTGTTGTCCGGGTCTGGATCGAGGAAGGTTGCATCGTCTGCGACGCCTGCGAGACAACCTGCCCGGACGTCTTTCATGTCACACCAGAAACCTGCGTCGTACGCCCGGAGGCGTTGGACGTCGAGTTCACCCGTCCCAGGAGCGTCGCGATCTCGGAAGCAGCCGAGGAGTGCCCGGTCCAAGTGATCAAATTCGAGACACTCGCCCCGGAATAGCACGGCCGCGGGGGAGCGGGGCATCCTGCGAACAGGGGTGCTGCAATTCTCGCGAAAAGCGAGTCGAGTTATGAGGCCACTCGGGGGTTCCTGCCCGAAATTATATAACGAGGATTGCTCGTCTCGTGGTCTCGCTTTATAATCGAGTATCGCCTGTGCATCGCGGAGCCGGCGGGACATCCGGGCTGCAGGCTCGATTGGTGGGAGTTGACATGAAGACACGCAGTCGAGACGGGTCGTGTCGCCCGGCATTCACGTTGATCGAAGTCCTGGTCGTCGTGGCGATCATCGCCCTCCTCGTGGCTATTCTTCTGCCGTCGTTGACCAAAGCAAGGGAGAGCGCTCGCGCGACGCTTTGCCGGGCCAACGTCAAGCAGTTGATCCAGTGCCAGATGCTGTATCTGACGGACCATAAGGTGCTGCCTGCGACGCAGAGCGTGTTTTACGAGAACAAGCTGGTCCACGGGCAGAGCTGGGCGTGGCCGATCCCGCGGGAGACGAATTTGAAGCGTCCGAACTGGCTCTGGGACGGCGCGACGGGCTACGGCGCGTTCCCCACGAACCGAACAGGCGCAAACTGGACTAACTTCCAGGCCGACGTACCGAAGCGTGGAACGATCTTCAAGTATGCACGTGACGAGAAGATCTACATGTGTCCGTCCGACTTCGCCGGTATGCCCACTCCGGATGCGATCGGCAACGGCGGAAACGGTCGATCGAGCTATTCCATGAATGCCTACATGGGGTACAAGACACCGGACACGATGACAGGGCGGGTTCCGAACCCGTCCGGCGGCGGGTCTACCGTGCGGCGCTGGAGCCCGCAGCAGATGTTCCTGATGGCCGAAGAACACCCGTACTATCACTCCAGCCGCAACCTGGAAGGCAATTTCAATACCGTGGACAGGATTGCGACACGGCACAGCCCCGCCGTCGACAAGGGCGCCGGCTCACGGGTCGGAAGCGGTCGGACGGTGCTGGGGTATGTTGACGGTCACGTCGAGTACCCGCTGTACCCGCTGGACACCGAGGCGAACAAGCTGTTCATGAAACTTGGATGGCCTGATTTCAACGCCGCCTCGTTCGATCTCCTCATCAAGGACTTCGTGCCGAAGATCAAGCAGTGCTGGTGAGCGCGCACCGACCGAACGTTACCGCAGGTTCTGCCGCACCCATTCGAGCACTTCGACGTCGTGGCCGTCCGGCTTGACTTTCTCGAAGACGTGCGCGATTTTCCCGTCCGCGTCGATAACGAATGTGGTTCGCGCCACGCCCATGTACTTGCGTCCGTACATCGACTTTTCCTGCCAGACGCCGTAGGCCTCACAGATCGCGTGGTCCTCGTCGGTGAGGAGTGTGAAGGGCAGCTCGTACCTGGCGGCGAACTTGTCGTGCGAGTTGACGGAGTCGGGGGACACACCGACCACAACGATCCCTGCTTTGGTGAGCGCCGCGTGCGAATCGCGGAAGGCGCACGCCTCCCGGGTGCACCCGGAGGTGTCGTCCTTCGGGTAGAAGTAGAGCACGACAATTTTGCCCTTGAAGTCCGAGAGCCTGACCTGGTGCCCGCCGGATGCCGGAGCCGAGAATGCCGGAGCCTTGCTGCCGATGCGCGGAAACGATGAAGCTGTCTTTGCCATCTGTGCACCTTTCAACTGGGTGGGATCGCGATACGCCGAAGCTCCAAGATTATAGAATCTGCCGCGCAGGGGGCGATGGTCGCTCACCGGCTGTCGCGGGACTTGCGTGCTGCACTGTACATGAATTGGCGAAGCGGCCGATGATGCGTTAGAACCCCGCACATGCACGCTCGACCCATGCTGCTTCAGGCACTCCTGGTGGCCGTCCTGATCCTGCCGGCTTCCGGCGAACACGAGCCCGAGGCCGCTCCCATGCCGACGCCGGTGAAGGAACCGGCCAGACGGTGGGTACAGGGGCTCCTGGACAGCCGCGTGGCCGAACCCCAGTGTCTGATCGCGGCGAACCCGCCAGAGAGAGCGCCACGACGGCCGGCCGTCCGGAACCGCACGGCGTCCGCCACAAAACCCGCAGCCCATACGGCAGCGCGAGCGATGACGACTTCAGCCCCCGCTTCCCAGCCGACAATCCCGGCGTTTCAGCCGCTCGCCGATGCCAGGCCGGGGGAGTGGGCGCGGTATACGGCGGTCGGCGAGCGGGCGCTGCGGTACGAGGTTGAAAGCGTCTCGGGCGCGGTCGTGCGGACGCGCGTGCAGGTCACCCAGAGCGGTAAACCCCTCGGCGAAACGGCCTTCCGTGAGGACAACCCGGATCTGGACCCGCTGGCGCGACAAGCCCGGATTCACGGCGCCGCTCGGGAAGCGAGGCTGACGCGCGTCGACGCGGCCGGTCGGTCCTGGAACGCCTGGCTCTACGAGGATCACTGGAGCGAGGAGGAGATCGGTTACATCAGGCGAACGTGGGTCAGCGAGCAGGTGCCGGTCTTCGGGATCATCCGGATGGAGCTGATCGGGGACGGAGAGATCGAGGCGCGTCTCGAACTGACGGACTGCTCGACCTGCCGCAGTTCCACCAGGCCGTGAGCGTTCTGCGGCACCGGACGGCCCGGCAGGCAATGCATCCGCAGTGCCGTCCACCCGGGCAGGGAGTTCCCGCGGGACCGCCGGTCAGCGGGTTTTCCCTTTCTTCTGCTGCGGACGCTGGCTGTCGAGTTTTCTGGCTTCTTCAGCCTGCTTCTGGAGCTCGCTCCACTTGCGCTCCAGCCAGCCGGGCTGCCGGGGTCCCTTCGGCTTGGGCGGTTCAGTCCCCTGCCGCTGCTCCTCTTCGGCAATGTGCTTGCGGATCCGCCACTGCTCGAGGATTCCGAACATGTTGCTCGCCATGATATAGAGGTTCAGCCCGCTCGGTGCGTTGTAGAGCATGAACACGAAGAACACGCTCATGAACATCATCATCTTGCGCTGCTGTTCGAGTTGATCGGGGTTGCCGCCGGACTGCGCGGAGGGTGTACCGCGCGGCATGTACTTGGTCTGCAGCAACTGCGAAATCCCCAGAAGCACAGGGAGGATGTTGATCGAGTGGATCGGCCCGGCGAGCCAGCTGATAATCGGGACGTTATAGGCGTGGGCGAAGGTGATCACCGCGTCCGGACCGGCCAGGTCGCGGATCCAGTACCCGTCGAAGGGCGCGTGCCGCATCTCGATCGTGGAGCTCAGCGCCGTCCAGAGGGCTCCCCAGATCGGGATCTGCAGCAGCAGGGGCAGGCACGTCAGCAGGTTGCCGGCCGGGTTCACACCTGCCTCGCGGTAGACCTCCATCATCGCCTGGTTCATGGCCACGCGATCGTTGGCGTACTTTGTCTTAACCGCCTCGATCTTCGGCTGAAGCGTGGACATTTGCTTCTGCATCTTCATCATGTTCACCTGGCTCTTCTTGGTGATCGGATGCAGGATCGTCCGCACCACCAGAACCAGGATGATGATCGCGACGCCGTAGTTCCGGACGATCGCGTGGAAGAAGTCGAGCAGGCTCATCATGAGCGAAACGAGGCCGGCGGGCGCGCAGGCGTAGAAACTTTCCTTGATCGCGCCGTAGTAATTGAGTCGCCGGTACTCGTCCACCTTCTGGAAGGCACGCTTGCTCTTCGGGCCGAGATAGCAGTTGAAGGCGGTTTCGGCGGAAGCGCCCGGCGTAAGCGGGATCGGAACGGTCACGAACTGGAAGGTCATTGCGCCGTGCTCGCCGTTGCGTTCCTCGGCCGCCATCTGGCTGGCGAGGTGGACAGCCTTCACTTGCGCGAAGCGAGCCACATCGCTCAGGCCCTGTCGGCCGGCCGGGGTCATGATGCAGGTGAAGTACTTGTTCGTCTCGGCGGCCCAGGCGACGCGGTTTTCGCCCTCATCCTTGCCGAGCGGGATTTCCCCTTCCTTGGCGACCTTATCCCGCAGGTAACCCGTCACGGTGATGTTGCCGTTCGCCAGCCACGATCCGACGAGCACCTTGCGGTCCTCGCTGCGCGGCTCCTCCTTGCGAAAACCGACCGGCCCCTGCTGTACGAGCACCACCCTCTCGTTCTGGTCGGAAAGATTCTCGACCCGAATCGAGAGACCGAGGTCGTACGTCATCGCGCTGGCCGGCTGCGGGCGCAACGTGTACGTCTTCACGATGCGGGCCAGCGGACGCCCATTATCGTTGATCGTGGCGGTGAGAACGGTGCGTTCGGATGTGCTCTCCGGACTGACTTCCCACGCGACATCTCCGAGCGGGACATCCACGTTCGCGTTTTCGAAACGAATCTTCGTCGTGGTGAACGAGCGGAAGAGGTCGCCCTGCGGGGTCGCCACGGGTTCGACCACCCGGTATGAGACCTCCTTCTTGACGGTCTCGTAGTGCTTTCGCAGACTGGCCTCGATCACGGAGCCGCCGATCGGCGAGATCTCGAGTTCCATCGGATACTGGCTGGCGTCCGCGGCGTTCCCGAGGGTCACCGGTTGAACGCTGTCTCCCCCTGCGACTTTCAAGCCGGGGCGCGACGGGCCGGCGATGCCGGGGCTGGTGGCGGCGGACCTGGTCAGGGGCTGCTCGGCCTCGGCGAATGCGGGAGCGGTCGCAGTTGCCGGCTGGGTCGATGCCACGTCCGCTGGACGCGTGGTCGGGCGGTGCGGCCAGATTCGCGCGGCGATCAGCATCCAGAGGTAGAACACGGCGATGGAGGCCAGCAGGGCCACCATCATGCGTCGGGTTTGCATCGTCTCTCTTCTCGATTCAGAACGTCAGCGGCCGGCCGACTGTGGCGGGCATTTCGCGCCTGGTCTGTGTGCCTGTCAACGACCTTCCAGCAGCCGATGCCCGAGAAAGTCATCCAGCTCGGGCGTCGCCAGAATCTTTCGGACGGTTTTCTCGATGTCGTACTCGAGCCGGATGAACTCCACGCGGCCCTCGTCGACGATTCCGTAGGCTGCCCGCGGGTCACGATCGCGGGGCTGGCCCACGCTGCCGAGGTTGATGATCACCTTGTCGTCGTCGGCAATTTCGTAGACGCTCGGCTCCGCGAGTTCGTCCGGCGACTCGAAATAGGGATCGTCGACGAACACGCCAGGCACGTGCGTGTGGCCGACGAAGCACGCCACCTCCTGGAAGCGCTCGAAGTTGGCCATCAGCTTGTTCGGATTGGAGTAAACGTCATCCGCGAACAGGTACTCGTTCACGGGGCGGCGCGGGGAGCCGTGGACGAACAGCATGCCGCGGTAGACGTACCGGACGGGCAGGCGTCCGAGAAACTCCCACCTCCGGTCACGGAGCGCCTTGCTGGGCTCGTCTTCGAGAACCTGGCGCGTCCAGTAGCAGGCCCGTTCGGCGCCCACGTTGAAGTTGAACGGCTCGTAGAAGACGGCGTGGTCGTGGTTCCCGCAGAGGCAGAACTCCGCCCGCTCCATCACCAGATCGATGCATTCCCGGGGATTCGGTCCGTATCCGACCACGTCACCCAGGCACACGATTTTCTTGACGCCGCGTGCGTCGATGTCGGCCAGGACGGCCTGCAGGGCTTCCAGGTTGCTGTGTATGTCACTGACGATCGCGAACATCCGGTTCCTCTTCCGCCGCCCGAGCCCATGCAGTCGGCGCAGGTACCGCGAGCTCGCCAGCGGGAGCCCCTGACAGACCTGCCGGCCAACCTTTGCCGCCACGGGTTTCCCCGCGCCCGGACCGGGCGACAGGCGGGGAATTGGGGTATCCTAAACGGACCCCGCCCGGCAGGCAAATTCGTGCAGTCCGAGGCTGCCGGCAGGGTTTCACGAGGAGGCATGCCGGTCGGAAACCGCTTTTGGCGGTCCACGGGCGGTATGATGCTGCGGGAAGTGCGAGACGGATGAACGCCCGCGGAGGGCATGGATGAAGCTTGGAATCATGTCGGACAGCCACGGACGGGTCGGCCACGTGCGAACGGCATTGCGCAAGTTGGACGACGCCGGTGCGGAGGCAGTCGCTCACTGCGGCGACGTGGGCGGGCTGCCCGTGCTGGATGAGCTGGCGGGGCGACGCTGCTGGTTCGTGTGGGGAAACACCGATGTCCCAGAGCCCACATGGCGGAGCTACGTCAAGGGGCTCGGGCTCACGTGGCCGGAAGGTCCGCTGGAGCTGACGCTCGCCGGGCGACGCATCGGGATCTACCACGGCCACGAGAAAGGCTTTGCAGAAGCTGTGCGGAAGACGCCGTACGATTACCTGCTGCACGGCCACACGCATCGACTGAATGACGGGCGCGTCGCAGGAATGCGGGTGATCAACCCCGGCGCACTGCACCGGGTGGCGATCCGAACAGTGGCGGTGCTCGACCTGGCGACCGACGAGCTCGAGTTTCTCGAATTGGACGCAGCGTCATCGCCTTTTCAGCCGTGAGGACGAACCATGGCCCGGGAATCGTATGCCGTCCTGCTGGACCACTACCAGAAAAGCTACAACCTGATCCTCAGCGAGCTCGGGAAGGTGATTGTCGGGCAGCGACAGGTGCTCGACCAGATGCTGGCCGCCATCTTCTCGCGCGGGCATTGCCTGCTGGTGGGCGTACCGGGTCTCGCCAAAACGCTGATGGTCTCGACGCTGGCCGACATCATGACGCTCTCATTCAAGCGGATCCAGTTCACCCCGGACCTGATGCCGTCGGATATCACGGGTACGAACATCCTCGACGAATCCGATCGCGGGCGCCGGGAATTCCGGTTCGAGCCGGGGCCGATTTTCGCGAACATCATTCTCGCGGACGAAATCAACCGCACGCCGCCCAAGACGCAGGCGGCGCTCCTCCAGTCGATGCAGGAGCGCGAGGTGTCGGTGGCGCGGGAGACTCACCCGCTGCCGAATCCGTTTTTCGTCATCGCGACACAGAACCCGATCGAACAGGAGGGCACTTACCCCCTCCCGGAGGCACAGCTCGACCGGTTCATGTTCAACGTGTGGGTGGACTATCCCAGCCAGCGCGAAGAGGAGCTGATCCTCGCGGAGACGACGTCAGGGGCGCGAGCCTCGCTCAAGAAGATCCTCAACGACCGCCAGATTCTGAACATGCAGAAGCTGATCGCGAATGTGCCGGTCAGCGACTACGTGATCCAGTACGCCTCGCGCCTCGTGCGGGCGTCACGACCGAAGGATCCGACTGCCCCGCCGTTCATCCGGAAGATGGTGGACTGGGGCGCGGGCCCGCGCGCCGGACAGTTCCTGATCATGGGAGCGAAGGCGTTCGCCGCCATGGACGGGCGGTACACCGCGAGCATCGAGGACATCCGCAACGTGGCCGTTCCGGTCATGCGGCATCGCATCGCCTGCAACTTCGCGGCGCAGGCCGAGGGCATCGACTCGGTCCAGATCGTCGAGATGCTGCTCGAGCAGGTGCCCGAGCCGGAAATTCCCAAGTACGCCGAGCCCTCCCGCACGATCGAGGAACTCGAGATCGAACAGGAGTAGTCCGGTCGCGCACCTGAACGTCCGGTAACCCAGGCACAACACCACTCAACGGTTTTTGACGTACCTCACCATTGGTTGTATGCATATGGAGGACACCCAGGAGCGCATCGGTGACTCTCACCAGGAATGATCTTCGTGCCCTTGCCCGTGTACATCTCCAGGCCGCGCACGACCTCCTGGGCTCGGGCCGTCACCCGGCGGCATACTACCTCGCCGGCCTTGCGGTCGAGTGCGCTCTGAAGGCGTGCATCGCAGGGAAAACCCAGCGGCACACGTTTCCGGACAAGAGCACTGTCAACGCCAGTTGGACGCATGACCTGCCTCAACTACTCCGGACAGCCGGCCTGGAACAGGAACTCCGCGAAGATGCGGGCCCTCGTCCGGTTCTGGAACGGAACTGGGGTGTGGTCAAGGACTGGAGGAACGACAGTCGCTATACTCATGTGGGGCCCCAGCGGGCGCGCGACCTGTATCACGCCGTCACTGCCCGGCCGGACGGAGTCATGTCGTGGATAAGACGGCATTGGTAGAGAACGACATTCAACTCGGTGCGACCGCGACGGAGGCGCTGCAGAAGTCGAAGGACCTGCGTCTGCGCGCCTCGCTGTGGCTGTACTACCCCGAATCGTCCGAGTGGCGGTTGCTGTTGGCAACACCGGTCGTGGACAGGAAGGGACCACTCGAAGCGTACACGCGGATACAGCGGGCGCTTGAGAAAACGAATCTCGCGCGAGAACTTCCGCTCCACAGGGTCGCAGCGGTCAGCCCCAAGGACCCCCTGATTCGGGCGCTGCTCTCCAACGTGAAGACAGGACCGGGGCTTGCACGCATTCGGCTGACCCATAACGTCATCGATGACGTCTTCATCGATGAGGCCCTGATTTACCACCTCAACTGACTGATAAGTTAACGTGCCGCAGCGGCGCGGCGGCGGACGTAGTCGAGGGCGACGGCCACGACGATGACGACGCCGATCACGATTTCCTGCACCCAACTCGGCACGCCGACGTGGTCGCAGCCGACGCGCAGAAAGGCCATGATCAGGGCGCCGATCAGCGAGCCGACCACGGAGCCCTCGCCGCCGGAGAGGCTCGCTCCTCCGATCACGACGGCCGCGATGACGTCGAGTTCCGCGCCCGCGGCGGTCGTGGGGTCCCCCACCGTCAGACGCGCGAACTGCATCACCCCCGCCAGACCTGTCGTCAGGCCCGCGATGCTGTAGAGGGCGAGCTTCACGCGGTCGACGCGAATGCCTGCCAGACGCGTCGCTTCCTCATTCGAGCCGATCGCGAAGATGTACCGACCGAGCCGCGTGTAACGCAGAATCACCCAGACGATGACCGCCAGCACGACCAGCGTCCACACGCCGGGCGAGACGAGGAGCCACGGCGGGTCGGGCTGGCGGACGAGTACGTGCGTGCCGAGCCAGCCGGCAGGCGCGTCGATCTTCTGCTCACGGGCAATGCCCTTGGCCGCACCGCGGGCGATGCCCCACATGCCCAGCGTAGCGATGAATGGCACGACCCTGAGGCGCGTGATCATGCTGGCGTTGACGAAGCTGCAGAGGCCGCCGAGCAGGATTCCGGCGATCGCCGAGGGAACCGGCGGCCAGCCCTCGCGCAGGCACCATGCCACCATCACGCTCGTGAGGGCCATCACCGAACCGACGGACAGGTCGATCCCGCCGCTGATGATGATGAGGGTCATGCCCATCGCGGCGATGCCCACGGAGACCATCTGATTTGCCGTGGAGCGGAAGGTGCTGACCGTCAGAAAACGATTCTCGTGCGCTCGGATCAGTTCCCACCGCGTGGGGATCGGCTCGGGTTCGAGGCCGGCTTTAGCGCGACGTTCGGCGCGTTCCTGGAGGAAGGCGTGCTGATCCAGACCAGCCTTGATCTGCGACGCGGCCCCGAAGCCGAGGATGATCACGATGAGCGCCAGCAGCGGCCCGACGGCATTCAGCAGCCGTCGCAACCGCGAAGGGGTGCGTGCCAGGTGCAGCGCCGGCTCGGGAAGCTCAGTCATGCGGAGACACTATCGCCCGGCGGCGGAGAGTACGCAACTCCCCGCTGCGAAGGCGGTAAAGAGTTGAGAAAGCTCGCGTCGCGGCGTCTGTCAGGACTTGTGCGTGGCATCGCGGAGAATAACCCCCAACGTTGCAGAAAGAATAACCGCGCAGGCGCCAAGAAGACGGGAGTTGTTGATCAGCATGCGGGCGTACCGCCCACTTCACTGCAGGTTGCATCCAGATCCATGAGACACGAGCAGTACGAGCCCTCTGCCTTGGCGTTTGGGCGTTTTCGCGGTTCACGTTCTTCATCCGCCACGGAGGGAAGACGGCCGGTACGGAGCCCAATGCTGTCCGGGAAAACACCGGCCCCAATTAAAGTGATTTTTTACTTGCGCCCGCGCGCGGCATGTGTTAACCCCTCAGTTGCATAATCGGCGACTGCTTTGACGCATCATCCGCCGCGAAATCGGGCTGATTGCGCGGATGGGGCGCCCGGTTCGCTGTTTCACCG
>CAZJTF010000233.1:0-11335 GCA_964548565.1 uncultured Planctomycetales bacterium | reverse complement strand
CTCCTGCCAGACCTTCGGGGCGTGGATCATACCGGGAGCGACCCTTTTCCGGCGAATTCGAGCAGCAGTCGGAATAGCACGAAGAACTGGCGGTGTGCCTCTGGCGTTGAAATGACCCCGACCGCGCGTCAAACTGATGCAGCAGGCGGCAACCCTGTTGCATTCCGTTCCTTGCATCGCGGCCTGCGCGAGCCGTCCCCTGGCAGACATCGGTGCTCGCCCGTTTTCCTTTCACACGTGAATACCTGCCGCTTCGGATACACACGCGTGCGACCGATGGCGACAGATCCGGCAGAGCCCGCAGGATGCGACGCGCCGCCTGAGCTCGAACGCCCAGCGGCGAAGGGGGTGGAACCAACCCCGTTCGGGATTCGTCGCCGTGGCGGCCGTTGGCCTCCTCATCGCCTGGTTTATCGCCGACTACCTCCTCTGCTGGCGTGCACGCTGGCGTGTTTCTGGAATTGCGGGCCGGGCTGGACACCGTAGCCCCGGACGGTGGGGATTCTCCCCGGTGCCGGCCCGGAAGCCGCTGTTCAGCTTCTTTTCCGCGGCAATTTCGGGAACTTCACCCCGTTGGTGGACCTGTGGGGTGCCACTAAATTGCAATGAAGGGAATGGGCTCCGGCGCCGTGAAGGCCCGGGGCCCTTTTCCTGCGTCTGCGTGGCAGCGACGATCGCCTGCCACCCGTGTCCGCGTCGAAGATCGACGCATGGCAGGATGCACAGCTCATTATGTTTTCCTTCCGCCCGCGCCGGCCTGCGGTGTTGAACGCCCCGGTCGCACAGGGGGCCGCAGTCCAGGCTGCGTCCCTCTCCGGACGACGTCGAGAGCCTCCGATGTGTCGGCAGTCGGCCGCGAGCGGCACGCTCCGGGCGACCAGGCGCCCGGAAGCTGAGGTCCCCGCCGGGGGAGCGGGGGTCTCAGCCTCCCTGCGAGCGACCCTCGAGCAGCGCGCGCGGTTTTACGCGCGAGCCCTCGCCTATTTCCGTCCGGATCTCCCGCTGGTGGCGCTCCTGCTGGCCCTCATCGGGCTGTCCACGGTGCTGGGGCTGCTCATGGCGTGGCCGATGGCGGTGCTCGTCGACTCCGTGATGGTGACGACGCCGAAGACGGACCTGATTCACCGGCTTTTCCTCGCGCCGCTACCCTCCAGCCGGCTCGGCCAGATCATCGGGCTGGCGATCGCCGGTCTCCTGCTCAAGTTCGGGCAGGACCTGATCTCGATGGTCCGCACCATCGTTAACAACAGGATTAACTACAACGGGCTGATGCGGGTCCGCTGCGACCTCTACCGGAAGCTGCAGGCGCTGCACCTGGCGTATCACAAGTCGCAGCCGCAGGGCGACGCGATCTATCGCCTCAGTTCCGACACATTCGGCTGCCAGACGATTCTCCAGGTGTTCGTATCGACGTTTGTGGCCGCCATCACGCTCACGGTCATGCTGTGGATCCTGCTCTCGCGGAGCGTTCCGCTGACGCTGGCGGCGCTGGCGATCGCGCCGCCCCTGATGACCGCCAACGTCTGGTTCGGGCGGCAGCTCAAGCGACGGACCGTCGAAGCGAAGGCGGTGGACGCGCAGTTTACGACGGCCGTGCAGCGGTCGATGGCGTCGATCGGGCTGGTGCAGGCGTTCTGCCGCGAACAGGACGAGTTCTCACGGTTTCACCGGACCGTTCGGCGCAGCATCGCCGCCTGGTGGCGTCTGAACTGGCAGGAGATCTTCTACTGGCTGACGGTCGGCAGTATTTTCGGCCTCGGCGGGGCGGTCGTGTTCGGCTACGGCGGGTATCTCGTCTGGCGGGACCAGTTCGCCAACCCGCGGCCCGACGGCATGACCATCGGCGACCTGATGATCTTCACCAGCTACCTGGGGATGCTGTGGGACCCGCTGTGCAAGCTCACGGGCATCGGGCCGAACATCCAGGGCGGTGTCGCAGGCGCGGAGCGGGTGTTCGAAGTGCTGGACCGCGACGTGCAGATCGCCGACGCCGCGGACGCCGCGCCGCTGCCACAGCAGGCCCGGACCCTCGCGCTCAACCACGTCTGGTTCAGCTATGCCGAAGGACGCCCGGTGCTGCGGGACGTCAGCGCGACGATCCGGCCCGGCGAGATGGTGGCGTTCGTGGGCTCGAGCGGTGTCGGGAAGAGCACGCTCCTCAACCTGCTGCCGCGGTTTTATGACCCGACGGCCGGCACGCTGACACTCGACGGGCAGGATGCACGACGGGTCCGCGTGGCCGACCTGCGGAAGCATGTCGCGCTGGTTCTGCAGGACAGTGTGCTGCTGCCGACCACGATCGCGGAGAACATCGCGTACGGGCGTCCGCGTGCAAGCATGGCCGAGATCCGGGTGGCCGCGGAGCTGGCGGGCGCCGCCAGTTTCATCGAGGCATTGCCGGAGGGTTACGGGACGATCCTCGTGGAGGGAAGCCAGAATCTGTCCGGCGGGCAGCGGCAGCGGATCGCCATCGCCCGGGCGCTGCTGACGCAGGCGCCGATCATCGTCCTGGACGAGCCGACCAGCGCCCTCGACTCGCAGCACGAGCACCACATCATCGAGGCCCTGCGCCGGCTCAAGGGGACGCGCACGATCGTCCTCGTCTCGCACCGGATCAGCACGGTGGCCGACTGCGACCAGATCTTCGTCATGGACGAGGGGCGGATTGTCGAACAGGGAACGCACGCGGAACTGCTCGCGCGTCGCGGAACCTACTGGGATTTGGCGCGGCACCAGATGCAGCCGGGACCCGCACACGATGCGGAAACGATGCACTGGGAGGAAGCGGCGGCCTTGATCTGAGCCGCCAGGACCCTCTACATCCTGCCCGGCAACCCCGGGGCCCCAGTAGCCCTTGGCGGCCGTCCTGCGCCATCGCGATCCCACCGTCATGACTATGCCGCCGGCGCGGACGGCTGGCGGACTACGCGGTCGGCGCACGATCTCTGGCAGCGGGGCACGCGCCAAGCGCTCCCCAGACTCGAAAACGGCGGTTTTGTAAGGCCTGCGAGGCTCGCCCGAACGGTTGTGGGCAGCGGGTCTGTGGTCCGAGCGCCGACCGGGGGTTGCGGCATGCGCCGGTCAGCCGATACCGGAACCCGCCACGCTGGGACTGATCTGCCTCGGTGCCTGCACGATCGCGCTCCGGAAGCGTTGTCGAGTTCAACTCAGCGGAAGGTAAATCCGGGGTACAGGAACACGTCGAGCAGGGTCGGTGTGAGGAATTGATTGAGCGGGGGGCAGAAGACGGGGCCGTTATCCGCAGTCGTCTGCGCGTGCAGGAGGGGGGTCATCCCGAGCACCAGGACCGTTATTCGCGTCACGAGCTTCCAGAAAGACATGCCTGACCTGCCCTGGAGTCGCCGCGTCGTCTCGGCGACTCCGGCCTTTTCCACTGCTGCGGCTGCTGCCTCCCCCATCCGCGCCAATCCCGGCCCTTCTACAGAGTCGGACTGGGTGAGTCAAGGCAAGCGGCCATCCCGCGGCACGGTCGATGGGACGACGCATCGAACGCCATGCCGGCGCCACACGACAGATCTATCGGCACAAATGCTTCATTTGCAGAAGTTTGCGTTTATCGGCCGCTCGTCGTGGGCTCCGTCGGCCTGCTCGGACTACTGCTGAGCTGCGTCGGCGGACGGGTCGGTACTTCGTCCGATAACGTGATCTGCCTCTCCGCCCGTCCCACGGATCGGGCCACGTGTTCTCGTTTCAAGGGGAGCACGCATGCCTGACGAACACATCGCAGCGCCGGGCGCCGACTTCGACCCAATCATTCCGCTCCTGGCTTACCAGCGGGAGGACATCGAGTCGGACGCGCGGTTCAACTGGTGCTGCTGGTCACGGCAGACAGGGAAAAGCTTCACAAAGTCGCTGCGCCGGCTGCTGCGCGGGATCTTACGGCGGCGGACGCAGGTCCTGCTCTCCGCCAGCGAGCGACAGAGCCGGGAGCTGATGCTCAAGGTGCAGCAGCACTGCCGTGCCCTTCAACTGGCGGCCCGGAGCTCCGGCCTCTCGTGCCTCGACGGCACCACGTTTCGGGGGCAGTCGATGGAACTGCCGAACGGGGTCCGGGTGATCGGACTGCCGGCGAATCCGCGGACGGCGCGTGGTTTTACGGGCGACGTGCTTCTCGACGAATTTGCCATGCACCGCGACGACCGCGAGATCTGGGCGGCCCTCCTGCCGACGATCCTGCGGGACGGCGGTGAAATCGACATCGCCTCCACCCCTCGGGGGCTCGACAACATCTTTGCCAGCCTGCGGGACAACCCCTCGTTCCGGCATTCCATCGTGACCCTCGACGACGCGGTCGCAGCCGGTCTGGACGTCGATCCGGAGGCCATCCGGCGTTCGCTCCAGGATGACGAGTTGTACCGGCAGGAGTTCTGCTGCGCGTTCCTCGACGAGTCGTCCGCGTTCCTGACGTACGCGCAGATTGCCCGGGTGGAAGACCCGGCTCTTGAGGTCGCCACAGACCTGCAGGGTCTTGTGCCGGGGGGCGCCCTCTTCGCCGGCGTCGATATCGGACGTTCGCGCGACCGGACCGTGATCTGGATCGTTGGAGCCGAGGGAGCGGCGGAGACGGTGGGATGTTTGGTGACCCGGGCGGTGCTTGTGCTGGAGTCCGAGGGCTTCCGGGCTCAGACGGACCTGCTCCGGGACCTGCTGCGTCTGCCCGCGATGCGCCGGTGCTGCATTGATGCGACGGGGATCGGCATGCCGCTCGCGGAGGAGATGCTCGAGCAGTTCGGATCCGGACGGGTGGAGGGCGTGACGTTCACGCCGCGAATCAAGGATGAGCTTGCGACGGGCCTGCGGCTGCGGATCGAGGGCGGCAGGATCCGGATCCCGACGGACGAAGCGATCCGGCGCGACTGGCACAGCGTTCGGCGTTCGATCACAGCGTCCGGGCCCGTTCGCTACGACGCGACGCGCAGCGCCGGGGGGCATGCCGACCGGTTCTGGGCGGCCTGCCTGGCGGTCCGGGCGGCCGGAGCAGGGGATCGGGGACGGATCGAGGCGGTGCGGGGGGAGCCGCTGCGGTTCTCACGCAGGGGAACGTGGTAGGGGGAAGTGAAAACTGAGAGTACAAAGTGAAAAAGTGACAAAAGTGAGAAGTGGGAAGTGAGAAGTCAAAAAGGAGACTCCACTTCTCAGTTCTCACTTTTGACTTCTCACTTCGCACTTCAAGGAAAGGAGCTGGCGATGGGGATTGCGAGCTGGATGGTGAACACGTTGCGGCGTCGGAGCGATGGGCCAGAGCGTCCGCGACCCGGGCGGATCGTCGTGCCGGAGGCGTTGGATCACTGGCGGGAGTACCCGGCCGACGGCCTGACGCCGTCGCGGCTGGTCTCGATCCTGCGGGATGCCGACGCGGGGGCGATCGGTCCGGCCATGGCGCTCTTCGAGCAGATGGAGGAGAAGGACGCGCATTTGCACTCCGTGGCCGCCACGCGCCGACTCGCGGTGACGGGGCTGCGGTGGACCATCGTGCCGACCTCGCAGGTGGGGCCCTGTTCTGACATCGGGGCGGCGGAGGAGGCGGCCGCGTACTGCGCGGAGGTCCTCTCGGAGATCGAGTCTTTCGAGAGCGCGCTGCAGCACCTGGCGCTGGCAATCGGGCGGAACGTCGCGGTAGCCGAGAACGTGTGGGAGCAGCGGGAGGGCGCGTTGCGGCTCGCGGACGTTGTGCCGGTCGCATTCGACCGGCTCGCGGTGGACGAGATGGGGGCCGTCCTGGTGCTGACGCGCGAGAGCCCGCTGGACGGGCTGGCGCTGCCGCCGGGCAAGTTCGTCGTCCACGCGCCTCACGCGGTGTCGGGCAGTCCGATGCGCGGCGGCCTCCTGCGGGCCAGTGCGCTGGCGTACCTGGGCAAGCACTTCGCGATGAAGGACTGGATGGTGTTCTCGGAGGTGTTCGGCATGCCGGTGCGGATCGCGCGGTACGAGCCGTCGGCCACGCCGGAGGAGAAACGCGAGTTGCTCCGCATGCTGGAGTCGCTCGGGAGTGACGCGGCCGGCATCTTCAGCAAGGCGGTTGAACTGCAGCTCCTCGAGAGCGGTCGCGGCACGGTGCCGCCGCCGTACGAGAAGATCTGCGACTTCTTCAACCGCGAACTCAGCAAGGCGTGGCTCGGGCAGACGCTCACGGTGGAGCTGCAGTCAGGCGGCGGCGGAATCAATGCGACCGGGCCGCGGATTCACAACGAGGTGCGGCTGGATATCCGCCAGGACGATCTGGCGAAGGAAGCGCGGACCGTGCGACGGGACCTCCTCGGGCCGATGACGCGCCTGCGTTTCGGCCCGGACGCTCCCGTGCCGCACTTTCAGCGGCTGTTCTCGCCGCCGCGGGACCTGCGCGAACTGGCGGACGTGCTGGACGTCGCGGTGAACCGCCTCGGAATGCGGGTCGATCCGGCGTGGATGCATGATGCGCTGGGGGTGCCGGAGGTGACACGCTGACACGGTGACGGGGTGACATGATGATGCGCGGCGCGTCGCGACTACGGTCACTCGGTAGTCATCGCGCGTTGACAAAGAGTGACGGAGCGATGGGGAGTCGGCCGAGAGTTGCTCTCGCGCCATCTTGCTCTCCATCGCTCCGTCGTTGTGGATCCGTGAAGCGCGCGGGCCTGCGTCAGGCGGTGAGCTTCGCTGCGTTGGACAGGCGCTCGCTGACGTCGTCCCAGTTCACGACATTCCAGAAGGCCTTCACGTAGTCCGCCCGCTTGTTCTGGTACTTGAGGTAGTACGCGTGCTCCCAGACGTCGAGCACCAGCAGCGGGGCGACGCCCCAGACGGTGCCGTTCTGGTGTTTCTCCGCGCCGAGCACGATCAAACGGCGGCCGAGGGGCTCATAAGCAAGGATTCCCCAGCCGCTGCCCTGGACCTGCGTGGAAGCGGCCGAAAACTGGGCCTGAAAACTGCTGAAACTGCCGAAGGAGGCCTCGATGTGCCGCGCGAGCTCGCCTTTGGCCTCGCCGCCGCCCCCTTTCCTCATGTTATTCCAGAAGACGGTATGCAGGAGGTGCCCAGAACCGTTGAACGCGAGGGAGTCGATCAGTCCGCGGACCTTGGCCATGTCTTCCGGTGTGCCGCCCTTGCTTGCCGACGCGAGGCCGGCCAGGGCCGCGTTCGAGCCCTTCACGTAGGAGTCGTGATGCTTGTCGTGGTGCAGCGTCATGGTCTGGGCATCGATGTGCGGTTCGAGCGCGTCGTACGCGTAGGGGAGGGGCGGGAGCTTGTATTCACCCGGCGCCTGCCCGCCGCGCTCCGCCGCCATGGCCTCGCCCGGACGGAGCCCGATCCATCCGCCCACTGCCGCCAAGGTTCCGAGTGTGCCCAGCATGTCCCGACGAGTCGGTCCTTCCATCGCGAACCTCCTTCTCTCGCTTGCGTTGTCAGGTGTCCTGCCCGTACTGCCCGAATACCCGACCGTAGCACCCGCGGCGCGCCGGGGCAAGTGAATCAGGACCGCACCACCACGTCGAGAATGTGCGGTGTCGAACAGATCCGCAGGCAGCTCGGGCTCATCCCCCCAGCCAGTGGCAGAGGACCAGGAGTGACCAGAGGAGCTCGGTATGGTCTTTGCGGGTCTGCCGGTGGTCCTCGTATGCGGCGGCCGCGGCAGCGGGGTCGATTCCCACGTGGGCGAGGCGCTGCGGCGTGACGGTGGCGGCGTAGAGGTCGCGGAGTTCGTTCCGGAGGAACTCGCCGACGGGCACTTCGAAACCCATTTTCGGGCGGTCGAGCAGCTCGGGGGGCAGCACGTCGCGGAAAGCATCGCGGAGGATTCTTTTGCCTCCACGCGAGGTGATCCGGTAGTCCAGCGGTAGGCCGGTGACGAACCCGGCCACGTCCGTCGCGAGCAGGGGCACGCGGACTTCAAGGCTGTGCATCATGCTTGCGGCATCAACTTTGAACAGCATGTCCGCGGGCAGCCCGACCGACAGATCCGCCAGCAGGACGTCCTCCAGCGTCGCGGATCGGCGGGCACCCGGCGCCCGGTCCCACAGCGCGGATGCCCCGGCGCGATAGATCTGCTGCAGGCGTGCGGCGCTCGATTCCGCCCGATCCTGGCCCATCAGGGCGGCCGCCCGTTCGGGTGAGAGCGTGCGCGCCCACGCCAGGTGGCGGTCGATGGCGTCGCCGCCGGCGGCGCGAACGAGCTTGCGTACCTGGCGGATGCGGTCGAGCAGACGTGTCGAACGGGCTTCCGGCAGAACACTCAGGAGGGGCTCGATCAAGCCCCGACGGAGCACGCGCGGCAGCCGGAGGTACCTTTCCAGGAAGAACTGCGCCCGGTACCGCCAGTAGCCGGCGAAAAGTTCGTCACCGCCGTCGCCGCTGAGCGCGACGGTGACATGTTTCCGGGTGCAGCAGCTCACGAGCGAGGTCGGCAGCAGGGAGCTGTCCGCGAACGGCTCGCCGAGGCGGGTGAGCGCGGGCTCGACGGCCGCCAGCACATCGCCGGGTCCGACGGGGAATGTCTCGTGCCGTGTGCCGAAGTGCCGGGCGGCCACTTCCGCGTAACGCGTCTCGTCGTAGCGGGGGTGGACGGGGTAGCCGATGGTGAATGTCCGCACGGCCGTCATCCCGGCCCGCGCCATGCACGCGACGACGATCGATGAATCCAGCCCGCCCGAGAGGAAGGCCCCGAGCGGCACGTCGGCGACACACTGCCGCACCACGGCGGACTCCACCTTGGCGCGGAGCTGCCGGCACGCGTCCTCGTACGTTGGCGGAGGCGTGGGGGCGGGGAGTCGGTAATAGCGGGCGGGCTCACCGACGCCCATGGCGTCGAAGGGCAGCATGTGCCCGGGCGGAAGCTTGCGGATTTGACGGTATATCGTCAGCGGGTGAGGGATGAAGCCGAGGTGGAGGTAGAGCTCGATCGCTTCGGGGTCTATGTCCAGCGGCGCGTCGACCACGCGGCGGACGGCGCCCAGTTCGCTCGCGAAGATGAGCCGTTCGTGCAGAGCGCAGTAGTACAGCGGTTTGATGCCGAACGGATCGCGCGAGAGGTGCCCGCTCCGCGAGTCCATATCCACGAAGGCGAGCGCCCACATCGCGTCAAAACGACGGAGGGACGCCGGTCCCCAGAGCCTGCAGGCTTCGAGCACGACTTCCGTGTCCGTCTGCGTGCGGAAGGGGCCGGGCAACTGCCGACGCAGGTCGCGATAGTTGTACAACTCGCCGTTGTAAGCCACCGCGCAGTGACCGGCCGCGTCGGTCATTGGTTGGTGGCCCTCGGGAGTCGGATCGATGACCGCGAGGCGCGTTTGGGCGAGGCCGACGGTGAACCCCGGGCGGGCCGCTTGCCAGATGCCGGCATCGTCGGGCCCCCGATGAGCGAGAGCCGAGCAGAACCGGTGGAGCAACTCGGGCTCGATCGGCCGGCCCCGGAAGTCGATGATGCCCGCGATTCCGCACATGGCTCACAGGGGAACGCCCCCGGCGAAAAAAGTCAAAGCCTCCGCCGGGGCGGAGCGAGCATGTTGGTGCACCCCGAAAATCGCCAACTCGGCAGAACGGGGTGGACCATCAGCGGAAGCCGATTCCATGTGAATTCTTCCTTTTCTTTTTGACAGGCGGCGGGGCGCGCTTATCATAGGTGCCCATGGCGCGGACACTTCTGTGGTTCAGCTTCGTTCTTATCCCGGGGGTTTTCCTGGCGTACGGTCAGGTCGCGACCACGGCACCGGAAGCGGTACCGGCGGCGCCCGCCTCTCCGTTCGACGGGCTGAATATCAGCCAGCTCAGCGTCAGCGGTCTGCAGCGCATTGATGAGGCTTACGTGCGCAACCAGATCCGGACGCGAGCGGGCCAGCCCTACTCCCAGGATGAGGTTCAACGCGACATCGGGCGACTGCTGCGCACGGGGCGCTTCCTGGACGTGAAGTCCGAGACGGCGCTCGTCGAAGGGCAGATCCAGCTCGCATTCGTCGTGACCGAGAAACCCGAGGTCGCGGCTGTCGAGTTCGTGGGCAACAAGAAACTGAGCGAGAAGGATCTGCGCGAGCTGATCACGTTCGGTGCAGGCGACCCGCTCGATTTGTACGAAGTGCGACAGGGTCGCGAGGCCATCGAGCGACGTTACCGCGAAAAGGGATACAGCTACGTCGAGGTGACGTTCGACGAGGAACTGCTCCAGCGCGAGCAGCGGGTGGTGTACACCATCACCGAGAATCAACGCGTGCGGGTGCGGAGCGTGAAGTTTGAAGGCAACGTCACGTACGACCGTTCCGAGCTGTATGCGCAGATCGAGACGAAGTCGTACCTGCCGATCTTCCGCACGGGCGACTTCGATCCGGACCGCGCGGAACGGGATGCCGCCACGCTGCAGAACTATTACCGGGACCGCGGATTCCTGGATGCCGAAGTGAGCTACACGACCAACTTCCTCGATGTCGCGCGCGAGCGGCTCGAGGTCGTGTTCCGGGTCAGCGAGGGCACACGCTACCGGGTCCGCAACATCAATTTCGACGGGAACTCGGTCTTCTCCGACGAGGAACTGCTCGCGGCGATGGTGCTCAAGCCGGGGGACTATTTCCAGAATATCCGGCTGCGGACGGACATCGAGAACCTGCGGACGAAATACGGTTCGTTCGGCTACATCGAGGCGCAGGTTACGTCGAGCCGCACCTTCACGACCGAGCCCGACCAGGTGGATGTCCTGATCACGGTTTCCGAGGGCAATCAGTTCGAGGTCGGCTGGATCGAGGTGAACGGCAACTTCCGGACGCAGGAGAAGGTGGTCCGGCGCGAGCTGCGGTTCTACCCCGAGGAAATCTACGACATCACCAAGACCCGCGAGGCGGAGAAGCGGCTGAAGAATACCGGCCTGTTCACCGAGGCCCGAATCGAGCCGACCGGCACCGGCGCGAACGTGCGTGATGCCCTGGTGACCGTCGAGGAGAATCCCAAGACCAACCAGTTCATCGCGGGCGTGGGCGCGAGCAGCGACGCCGGCATCGTCGGCAACATCGTGCTCGAGAACACCAATTTCGACATCTTCGACCGCCCGCGAAGCTGGTCGGAGTTCTTCAAGGGGCGGGCGTTCCGCGGCGCCGGCCAGACCATGCGCATCCAGCTCGAGCCGGGCACCGAGCTCACGCGGTTCCGCATCGACTTCCGCGAGCCGTGGCTGTTCAACAAGCCGATCGGCTTCGGCACCAGCCTGTACATCTTCGAGCGCGGGCGCGACGGCTACGACGAGGAGCGCTACGGCGGAAACGTCAGCTTCGACAAGCGCTTCGAAAGCGGTCTGCTGAAGAACTGGGTGGGGGAGATCGCGCTGCGGACCGAGTACGTCATCGTGGATGACCGCGAG
>CAZJTF010000232.1:0-11396 GCA_964548565.1 uncultured Planctomycetales bacterium | reverse complement strand
GGTTGAGCTCATTGAGCTTACTGTGAACGTCAGGGTGCACGACTCCGGTCCAGGTTTTCGGAGTCAGACCGAGTTTCTCGCGTTCCTCGCGGGGTACGACCGGGCGGGTCTTTTCGGGATCGTTCGGGTCGGCTGTTGCCGAGACGCGCGGGGGTTGTGCGGCAGCGAGGACCAGACCGGCTGCCCAGAGCACCGTCAGACAGGCCACTTTCATGAAGCACCTCCTCGGATGTGAACACAGACGCCGACGACAGATGCAAATCCGACAGGTGGAGGGCTATGGCAGGACAGATGAGCGGCCGGCACGGAGCCTGCCTGCCGGGCCTTCACACGCGCAGACCTCCGGCCGCCTACGCGCTGCAGAATCTCCCCATCTATATGGTGACGCGAGACCCGTTTTGTGCGAAAGAAATGAGAACATCTGCTCAAATCCGCACCCGCCACCTTCCCGCGCCTTTCACCTTTCAGCCCCGGCCCCCGCAGTTCCGCCACCCGTGAACCCGGTACGGACATGCAGAAGCGAGAGGTGGGCCGGCTCTGCCGGGAGACGCGGAAGTGCACCACTGGTTCTTTTCGATGGAGAAGCGCCGACGGCTTCAGCAACTCTTCCCGCCGCGCCGCCCGGCTTCACGATCTCACCGTGCCACGTTGCGACAGGGAGAGTCTCTTCGCACCTCGCGCGTCGCACTTCTCACGCGCACCTCGCACGTCTCACTTCTCTCGTCCGTCGTCCGCAGGACGGAGCTGGTCCTCGCGGATCCAGCCGATACCGCCGGTTGCGGCATCGGCGGCCGATCCCGCGTTCAGGCTGCAGTTCCACCAGGTGGCACCCTTGGCCTTCACGCCGTTCAGGCGGTGCGGGAGAATCCTCGCCCGCGCCCCCTCCCGAAGGGTCGCGCCGGCGGCGAAGTGTGTGCCGGGCCCGCGGCGGACCTCCGCGCCCTCCGTGACGCCCGGTTGATCCCCCGCCGCGAATTGCGTGGAGCGTTCGGGGGGATGGACGAGGGCGAGCATGTATCCGTTGGCGACCGGGCGGAGCTTGCCCGGCTGCTCCGGCGTGCGGAAATCGGAGGGGTTATTCCGCACGCGCCCGTCCACGTACATGGTGGAGGAGCCGCCGCCGTCCTGCAGGACCGCGTCCGTCGCCTGCAGGCGCTCGACGCAGAAGTTGCCCGCCTGCGTGAAGGTGAACCCGACGCTCTGCTTCCAGCGTCCATCGGCAACGCCGAAGTAGAGGTGTTTGTCGTTGTACGCGATGAACGTGCGGGGATCGGTCACGACGGCGCCGGACTTTCCGCCGGCCGCGATCTGCCGGGCGGCCTTCGCCTCCCACCATTCGTGCGGGACCTTGCCCTGCGCGACGATCGTCTTGGGGGCGCCGATGCTCGCGTATGCGTTGCGCCAGTTCGCCGGCTCCAGCCCCGACTCCTCGATGCCGTAGTCCTCGATCCGCAGGTCGAAGCGGACCTCGCTCCCTTCGCGGGCGTGCGCGAGGAGCTTGCGGGCGGCCGCGCCCCGGGCGGACAGGACCACGTGTTCGTACGGCAGCGACGTGTCGCCCGCGTTCTCGCGGACGCGCACGACCCGCCCGCGGGCGACGTCGGGCTGGAGCAGCGCGAGCGGTCCCTCCATATGGACCAGGACTTCCACCCCGTCGGGCGTCGTACCGGTGGAGGCATCGTAGTGATACGTGTAGAGCGCCAGTTCGTCGGGGCCGCGCGGATCATTCAGGCGGGTGATGTTCATCTCCTCGCCGTCGGCAAAGACCGCGCGCTGCAGGGCCTTGCCGTTCCGCACGGTCCCGCCGAGCACGCACCGCCGGTCGCCCGCCCAGATAAAGCCGCTGCCCCCGCCGTATTCTGTGAACCGCCGGACGAACCAGCCGCCGACGATCTGGCCGCCCACCGGCACGTTCGTCTTCGGGTTCCAGTAGTCGCCGTTGATCGCGACCTTCACCTCGTAGCGGCGCCCCTCCGCGTCGATGCTGTCATCGTAACGCTGGGCCATGGCCGGCACGGTTTCGACCGCACCCCTGGCAGTTCCTTTCGGGACCATGCTGTCAACGACCCAGTTCGTCCGGGAGCGATCCGCGCGAGCGACGTAGACCTTCACCGGCCCCTCGAGCGTCATCTCCATGTAGTCGATCCCGGGCGCGATCGGCTGCCAGTCGCCCGCCAGGCACCAGGGCGCACTCCACACAACAACGAGCAACGCAAGCCGGGCACAGCGCATGAACATCCTCCTGCTCATCACAATCCTTACCGGTCAAAACGCCGAAGCAGCAGGGCGCCCGCAATCGCGAACACCGCCCCTTCCGCGACAAGAATTGCACACGGGCGGAACATCTCAGCCGTGGAGAACCCGCGCCAAATCCCGCCCTCGAGCGAGCGGATCGCCCACTTCACGGGGCTGAACTGGCCGGCCATTTCGAGCCAGCCGGGCATGAAGATCTGCGGCACCATTCCCCCGCCGAGCATGGAGAGGATGAGCAGCACCGCCCAGGCCGCCCCGCCCACGGCTGACTCCGTGCGTCCGAGCGAGGTCAGAAAGATCGTCACGCCGACAAACCCGAGCGCGATGCAGACCGCCGCGAGCCCGAGCGCGGCAGGATTCTGCAGCCGCACGCCGAACACGAAGTGTCCGACCGCCAGCAGCAGAGCCATCACGCCCACGCACCCGACGAAACACGCCAGTCCGCTGCCGGCCAGAACCTTCACGCGCGAGAGCGGCGCCGCGCGGAGACGCAACAACGTGCCGATCTCCCGCTCGCGGACAATGGCCATCGCGAACTCGGCCGCGAGCCCGATCAGCCCCCACGCGATCCCGATCGGGAAGCAGACCTCGAACGCCGACTGCGGGCGGAGTTCGGCGTCGACCTCCACCACCTCGACGTTGCCGATCCGCGCCCCCGGGCGGCTGGCGGCCGGCGTGGACGCGGGTTGCAGAAAGCGGTCGAGGGCGACGAGCATCCCCTCCACGGTCTTACGTTCCACGGCGGTGAGGCTGTTGCGGCGTCCGAGATCGCTCAGCCAGTCCTCCACGATCTCGGGGCGGCGCGGCGGGTCAAGCCAGCGTTCGCGCAGGTAGCGGATCGCGGTCTCGTTGAGGGTGGCCTCGACGTAGGCGAGTTCCGCCTGGTGAGCCGGGTCCATTCCGACCGCCACCCGCAGGCGGCTCCCGAAGAAGATCGCCGGGGAGACGTGGAAACCTTTGCGGAGCAGGACAAAGCCCGACACCTTCCCCTGGCGGACGGCTTCCTGGGCTCGCAGCCGCGGCATTTCCTGTACGCGGATGCTCCCGCTCGAGGCGAGAAGTCGGATGTAGTCCCGTGAATTGTCGGATGCAGCCTCGTCCACAACGGCGACCGTCATGGGCTTGGACGGACCCTCGAGCACGCCAGCAAAAATGGTGCCGATCAGCACCGCGATCAAGAGGGGGAAGCCGATCATCCACCAGAAAAAGCCGAGCCGGTCGCGCCAGCTCAGCAGCAGGTCTTTTCCGGCGATATACAGGACGATCCGCACGCTTCACCCGGGCTGTACATGCCCTGCCGCAGCTGCCGCCGGCGTTTTCCCGCCCGGCGGCGGAGCCAGTATAAGCAACGACGCTCAATCTGCCGACCGAGCCGAGCGCCTCGATCTCAAGGCGCACGGAATTGCGTCTTGCTTTGCCTGGCCGGTTTAATCGACAATACCGTCAGTGGCGAAGAACGCCGCCTCGGGCCCGGGACGGGCTTTTCGAGCCGCCGGCACCCGCACACGTTGTTCTGGATGAGCCTGCAATGAAAACCGCCTCACGCGCCTCCGGCACCCGCGACGCTGAGGGTATTCTCGCCCGCAAGATCGCGGCGTGGAAACGTTCGACGTTTCTTCGCCGTTTCCTGGACGCCATCCCGACCAGCCTGCTCGTGCTGAACGGCAACCGGCAGATCGTCGCCGCGAACCGCGCGTTTCTCGAGCTGCTGGGGACCGGGGAGGACGTGCTCCTTGGCAAACGCCCGGGTGAGGCGGTGCAGTGCATTCGCACGACCGACGGTCCCGAAGGCTGCGGCACGGGGCGGCACTGCGAGGTCTGCGGGACAGTCAACACGATCCTGGGTATGCAACTCTCCGGAGACATGACCAGCGGGGAATCGCGCCTCCTCGTCAACACCCCGGACGGGGTTTCACCGCTCGAACTGCGCGTGACCGCGTCTCCTTTCCCATACGAGGGCGAAGACTACTGCGTTCTCAGCATCGAAGACCTCAGCCAGCCGAAGCGACTGGCGGTGCTGCAGCGGGTGTTCTTCCACGATATCGCCAACACCGCGGGGTGCATCCACGGCCTGGCCCGCTCTCTGCCGCGCTCGCAACAGCCCGGCGACGAGGTGATCGAGCAGATCGACGCGATGTCGCTCCAGCTCATCGACGAGGTCCGCGCGTACCGGGAACTGGTTCACGCAGAAAATGGGGAACTGGCAGTGCTGCCGCAGTCGCTCCGCACGAGCGAGCTGCTCGAGGAGATCCGCGCCCAGTGGAGCCGTCACGAAGTGGGGACCAACCGCTGCCTGCGCATCCGCGCGCTATGGGACGGGGTGATCGTGAGCGATCGACAGCTCCTGAAGCGCGTCCTGGGCAACATGATCAAGAATGCCCTCGAAGCAACGCCGGAAGGCGGTCTCGTTACTCTCGACTGCTCCGAAACCGGTCAGAACGTTGCGTTCGCGGTACACAACACAGAGGTGATGCCGGAGGACGTGCAACTCCAGGTATTCCAGCGCTCGTTCAGCACGAAAAACGAGCTCGGACGCGGCATCGGAACGCACAGCATGCGTCTCCTGGGCGAGCGGTACCTCGGGGGATGTGTTTCCTTTCACAGCGCGGCCCCGGAAGGCACGACGTTCGTCCTGACGGTGCCGAAAAACCTCTCAAGTGTTGAAAAGCCGGCATCATCCGGGCGAATGTAGCCTCCTCGTCGCAACTGGCGGAACGAGTACCCGTGCGGCCGGCTCTCAGGGCAGCAGGAAAAGCCGTCCCTCGCCGGCATCGAGCGAAATCTGCAAACCCGGCATATCGGGGCTGTCGTCGAGCACCGGTGCTTCCCTGCCGGTCCGCGGATTCACTTCCAGGACACGCTCGGGCGGCGCGTCGAACACCACGGTCGGCCACCCGCTGTACGCAAACGCATAGTTGACCAGCAACACCGCCCGCCGGCCGTCCGCGTGCCGAAAGGCGCCCACCAGGCAGTCCCCTTCCGCGATCGTCCGAACCGGGCTCCCCTTCAGCACGCGTCCGGAGTCGTCCTTCGGACCCACGCGATGGACACCCGTGTTTGTGAGCCGCATCAACGTCGGCCCGAGGTTCTTGAGGGCGCCGTTGATTCGGCGCGCCTCGTCGTAGTGCCGCGTCCGACGACCGTCTCGCTGAATGATCGCGCCGCCTTTCGGGAATTCGTCGCCGGCCGGCGTAAAGTAGCAGAAGTACATGACGCCTTTCGCGCCGTACGCCAGCGAGGTGTAGATCTGCCATCGAAGCTGCGCTTCGGTGGGGTCCGTGTGCGGCCCGTAGGGCATGGTGTTGAAGAAGTTCCAGAACGGGATGCCGGCCTTCAGCGATTCGCGGCGCATCGTCTCAAGATTCCGGCAGTAGTTCTCGCGCCCATCGGCGTCGGGGCGAAACATCGGGTAGTGGTCCATACTCAGCACGTCGGGGCGCACGATCTCCACGAATCGTGCCACGTGCTCGTCATAGGTAGGCGTGCCGAGCGCGCCGGGCGAAGCGTAGTTCGGAAAGAGGTTGATGTACGCCAGACGCCCGGGGCGGGCGGCGCGGATCGCATCCGTGATCTTCCGCAATTCGGGGAAGGCACCCGCGCCGGGCTCATCGACGATGGAATAGCCCCAGCAGGCGGGGCTCTCGGGCAGTCGCTCCGGCGGAAGACCCGCCCGCGCGACGATCGCCTTGAGGTCGTACTTCTCGCAGAGCTGCAACTGCCGCTGGATCGTTTCGGGTGTCCGGGCGCCGAACCCGCCGATCACGAACGTGAAGTTCGCCTCGGCGATCTCGGCGTAACGCGCGTCCATGCGCTCGTCCGCCGGCGGATCTACCCAGAAGCCGATGGCGAACCGGTCCTGGACGAATCGCTTTCCCTCCGTCGCCGGAGCAGCAGTACCGAGGGAAACCAGGCACAGCGATCCGCAAACGCACAGCCGCAGGTGCAAAAGTGTGTGTGACATGCGGAGTGACCGTAGGACCGCCGGACGGCCGCGTCAAGAAGCCGGGGTGCTAAGCGCTGCCGAGGTGATGCTGAGCTTCTCGGCACCTCTCGAATGCGGAGCAGACCGTGCGACGTGCCGCGCGCGGGGTAGAATCCGATAGCCCCATCGGACGGGGCGTCCGCGAACTCCGCAGGTCAGGAGCGAGCCTCATGCATGTGCTGAGCAAAAAGTCCTGGTCACCCTACGTGGTCGGCGCTGGAATCGGCGTCCTGAGCTGGTTCGCCTTCGTGACGGCGGACCGGCCAATCGGCATCACGACGGCCTTCGAGAACACCGCTGCCCTGGGTGTGAAGGCGGTCGCCCCACCGCTGGCCCGGACGCACGGCTACTACCTGCAACCCGAACACCAGCCGAAGATCGGCTGGGAGTGGATGCTGGTGCTCGGCGTGTTTCTGGGCGCGCTGGCCAGTTCGCTGATCTCCGGCGATCGCGAGCGCGTCCGCGTGCCCGCGCTGTGGGCGGATCGCTTCGGCCCGGGCAAGACGGCCCGCTACCTGGCGGCATTTGGCGGCGGCGCCCTGATGATGTTCGGAGCGCGGCTCGCGAGGGGCTGCACGAGCGGCCACGCGATCAGCGGCGCCCTTCAACTCGCGGTGTCGAGTTGGGTGTTCGCCGTGCTCATCTTCATCGTCGCGATCATCACCGCACACCTGCTGTACGCACGACGGGAGGCACGCCATGTTTGACACGCCCGGGAAACTGCTCCTCGGACTCGTGACGGGGTTCGCCTTCGGGTTTCTGCTGCAGAAGGGTCGCGTCGCCAAGTACGAGGTGATCCTCGGCCAGTTGCTGATGCGCGACTGGACCGTTGCCAAAATCATGCTGACGGCGATCGCGGTCGGCGCTGTGGGCGTGTATGGCATGCACGCACTCGGCTGGGTCGGCCTCCACGTCAAGCCTCTGCAACTCGGCGGCATCGTCGTGGGTGCACTGCTCTTCGGGGTCGGCATGGCGGTGCTGGGCTACTGCCCTGGAACAAGCGTGGCGGCCTGCGGCGAAGGTCGGCGCGACGCGATCGTCGGTGCCGCAGGTATGCTCACAGGGGCGCTCGTCTACGTGCTGGCGTACCCGGTGCTGCGGCCGCTGATCCAGGCCGGCAATTACGGGGCACTCACGGTGCAGCAGGCGACTGGCACCTCCCCCTGGTTCTGGGTGGCCGCCCTGCTGGTGATCGTGCTGGGCGTGTGGACGTCCATCGGCCGGCGCTGGGACTGGCGGGAGAAGCCGCCGGCGGCACGGGCGCACCCCGCGTCGTAAAACGCGGTGCGTCGTGGCGATGAATGCCCTCATGGGCAGGGCATGTCGTCGCCGCTGGACATGGCGATGCTGGAAGACTGCGATGTATCCAGCTGAATGCCGCTGATCAGTGCCCGGGCGGCTTCCGCGCACTCGGGGGAGTCCTTTTCGAGGAAGACGATCACGCTCCCGTTGACCTGTCCGTCGGGTGAGTAGTAGTTGAACAGGATCCGCGGCGTCCCATCGACATGCCACCGCAGCAGCAGGCCCTGGATGGACTCGCCACGGACCGCCTCGACCGTTTCCGCGATCAACGCGAACGCCGGCCGGACCTCCAGCTTCCGGCGGAGTTCCTCGACCTCGGCCCCGCTCATGTGGAAGGAGAGATCCCGTGACGACGCCGAGCAGATCGCGATCTGCCGGCTCAGACGGTCGCCATGATCCGGCGGCCCGAGCGCCCACGCTTCCAGTTCGTCCTCGTCGCCGCCGAAGCGCGGCGGAAGCAGCTGGCACCGCACACCATCCATCTGCAGAATCATCCCCCAGGTCTCGTCGCTCGCCATGTGTCGGGAGGCGGTGGCGTTAGCCGGAACTTGCATCCGGACGGGGCCGCAGAACACGTCGCGGGTCGGTCCCACGAAGGCCGCCGGCACGAAGTCGGTGACAGGGATGGCCTTCCCGTTCACAGCGCCGGAGGCAAACCCGCTCGTCAACTCGAGATACGGCAGCTTCAGAACTACAACACCCGCCGCCACGAGGCAGAGCCCTAACGCTGAAATCATGCGCATCATGTCAGCACCTCGTCTTCAACGTCCGTCCCGGCAGACTCAGCTCTCGCACATCACGACCGATGGCCGATCGAGGCCAACACTCACCTATTGTCGCTCCAGCGCCTAAAACCCTCGCGCGCAGCAGCCGTGACCGCTGCGGCCGGAACCCGCGGGCTGCAGCTGCCAGAGGCGGGCGGTTGCGCGGTGGGACTGCAAACAGGCATAAGCGTTGAACCAGAAGCAGCTTACGTCGGAGGACATCATCCGCGTTCCCATGACAGCTCGCTCGACCGGCGCGCAGCGTGCTTCTCCTCGTGGAATAGTCGCCCGCACGCCTGTCTGGTTCCAAACCCCGGAAGGAATGACCCCGGTCGTCAGCGGCCGCACGTCGGCCCGCTATGAGACAGATGCCGGAGGAAAAGAAATGTTAACGGGCCCGGGCACAGTTCTGCACCCGGACCCGTTTACCGCGGCTTTACATCGCTACAGGGCAAGCATGAACGCGACCAGGTCTTTCTTCTCCTGTTCCGTCAGCTTGAGCCCGAGCACGATGTTGAAGAACTCGACCGTGTCGTCGAGCGTCAGAAGGCGCCCGTCGTGCAGGTACGGCGGGCTGTCCTTGATGCCGCGGAGCACGAACGTCTTGATCGGGCCGTCAGCCGCGGCGATGCGCCCGTTGATCATCTGCTGCTCGTAGAAGCGTTCCGTCTGCAGGTTGTGCATCAGGTTGTCGGTGTAGTATGGCGGCACGTGGCACTCCGCGCAGCGCCCCTTCCCGAAGAACACCGCCTGACCCCGCATCTCCTGCTCGCTGGCCTTGTCCGGGCGGAGCTTGCCGAACGGATCGAGCTTCGGCGCCGGCGGAAAGTCCAGCATCTCCTGGAATTCCGACATGTCGTGCACCTGAGTCTGACGGTCGAGCACGTTGACGCCTTTCTTCATGGCGATCACCGGGTCGCCGTCGAAGTAGGCTGCCCGCTGCTCGAATTCTGTGAAATCCTCGACCGTTTTGAGGGCCCGCTGCGAGCCGAACAGCCTCTGGATGTTGACGCCGCGGAGGGACGGGGTGTCGATCCGGTGACGGAACTCCTGCGGGCGAATATCGCCGACCAGGTGGAACGCCGCGTTCGTGTGGCCATTCGCGTGGCAGTCCAGGCAGGCCACGCCCATGCTCGGATGCTCGGAACGCCGGTCCGCCGTGAGGTTGAACTGCTGCTGGGGGAATGGCGAGACGAGCAGGCGCAGACCGTTCAACTGCTTGGGCGTCAGAATGCCATTGAACAGCTCGTAGAAGTTGGCCGTGGTGACGAGTTGGCCCCTGGAGACATCGCCGAGGTCCGGGCGTGTCGTCAGGAAGATCGGCGGCGGAAACTCCGGCAGGAAGTGCTCGGGCAGGTCGAAATCCAGGTCGAAACGCGTCAGGTCGCGCTGGGTCTGCTTCTTGACCTCGTCGATGTGGAACTGCGGAAAGACCATGCCGCCCTCGGGATGATTCGCGTGCGGCAGCGGGAGAAATCCTCTGGGGAACACGCCGCGTTTGCGGATCTCCTCCGGCGTCATTGTGGCGAGCTGGTCCCAGGTCACGCCGTCGGGCAGCCTGGTCCGAGGGCCGGCCTGCACGGGCTTGCCGCGGAACATCGTGGCGCCGTCGCGCGGGCGGTCCGCCAGGTCATAGCGCTGTTCGAGGAGCTTCTGCTGTTTCTCCATGACCTGCGGCTTCTGGTCGCGCATGGTCTTCATGGTCTTTTCAAAGTCGGGTTCGATCGTCGGCATGTAACTCGACCGCTGCAGGCCCTGGACGCCCTTCTCGGCGCCCGGCGCGGCCTGCCGCTCAGTGGCCGCCTGCCCGCGGGCCAACTCGACCAGTGCGACGGCACCGAACAACACGCCGGCGGCTCCTCCCACCCACCACTGACGGATCTGCATCGCGTCCTCCTTTCCTGGAAAAACGCCGGATTCCCCGGACATGCATTCGCGCACCCGCGCAGTGCGGAAGAGGGTCCGGCGCTCATTATTCCCCTCAAATGCGGCCCGGGGGACCAACCGCCACGGGCAACCGCCTGCCGCACACCAAAGTGCCTCGAGACCGCTCGCAGTCAGGGCACGGAATGCGTTGCCGGTAAACTGGTGGAAACCGCATCCGGTGGTAGTCGGGTAAGTCCACGCGTCTCTGGATCGATGGAGCACCTCATTTCGAGAGATGATCCGTCCGTGAGGAACCGAAAAGCTTCTTTTCCCGCGAAGGATTTCGGGGCCTGCTGACAAATAGCTATGGAAGAGTCCAGTTCCGAAGGTGGGGTGGCTGCCGCTTGGATCAAGCTCTTCAGGCCATGAGAAGGGGCGACCCCGACGCCTGGGCTGCCGTGTATGAGCAGCTTGCAGATCGAGTCTTTCAGCATGCGCTATACCGTGTCCGCGGGGATCGAGAGGCGGCCGAGGAGATCACACAAGAGGTGTTTGTGCGGGCCATCGAGTCGATCGGTTCATACGAACCGCAAAAGGGCACACTGCTGGGGTGGCTTCGTGGGATTTCTCGGCGTGCCATCGGGGGACGGCACCGCGCGAGCACCCCGTGGCGGCTGCGGGCCAGGCGGGTCTCGTCGTGCCCGGCCGAAAGCGGCTGCTGCTCCGAACCGGTGGACCCGTGCCCCAGGCCTGACGAACAGTTGATGCTGGCCGACGAGCAACTCCTGACCGGCGCCGCCCTGACCTCACTGCCCTGTCGATGGGAGCAGGTCCTTCGTTGGAAGTACTGCCAGGACCTGTCCGTCGCGGAGATTGCAGGGCAGCTCGGCAGCAGTGAGAAGGCGGTCGAATCCATTCTGAGTCGGGCGCGGGCAGCGTTCCGACAGGTCTATGCCCGCCTGGTTAACGCGGGCCAGGCCAATCTGCACGAGGTTGAGGGCTGCGATGAATGCAGGACGTGACCATCCTGACTCCGAGTTGCAGCGGTTGATCCGCGGCTGCCCTGAACCCGAGCGACTCTCGGACGAACGGCGGCAGGCCATCTGGCGGGTCATGGCTGCCCGGCTGGAGCAGACCTCCGCTTCGTGCCAGGAGACAACCGCGACCAGCGCCGACCCGGGTCGGGCGGCTCGGGGGCCGACCCAATGGCTCCGTGGCTGGCAGATCTG